>DLGT01000178.1 GCA_002482845.1 Saprospiraceae bacterium UBA7687
GTCAAGACAATCAAAAATCACATCCAATCACATATATCAGCTTAATCAGCGGTTCAGACAAAAATCACATCTAATCATTTAATCAGCTAAATCAGCGGTTCAGACATCTTCATCTAAAATGTCTAAAACTACACTTGCTTATACTTCGAATTAATCAATCGCTTAAACTGCAAACTCTTGCCACCAAAATTAATCAACAATCCAATTTCAAGATTATATGCTTCCAGATAATTGAGAGCCTGTGTAAAGTGAACATCATCCATCACAATGATAGCTTTCAATTCCACCGATATGTGACCTTCCACCAAAAAATCCACCCTTCTAGTACCCACTTTTTCCTCCTTATAAAAAATCTCCATATCATGCTCCCTACTAAAAGACAATCCTTGTATTTCCATTTCTTTAGCCAATGCCCTTTGATAAATGACCTCCTGAAAGCCATTTCCCAATATCTTATGCACTTCCATAGCACAACCGATAATTTTTCCAGTCAAAGCTGAATATTTATACTCTGTCTGAACCACTGATTTTTGTGATTCTTTTGATTGAAATGATGGTCTATTCTCCTCCATTTTGTACTTCTATTTTATCTTTAATAACTTCTTATAAACAATAATCACACTAAATCATTTAATCAGCTTAATCTGTGGTTCTGACACTAAATCATATCAATCAGCTTAATCAGCGGTGTTTAATCAGCGGTTCAGACAATCAAAATCAGACTTAATCATACAAATCAGTTAAATCAGCGGTTCAGACAATCAAAATCACACTTAATCACACAAATCAGCTAAATCAGCGGTTCAGACAATAATCACACTTAATCATTTAATCCGTTTAATCAGCGGTTCAGACTTAATCATATGCTCATACATCTTAAACAAATATTCCAGTCGCTCCTCATCACTCTCAAAAGGTCGGCTACGGTAGCAACGCTCTATGGCCAGATCATTCTGATGATGTGCTTCTCTTAGACCATCGGGCATCTTGTCCGGATCATAGAGCTGTGCGAGTGTCTTTTCGCTATGTTTCTCTCGCTCCTCCAGAATGCGATACACATGTTTTTCTAGTTCTTGTTTTTGACTTTCAGAAATTGGGGGGAATGGGAAAGTGTTGTAGCATACAGAAATAGCGTACCTAATACTTGTACCTAAGTAACCACCTATCGAATAAACCCAATTCATATGAATCTTTGATGTCAATAATCCAAATAGCCAAGGCTCAGCATTATATACAGCTAATGCAAGATTACTTATAATAGTGTTCTGATCTAAAAATCCTATTGGAATGTAATCTCTTCTTTCAGATGAAACAGAAGGTATTATAATTGAATATGAATCCAAATGGCGTATTTCAGCAAATTTATATGGATATAAACTTAGTTTATTTGTTGCACTTCTTTTACTTAAACTTCTACTTAGCTTAACCTTTGCAATTCTTTCATTAATTATTGGTATATTTGATGCTTCCTTGAAATTGAAATCATTTAGCCATAAACACCATCTTTCATTACCGCGTATAAATTCACTTGACCCTATAAATCTTTTTATGTATTGGCTACTATCTGGATAGCTTTCAATAAGAATATCTTTTTCAGCTGTTTCAAGGATTAAATTTCCTTCATCATTTGGCATACTTCCAAATACCATAAGTGGCAATTTTGACAAAACTACATTTCTGTTTTTTATGATTGTATTTTTACCTGGAACTAAATATGGGGAAATATTGTCAACATGAAGTACTAAATTATCTTTGAAAAATAATTTTTGTTTTTTAGCTACATTACCAATACCAATTATTGTTACGATTACACCTGCGTTTTCTTTAGCATTATTTACCCATCTAAAAGCATTATATGCAAATTTAATTTCATTGCCTAAAGAAAAAATTATTGGCCACAGTAAAGGAACTTGAGATCCTTGACAAATCGAATTTGTAGTAACAAATGCATAGTGATTGTTAGATGATTTAATATAGTTACTAGCTTTGACAAACCAACAACTAATATAATCAAGATTGTTTATTCCTTCAGTGTATCCTATTGAAATTTCCATATCCGATTTCTGGTCCTGATTCTGATTTCTGGCACCCAAATACGGCGGATTCCCCAATATATAAATCTCATCATCTTTCTCTTTTGGACAAATTTCTTCCCAGTCCACTCGACACGCATTCCCATGTACGATATGCCCTGTCTCCATCAGCGGTAGTGCAGGTCTTGACATTCCAAATGCCGCAAAAAAAGCTTGATTCATCTGATGTTCTGCCAGCCATAGAGACAATATCGCGACCTCATGCGCAAAATCATCCAGCTCTATACCATAAAAATGACTCAGTGTGATCATAGACAGATATTCCGTCCCTAGATCGAGACTACCACTGCCTTGATGACCACGCAATGTTTGTATGTCATGGATGATCAGCATTTCCAGTTTGCGCAATTCCTTGTACGCTATGATCAGAAAATTGCCACTACCACACGCAGGGTCAAAGATCTTTATCTTGCTGATACGTAGCCTGAGCTCATTAAGTTTTTTGAGATTTCCTTTCGCACTTTCATATGCTTCATACAGTTCATTCAGAAATAAAGGTTCGATCACCTTCATGATATTGGGTACACTCGTATAGTGCATGCCGAGACCACCTCTGTGTTCGGGCGTAATTACAGCTTGTATCATAGAGCCGAAGATATCAGGATTGATTGCCTTCCAGTCCAGCTCTCCCATATCTATCGCCATCTGCCTACTTCGTCGTGTAAACATTGGGGCAGCATATTGATGACGGAATAGACCACCATTGACATATGGAAAAGCATCGAGATAGGCAGGTAAGTTTTGTCTTTGGCCTTTATCAGTATTCATGACATCCCACAGCGTGTCCAGATAGCTATGCAGATCACTACCATCTATCTGAGTATGACTACTGATAGCACCTGTAAATTGTCCTTGTTCAAAAATACCGGTATCCTCCGCAAAAAAACAAAACAACATCCTGGACAAAAACACATTCAGTCTATGTACTTCCGCCTCCGTACCGGTAGGATTATCCTTGCTGATTTCATCATAAAACTTAGCCATTTTATCTGCAGCCCTTACGTCAGCAATCGTCTCTTCTTTCCCCTCAAACTTTTCCATCCCTGCCCACGGCAGAAAGAAATCAAAATGATTGATCAGTTCTTTGATGGTTATATCCAGTACATCTTTTGTTTTGGTATCGAGTGCTCTTATATGATTACCATCAGTCACTACCACAAATCTAGGATCATACTTGCCAACCTTCGTGTCTGCAAGCACAGTGTCATATACACTTCCTACATCACCATCAGATACAAATTTGTAGTACAGCTTTTTCTTTAGTATGATTTCTCCATCATCCTTAGACAAGTTCATACCACCTTTTTCGAGCCTGCTGATGGTAGTCTTGGGCAGCCCATAAGCTTGCAGCAAATCAAAGACAAATCGCGCTTTGTCCAATTCCTTGATTACCTTCTCTACATTTTCCTGTATCTGAGTGATGTTCATATGTCTTAAGACAGAGATCTTATCTCTTTTTATTGGATTGAGACAATAATGATGCTGCCATTGATTTAGTTAAATCATTGTATTTATCACTTTTCATAGCATTAGATGCTTTTGTTTCCATTGCAGCACCAGTTTCCTTTTTGGTATTGGATTGTGACATAATGGATCCTGCAAATTGTTTTGCTATCTTTGATGCACTATTATCTTTTAATACTTTACTTGCTTCAGAAGCTATGGTTTTTGATGATTGTTTCACATTTTTCATTTTCAAATATTTTACGTTAAAGATTAATTACGAATAATTTTAAGTTTTACATTATCGCTATAATACAAAGCATTCAGGTCTTTTACATTGATATGTAACATATTGGCAAGTTCATCTTTTGTGTATCCCAATTCATTGGTATGCAACTCAAGCATTTCCTTAAACAAAGTCGCTTTTTCTGGTGACACATTAAATTCTGCAGGTTCCTTTGTTTTATATCCTAAATAGGCCATTTGTTGCCACAAATATCTATACTGATTATCGGTCACTTGTGCCAATTCTTTTGCTTTGTACAAAAGTGCACCCATAGATATTTTCCAATATCTTTTCATATTACCCAAAGTCTCAAGACTAATTGTTTCAAGATCTTGTAAAAATTCGGAAGCAGGTACAAGTAATTCAGAAGCAAATTGCATGGCTTCTTTTTCTACATTTCGGATTTGGGCTATTTGCTGGCCAATATGCATAACTAAATGACCCAATTCGTGTGCTAAAGTTAAACGTTGCCTATCTCCTGGCATTTTGTTATTTATATATATGATAGGCTGTCGTTCTTTAGAAAATAAACTTAGACCATCCATTTTTTCAGAACCAAAATCAAATGGAACAACAACTATCCCATTATCTTCAATAATCTTAGTAAGATTCTCTATTCTTCCTTTTGGAATTCTCCATTTTTGTCTCACCCATTTTGCTGCAGCTTCAGGTGCACCATGGACATCAACATCCCATAATGGTAGATTAAGTTCTGGAAGCTCTACACTTGTCATAAGATTTTCTAAATTCATCCTAACGAGATTCATGCTGCCCTCAGCCTTTAGTAAATCTCTTTTCTTGATTACAATTCTTTTTCGATAATAGGATAAATTTGGTTCAAAAATATTATTTGTTTGTTCAAAAAATGACATAGGAAATTCTAGGATATTGCAAATATTTGTAAAAATTTCTTCAGATGGTTTGTTTAAACCTTTTTCAATTTTTGACAACATACCTTGTGTCAATTGAATAAGATCAGCCAATTCACTTTGAGAAATACCCCTTATTTCTCTTGCCAACACAATCATTTCTGGATTTATTGATTTCATTGACTTTATATTTTATTTACTTTGTTCCTGTCTTTTTAATTTGATTATCTTTAATTTTTACTCTTTTCTGAATTGTCACTTCCTCTACTGCTCCAATTGGTTTGAAATTAATAATATTTTGTTCAACATACCCATTTAGACCAATTTCCCACCTTATGTTATCTCCAAGCCTGCACAGAATATAGATATTTTGTAAACATGTCCACGTGGCATCAGGTGTATAGCCTGCATACAATAAAGTAGTGGCCGCAGGAATTCCAGGTATTTCAATTTGGTTTTTATAATTATTTGTTTGCTTGGTCGATATATTGGACGTACTCCGGTCTTTATTGATCTTTTTAAATCTTATAAAAAGACTATTATTTATAAGTATACCAAATACTCTATTGATATACCCTATTTTTACTTCCGAACAGTCTTTAAATGCTTCTTTTAATCTTGCGCGTATCAGAGCATGTATATGGTTAGCCTTTTCAGTTTTATTGAAAGTTACATAAACACCATTACTATGGTGAAAATTAATAGTGGCTAAATGGTCATTAAAACCACTTTCAATAGCCTCTTGAATTTTTAAAAAATAAGGTTCTAAAATTATCCCTGCTTGCTGTTTTGATAATAAATGCTTCATATATTAAAAATTAATACTGCAAAGGTAATGGATAACTTTAAATAAACTGCAAAATCTAATAAAATTATTCATATATTTTTATTAAATTTATTCATTACTTCATAATTACTTAAATTACAACATATTATGATTTGTTTATTTCTCAGCACTGCTATGTAATTATGAATATAATTTTTATTAAATACAGATCGAATCATAAATACTCTCCATCCTACGGCACACTTCATTCCTTCATTCATTGCGTTTGCTACATTTCACGATGTTCTCATTACGCTGCACTTCATTCATTCATACATTCAGAGAGCCTACGGATTCCCGCAGCATAAGTATCTCCGTCATTTCATTGCACTCACCACCCCAATATTCAGATCAGCAAGCAGCATTAGAAAGATGAAGCCCTAGAAGAAATGAAGAAATAAATAATGTTTTTTCTAATGCTACACTTGCTTCACTTCATGCACAACTAAGAGCTTCATTTCATTCCTACGTTACACATGCTTTTTAGCCTAGCTTCTTTATGCACGTTTTCAAAATGGATGTAGTCAAAAAATATATCACGTATCATGCAGCAAAGGTACAGGGAATGTATCTGACACAAGAAGTACCGCTACGCTATATGTCAGAAATCTCCACACCGTTCGGGTAGTATTTATGCCATATTCCTTCTTTTAGTCAGCTCCACCCTGTGATCACGGCACCATGATACGAGATATATTTAAGAGACAGTACTTCGGCTGGTGGCTAGTATTTTCTAGAGTGACTTCTACTTCAGTGAGTTTAGAGTTTGGTAGATTACCTTATGATTTAGTATGTATTCAGTGTTTTGGATGCAGGTTTTTCATTAGTAGATTACCATTTTAGTTCAGTGTTTTTCAGTGGCTCTCAGTGATGGGGGCTTTTTTTATATCCGCATTATTCCTATTGGACTTGTAAACTTGTTTGCAAGCTATACCTTTTATGGAGTTGTAAAATTTTTTTCAAAATTATCCACACAAAACTTAATCCTTATTACTCCATACCATAACATCTTCCCCCAACTCTTTTCATCCCTATACTCAAAGCCTAACTTCATAAGCTGTGTGCAAAGCACTTCTTTATTTGTCGGGCGCTTGCTCCTTTCAGTCCGCTGCGTTCGCCCTTTCACAGGTTATATGGCATACTGTCTCAGCCATAGACCAGAATGTTCCAGCCACTTCCCTAACTCATAGCGCTTCATGTTCATAGAGTACGCTTAACTCCAAATCCTTGCCCAATTGTACACTATGCCCATGAACGCTATTTTTGCCCAGTGCTCTGTCAAGATAAGTAGTTAGATTATAATGGGAGCTATTTTTTCAAAGATCAAGGCAAAAAACGCAGGCATAGCAGGAGCTACGACGAGTATTTTTAACGCAGAGATTTGAAAAAAGAGCCCCATTTTATTAAGTAATTTATCTTGACAGAGCACTATACTCTAAGTGGCTTTGTCGCAGTTACATAGTATCTACCATATAGACAAGTACCGTTACACTATATGAGCCATATTCCTTGTCATTATGTTAGATACTATGTGTATATCAGCTTACATTCTGGCGGCTATGGCTGGCAGTATTTTCACTGCTTCCTGTATCTGTGCCAT
>DLGT01000078.1 GCA_002482845.1 Saprospiraceae bacterium UBA7687
GCTGAACATTTGGGGAATCAGATGGATTTTGCTGAGCTAATAGACAAACTACAAGGGCGAGTAGGACAATTTGTTTGTTGACCATTTTGGATAAGTTATTATTAATTACGTGTTTTTGGAAGATTAAAAAGTGAATATCTTAGATGAAAGATAAAATTATTGAGGGAATCATAGCATGCCATTTTTTACAAACCCTATTTTAGTTTGACTGAAGTTAAAGCTTTGATTTGTTTGTAAGCCATTTTGTTTGGGTTGTCATTTGATATTTTTTTAACTTATTAGGAAATGAGATGAATAATATTTAGAAGACAAATGCTTTTATATTTGTAAAACAATGCAAACCCAACAACCCGATCATTATCTTTATTTTCTTGATCATGCTTTCCTGGCACTCCAATTAATTAATTTTCTCATCATGAGTTTAAATTATAAATATCGAATATGAAAAATAACTCAACGCCGATTCCTCAAAGCATTAAAAAAGCAAAGCCGAAATTAATAGGATCATCATCAAATAACTTCAGTTAAAAATATTTACAATTGACTAAAGAAAGAACTTTTGCTAATACACCTAAGAAATCTAGTCAAACGCAGATGAGGACAATTGTCTCTTCTCGGGATTCTCGAGATTGGAAAAATTAAGGTACATCGAGCAAGAAAAAACTGTAGTCGCCGTATGGATATAAAAATCAGAAGATTCATATCAATATGGATATCAAGAATTTCAATATTTATTCTTCAGGAGCCAATTAAAATAATGCTAATAAGGATCTCAAAAAGAAAAAAGTACACAAAAAAACTATTAGTTGTTTGAATAACCTTCCCCATAAGGAATCAATCATTAAACACCCCAAATAAATTAAATAAAAAAAACCTTTGAAGCATAAAAAGACAAAATCACAGTAAAGCATGAAAGTGAACCCAAAATAATGGTCAGATTTACTTACAAAATATGGGAAAGGTAAAAAATAATAGGACATCATCACAAAAATAGCCTTTTGTAATAGAGTTGGATACTGCCCTGAGAAAAAGAATAAAACTAACCAAGATTCATATATTATTATAGAGAATTTTATGAAGCAAGGAAGACATTTGTTTGGTGTCTGTGATGGGCATGGAGTTAATGGGCATTTCGTGTCATAGTTTATCAAATAAATCCTCCCTGAAAATATTGAGTATTATTTTTTAAAAAACAAAAATATGAATAAAGTTGTCAAAAGTAGTGTTGATTCTTCGATGAAATAAGCATTTCAAAAAACTTCTAAAGATCTTCTAGAGTCAGGCATCGATATCATGTTTTCAGGGACTACAACATGTATGGTTTATATCGAAAAACAAAATTTGTACTGCGCAAATCTAGGTGATAGCAGAGCTGTCCTTTTCTCAAAAGGACCTTCATAACAAGCTGTCGGTACTTAATAATGGAGCTATAAACCATTATCAATTGACCATAAAGCTGAAGACAAAAGATAATCTCTGAGAATTGAAATGAATGGAGGTCGTGTATTTCCATATAGAGATGAAGATGGCGAACAAATGGGACCTATTCGAGTGTGGGTGAAAGAACAGAACATTCCTGGATTAGCTATGACTCGCTCATTTGGTGATTATGTAGCTTCGACTGTGGGTGTTATTGATGAGCCTTAAATCTTGTATCATGAGATAACAAAATGTACAAAATGAAATATTTATAGAAAACAAATTCATGGTAATAGCTTCAGATGGATTATGGGAATTTATTACAGAATAGCAAGTTTTAAACATTGTTAGTTAATCTTTTATTCGAAACGATGCTCAATCAGCTGTTAAAGATTTAGAGAATTTGGCTGTGGAAGCTTGGAAAAGATAAGACTAAAATATTGACGATATCACTATTGTTGTGGTATTTTTTAAGTATTATTGAGCTGTTACTAATATTTTTGTCCTTTTTATTTTCATGTTTTTTAGGATCAAATAGTAATAATTGATAAGTAATCATAATCATCACATTAGATGGGCAAGAGATCATTAACCTATGCTTAATTTTGTGCCAACAATTTCCAATAGTTTCACCTTTTTTATTTTCCATCCAATGCTATCCTGACTTCTCATTACATTCAACCTAAAAATGATTCACTCCCTTAATGAAAGTACTTGATGACAATTTTATTGAATCAACATGGCATCGGGCATGATAAAACAGATCATTGAATATGAAAGACTTGGTATTTTATTTATCAACCAATTGAAATCTTGTTTTTGATAGAAACATTGCTTATCAAAACCATAACAAAAAAACAATAAAAACCTCATATCATTTTCTTTGACGAATAACATACAATTAGCCTGTATAGCTTAGTGGTAGAGCACCTGCCTAGTAAGCAGGAGGTCTCCGGTTCAAATCCGGATACAGGCTTTTTTTTATCTACAATTTATTCCAATTGATAAATATTGCTCCTTGATGAAAGTTCAGAAATTATTGTTGATTTTGCATGTTCTAAGTCATACTGAACTATTTTTTGATAAAGGAAGTTATTAAAACTCTAAATTATCATCCATATGATACATCTACAAAATATTTCACAACAAAATGTTACCAATTCATTAATCAAAAGAGCAGAACAATCCTCCAATTTACTTAATTTTTCCCTGGTTTCTTTCTTCAGTCTCCAAACATTCGATAGGATTCTCTCTGTCAGATTCTGGAGCTTAAAATCTTTCTCGTTCATTGTCCCCTTGTCCCTCTTCACTTTGCTCTCCTTCCTCATCATCCCACTCGATTACAAGCCCTTCAACAAAAGCTTGACAAGCATTCTCCTCATTTTTGAAAGAGAGTGTTCTCACTTTAATGGATTCATCTTATTTATTTGTACAGACCTAGCTGAGCTCATTTAAACAAGTGTAATAATGAGTCATAACTGATCGGAAATCTTCTTATGATACTTCAATTATGACAGAATTCATTGAGGATAGGATATCCTATTTGATGTTATTTGAATCTGAAATGGATTTTTCAATTTATTGGAACGAATCCTTTGTAGTTTTTGCCGACTTTTGATATTCAGCTTTGATTTATCCAACGACTCTTTTTTTATGCTCATCGATAATATCATAGAATTGTGAGTAGAACTGCTAAATTTTTTAGAGTTACCCATCTAGTTATTTTTGGCTTTGTTCCACAATTTGTCGAACATTATTTTTTCTTTTGTTCATGTTAGCATCTAGATTGTCAAGTTTCTTTAAAAAGTCATTGATTTATTTCATTCTTTGACTGTTTTCATTCTTTTATTCTACTTCCATTTTTGTTAGTTTAAAGCCATTACTGATCAACTGAATAGCACATCTCTAGCAAAAGTAAAAGCATTCACCATCCTTCTCGATCATGTATTTAGCGCTCTTGTTTCCATGATTTTCACAAACATTCTCTACATTCTTTCTCCTAGAAATAGCTGTGGATCTAGTACTAGCCATTGAACAATCATTCCTCCTAGATCGAATAGGTGATAATGATGCTTTTCCATTATTTACTCTTGATGGAGTATTCATGCTATTTGTATCTACATGAGATAAAATAGTACTTTATCTTTAGCGAAGTGGACTTCGAGTCTGTGTCTGTAGAAGGCTAGATGTTGGATTTGAGATATTCTTGCGTTTTGATTCATATTGAGATTCTATCATAGTTATCTGATTGAAATATGGTTTTTGAGTTTGATTTTGCATAATTCTAACGGAGAAATTATAATATAATTGATTATTTAAAGTAGAGGTTCATAAGTAAAATGGGAACAATCATGTATTTGGCATAATGAATAAGGTGAACCGATTTGGGTTTGTTGGAGACTTAACAAATTGGGGTGATTTGTAATAAAGAAATGTAAAGTTTCTACTGTTTTCTAAGAAATAAAAAGATGATGATTATTTGTTATAAGTATTGAAACAGATTTGGTAAAGATAAAGATAAAAGTTGAGGTGATGTTTTTGCATAATAAAATATATAAAGTTATTACTCTTTTTACCATATTTTCAATAAAAATTCAACTTTAGTGTATAGCCATATTACTTATAGCATAATTTATTTCACAAAGGTACATATGAAGAGAGAAAATTTTGTTGGCCAAGTCATCAAGTCATACACATTTATCAGGTTACTAGGAGAAGGTGCATGGGCATCAGTTTACTAGGCACTAGATGATCGTGACAATAGCACAGTAGCAATCAAAATTATCGCACAAAAGTTAATGACGGAGACACCTAAATTAGAAGAACTAGTGAAAACATAAATTAAAGTGTTAAAATCATGTGCTAATGAAAATGTTATTAAATATGTGGATAGCTTTAAAAGTGGCAATAGTCTTTTCATTGCTACTTAATACTGTAATGGCGGTGACCTTGAACAGTATTTGAAACTCAAGAAGAATTTATCTTAAGATTAAGCCACAACCTTTTTAAAACAAATTCTCAATGGATTCAAAGTATCAACATTATTTATTTTTAGGGATTGCATTAGGTTAAAGCCATGCATCGAGATTTCAAAGTTGCAAATGTATTGCTTCATAACAGTGCTTGCAAAATTGCCGATTTAGGTTTTGCCAAACAGATGGAAAAGAAAAGCATGGCAAAAACTATCCTAGGAACTTCACTTACCATGGCTCCAGAAGTCCTTGACGAAAAACCTTATGGATTCGAAGCTGATATTTGGTCTATCGGAGTTGTTTACTATCAAATGCTTTATGGAAAATATCCATATATGGGTATGAACGATTATGATATTCTGAAAAAAATCAGAAATAGTAGACCAGATTTTAGTAAGGTCAATATTTCTGCAAATGCTCAAAATTTTATAGACCGATGTCTGTGCATTGATCCAAAGAAAAGAATAAGTTGGATTTAAATTTATTCACACCCACTTTTAGCAAACAAAAACTAGAACTTTATTTATGGAACACTCAAATCAAAGATCAGTATAAATGAGAATAAAAACTTTTATCAAAAAAATTAATTCAAAAATGATCCTTATCCAAACTTAAATAACCTTGACATTGGTGGTGTACAATTTGAAAAGGTCGATGATATTCGACAATCAATCAATATGTAAGCTGTCATGCAAGAAGCACAAAGGAAAAAATAAAAGTAAAACTTATTTCAACACTATTAAAAGCAATATCTTCATAGAAGAAATGATATCATGTTTATTTTCAAATTTGTGTCACCATTTGTGCCAAATTTCTATAATGTTAATGCTAACCATGGGATTGCAATGTTCATCCTCAGTAAAAATTCATATATCGAAATGAAAAAATTTTATAATGACCTCAAAATGGAGAAAAACATATTTGGAATGCCAAAATACTTCAACGAATTCATCCAGAACAACTCATATAAGAATTTAACCAAACAGGTAGAAAGTGATATTGAAATTATTGGAGTTCAATGTAGTAGCTATTCATGTGACATCAGCAACTGTAGCAATGAAATTAGCTCAGAATTTAATCTTGATTATGTTTCATCCAAAAATTGGAATCAACTTGTGAAAGATACTGTTTAACAGTATTGGTTTTTATTAGCTGAAGCATTATAAAGTGTGAAAAACGATAAAAGAAGAGATTTAATCAGAGTCCTGCAAGCTCTACACTATTTTAAAAATAACAAATAAATCAAAGCTGAAGAGTTTGATTATTTGATGACCATGCTAGATTTTGGTGTTGCTTAAAAAGATATCCAAAAGCAATACCAGAGTGTGTTCCAGTGAAAGTAAACAAAGGGGAAGTGATATGACTGAGGTTATTTTTATTAAATTTGAATTCAAATTACTATGATTTTTAAAAAGCCATTAAGGAGAATATTTTAATTGTGCGATCGAACAAGAAAAGCTAGAAAGAAAAAACATAATTTTGAATTTTGGTCTTAAAAAAGTTACTATTCAAGATCTAGATTAAACTCAAGTCTTTCAAATTCAATAAAACTATAAGCTTACCAAAAGTATAAAACCTTTATCATATTATTCATCCCCAACAACATTTCTATTTCCACACTTTCACAATCCCTCTTTTCCACCACACTAATCTAGGTCTAGGTTTTTAAGTAC
>DLGT01000135.1:0-1665 GCA_002482845.1 Saprospiraceae bacterium UBA7687
ATCATCTTCTACTAATAATATTTTTTTCCCTTCCATACTATTTGTGTATTTTTTTTAATTGATTAATGGCATTTTTATTATAAAGGTACTACCTTTTCCTTTTTCACTTTCAACATATATTTGACCGTTATGATCTTCCACTATTTGTTTTACATAAGCCAAACCAAGACCATGACCTTTAACGTTATGTAAATCTCCTGTGTGTTCTCTGTAGAATTTTTCAAAAACTCTTTTTTGAGCCACTTTACTCATTCCTGCTCCTTGATCTTGAATTTTAATTAAGATATAATCTTTAATATTTTCCGTGTAAATATCGATTACAGGTGCGTTTGGAGAATACTTAATAGCATTATCTAAAACATTAACCAAAACATTGGTAAAATGTACTTCATTCAATAAAATAGTATTGCGTTGTGCATTAAAATGAGAATGAATCACTCCTTCCCGATCTTCAACTATTAAACTGACATGGTCAATTGCATCTTCTATTATCTCAGCTACATTTCTCGGCTCTTTAGAAATATCCAATTCATTTTTCTCTAATTTAGAAATTCTAAGAACATTTTCCACTTGTGCATGCATCCTTTTATTTTCCTCCTTAATCATTTGAAGATAGCGCTGCACTTTTTCTTTATCATCAATAATTTTTGGATTTTTAATAGCATCTAAAGCTAAATTTATAGTGGCAATAGGTGTTTTAAATTCATGCGTCATATTATTAATGAAATCGGTCTTAATTTCAGAAATTTGCTTTTGCTTGATCAATTGGTTCAATGCACTTGAATAAGTAAGTACTATAACTAAAGTAAATAAAAGAGACAAACTAGTGATTCCAATTAGAGAGGAGAAAACGAATTTACTTTTCTGTGGGAACCCCACTAGCAATTGATACTTTGAAATCCCTTCATTATCTTGAAAAATTGGGATCCCATACGTTTTATTTTTCTGATATTTAAACTTATCGGAACGCAATTTTGTAGCTAAACCATTACTGTAAATTCCAAATTCAAAAGGTGTTTTAATCCCATATTTATTGAGCTCTTCTTTTAACATTTTGGCTAACTCGTCAGTAGAAATCCTACTCTGTAATGGTTTTTGAGACACAATATCTCTAAAAGCCACTTCAAAATTTGCACGATCTAATATGGAAAGATTTCCTGTTTTTTTGATTGTTACGTTAGGTTGGGTATTTAATTGATAACTTCCATCATTAATGGAATTACCATTATAAATTTCCGTTTTTCTTTTTGAAATAACTTTCTCGAAGTTTATAGCTCCTGCATTTTTATCAAAGAACGAACCTGATATTCCATAATTTTCAGCAACTAAAGTGTTAGAATAGATAATGGTTTCATTGGTTTTTCTATCTCGCTCATAAAAATAAATCTCTTTTAAATCCTCTTCTTTAGGTACGACGCCCGTACTGTCAATAATTTTATTATATTGTTTGTAAAAGGACACCAATTCTTTATCCTTAATAGCATTTGAAACATTACCAAGTACTTGCTGTACATGGTATTTGAATTCTTCTTCATTTTTAGTCAAAGAGGTTGTAATCCAATACAATTGAACTAAAATAATGCCTATTAATGACAAACTCATTAAAAAAACTAATAATCTAAACCTTGATTTATTCATCGAAACAAATTTAACATTTTAACATTT
>DLGT01000135.1:1681-8086 GCA_002482845.1 Saprospiraceae bacterium UBA7687
TAAAATACATTAACCAAAGATTAACATAAAAACCTTTTATTATTGTTTTGATAAAATTTTAAGAATTTGATCTATTTTGTTTAGGGTAGTTTTTAAATCTAAATTATTGACAATGAAATCACTTCTCTTGATTTTCTCTTCTTCAGACCATTGATTTTGAATCCGTTTCATCACACTCGCTCTATCCACTTTATCTCTTTTCATAGCCCTTTCAATCCGGAGCTCTTCTGGTGCAGTAACCAAAATTACTTTATCACATGTTAAATTTCCACCTGTCTCAAACAAAATAGCGGCCTCTTTGATGATAAAAGGGGTATTTTTATGCTTTTTAACCCAATCATCAAAGTGTATTTTAACTGCTGGATGAACAATTTTATTGAGCTCGGTTAATTTTTCAGGTGTGTTAAAAACTATTTCTGCTATTTTTTTTCGATCAAGGTTTCCAGAATCGGTCATAATATTCTCTTCAAAAATGGCTTGAATTTTAGTTAAAAGCTGTTTTGAATTCATCAATTTTTTAGCTTCCTCATCAGCAATATATACTGGAACACCTTTTGATGCAATATAATTTGCTACAGTTGACTTTCCGCTACCTATTCCACCCGTTAAACCAATAATTCTTGTCATTGTTTATTTTTTAAAAAATAATTCTGGAAATGCTTTTTCAGGCGCTTGTTTTAAAATCAACACTTTAAAATAGGAAAGTATAAAACCTTTTCCGTATCCATAAAATTGAATTAATGATGCAAATACAGAATAAAGTGCTATCTTAAAATTTCTATTCTTAAAGTAAGAAGAAAGAAATAAAATCACAAAATAGAAAAGGTAAATAATTAAAAAATAAGGAAACAATAATAAGGCAAATAAAATTGAAATTAAAAATCCAAATAAAAACAAACTAGGAAACCAAAAGGTAACTTTAGCCTGTTCAGGATACCAAAAATTCAAAATAGGTCGGGCTTTTCCAAATTTATAAACTTGAATTTGAAACTTCTCCCAACTAATTCTCCTCTTGTGATAAACAAAAGCCGATTGAATTAATTTTGTTCGAAAACCTAAATTCCATAATCGAATAGCTAAATCAGGGTCTTCACCTGGATGAATATTGCCAAAACCTTCAGAGGCTTCAAATGCCTTTTTTGACAGCCCCATATTGAAACTACGTGGTTGAAATTTGCCTACTTTCTCACTCCCACCTCTTATACCACCTGTGGTCAAAAAAGAAGTCATTGAAAAGTTGATGGCTTTTTGAATATCTGAGAAAGAATCTAATGCTGCATCTGGGCCACCAAAACAATCTACGTATTCTACTTCTAGACTTTTTTGAACTTGCAATAAATAATCTGGCGGAATAATACAATCCGAATCGAGAATGATAAAATAATCTCCTTTTGCCACCTTCATACCATAATTACGAGAATCACCAGGTCCTGAGTTAGGTTTAAAATGATACGATATAGAAATTTTGGAATTGTATTTTTCTACTATAGTCTCACAAGGAATCGTAGAGCCGTCTTCAATTATAACGACTTCAAACAGGGTTTCAGTTTTTAGTTTCGATAAACTTTCAAGTAGTTCATCAATTTCATCGGGTCTATTATAAACAGGAACAATAAATGAAAAATACATGTCTTATTTTTCACAAAGGTAATAAAAAGAAAAGTCCCGATAAAATCGGGACTTTAATTACAAAAATTTAAATTAATTATTGCTTAACAATCTTGATTATTTTAACTGTGTCACCAACAGTAGCATTTACGATATAAGTTCCAGCACTTAATTGCGACATATCTATTTGAGTAGAAGTAGCATTAACCGTTCTAGTCAAAACTTCTTGCCCAAGTAAATTTATCACTTTTACAGATGAAATTTCTGAAGAATAAGATAAATTAAATACATCTTTCACCGGGTTAGGATACGCTAAGAAATTATTATTATCAAATGAATCAGAAGACAATGATGCATCGTATGCTGATACTTGGAAAGTTCCAGTATTAGTGTTATATCCCCAAACTCTAATTAATAATACTTCACCTGGAGTTCTATTAGTTAAAGAAACTAACGAGAAAGCACCATCTGTACTACCATCATCATTACATTCTACTAATGTTAATGATCCACATGTCCCAGAATAAACTTCAAAAACAGTATCAGTCATGTTTGCATCACTATTGTTATTAGTTTCAATAGAAAGATTACCGCTAGCAGGAACAACAACACTATACCATACATCTTTACCATTTGTAGAAAAATTAAATGCTCCACATGTTGGTGTAGAATCAGCACTATTTCTAGTTGCTGCCACATTTGTTCCTACTACTGGGTATGAAGTAAACACTCCGCCAGGAGTTAAAGCAATTGCATTATTACATTCATCATTTGCTGGAGGACAACCAACAACCGATAAGTTAGAACTTATAACATTACAAGTTCCGTCTTGGTCATTAGTAACCGTTAAAACCACATTAGTTCCAAAGGCATATGGTCCAAAAGACACATTTCCAACAGCAGTTACATTTTGAGGAAGACTTCCTTGATTATCCGTTACTGTCAATGAAGTCGCAGAACCTAAATCAGATATGTTTGCAACAGCATTAAAAGTAGTAGTTGGACAATTATTAGTTGCTGAAAAAGTAGCAGTCGGATTAACACAAGTATTTTCAGTAATCGTTAAAGTATATGTAACACTTTGCGGAGTAGCCCAAGTAGAAATAACAATATAATAAGTTACTCCACCTGTTAATAATACGTCCTGTAAATCTCTGTCAGCAGATCCTGAATCACCTGCAAAAGCAACACAATTTGGAGGAGTAGTCTCATCCGGGCAACCATCTAAAACGTGAATACCAGACCAAGTACCCCCTAAATCACTCAACATGATATCAACAGAAATATCGGATACTGGCGTAATAGCATAAACTACATCATCACCACTCATATAATAATCTGTACAAGGTGAAGAACCGTTCTCATAATCGTCCCCATATAAATTTGTATTATCAGTTGTTGTAAATGGTAACGTTGCGGCGTTTATTATAATCGGATCTGAACAAACAGAACCTACAGGAGGCATAGCTCTTGTAGTAAAAGTTGTCTCTAAACAGCCAGTTGCTGAACCATTAGCACTGTAAGGTGTTAAAGTAACATAATACACCGTTGAATAATTAAAATCAACTGGTGGGTTGTATGTTAAAACATTACCTAAATCTGTTTCAACTAAAACTTCAGATCCTCCAGAAGTTGTACCTATTTTTAAACGATAACCTATAGCATCTATATTCGCATCCCAAGAAATATTAGCAGTGATTGCCACATCTACTGCAGCATCAGCAGGTGAAGAAATTGTTGAACAAACTGGCAATAAAGGTATTTGCTCCCAAACCACATCATCAATTAAAACACTATTCGCAGGGACACCTGTGTGTCTAAACGCAGGGTAATTTGAATAAGTTCCCGCAACAGGTGTAATCGCATATTGTTGATAGGTTGTTGAAGCCGCAGCAACAGATGAGATTAAAGTAAATGAAGTAGCATCTGTTGGATCGGTAAGGTATCCGAACTCTACCACTCCTCCAGTTGAGAAATTTCCACGCATGTTGAAACGCAATCTGTGTGTTCCTGACCCTAAATTAGAAACCGGCGTCATGGAAACAACAGCTAAATTAGTTCCACTACTAGAATATAAATACAATGTATTTGGCCCTGAATTAGGAGATCCTGTTTGAGTATACGAAGAACCCGTTGCAGAAATCTTAGACCAACAATCAGGCATAGTAGGTGTTGTTACAGTATCAAAGTTCTGTGCAAAATCAGTAACCGTTTCACATAAAGTTCTAAAATTAACTGGTCCAACCCATGGACTTTGTTCCGTTACATCACAGAATGATCTTACATAGACTTCATAAGCAGTATTTACTTGTAATCCAGATTCCGTAAACATGTTGGTATCAATAGCATTTCCTGACCCTGTTGGAACACCAGTACCTTGCGGTTGTACTACATATTCCCAATCCAATTCTGTTCCACCAGGAGTCCAACTTAAATCAATACTAGAAGAAGTTGGGTTTATCGCTGTTAACAATGTTGGCTCAACACATGGAGGTGTCTCTCTAATTTGAATATTATCAATTGAAAAGTCAATCGATGCAGAACCATTATCCACACCCTCTACAGCTCTAAAAGCAAATCTTATATTTTGACCAGCATATGCATCTAAATTAATAACATTAGGTGTTCCTGTATTTAGAGGAATGTTAGCATTAGCCGCATTGTAAGTATAAAGAACTGTCCAATTGGTAAACCCAGTTGACACTAAAACCTCAACAAAGTCATCTGCTTCCCATGGTGTTGTAGGATTCGTCGTTAACCCTGATTGAGTTGCCGCAGCATCATATTTAAGTTCAAATCCCGTAGATGGAATAGCATATAAAGGGGTTATTATCCAATCATTATCTGAAGCCCCATCTATTAAGATTCTTGCCGCACCATTAGTTCCTTGATTACCAAATCCATCAGCTACCCAAGCCCCAGATAAAAAAGTTACAGGACCAGTTGCTAGATCACCATTATCTGCTTCTTGCCAACATGTTGGCAGAAAAGTATCTAATATTTCTAATGCTGGAACGGTTAATGCTCCACATGGTCCAACTGTTGCAACAGTTGAAACCGAACTTTCTGCTGATGCTGTACATGTAATTCTCAATCTGTACATTATCATAGTACCAGAAAAAGTAGGTGGTGTGTAAGCTAAAGTTGTAGCTCCTGTTCCTCCAGTCGCATTAGCCCAATCTGTACCGTTAGTTGATTCCTCCCATTGAAAAGTTAAACTAGAAACCCCAGCGGTCTGACCAGTTACTGTTAGTGTAGCAGGAGTTTGACCTGACAATAAAGTTTGAGTGGCTGGAGATGAAGTACCTGCAACTGGTGTTCCAGTACATGGAAGTGGAGGTGTGAATCTATAAGTTTGACCTGTTACAGGTTTTGTATTTAAAGTATTTGTAGAAGTTGTGCTAGAAACCGTTGGGGTAGTTACACTTTCCAAACTTAAAAAACTACCGGCTCCTGAACCTATTGCAGATCCTATTCCGATAGAAGCAGTACCAGACACAATTGCACCAGCCTCTTGTCTGTAAACGAAATCAATGACATTCGTTGTCTCATATAATTTTACTTGAAAACTAATAACAGGATTTGTGGTAGCGTTGTAATTCCATTGCCAATTTTTCCATTCAACTGTTAAAACTCTGTTAGGAGCAACTCCTGAAAGTTCATATGACGCAACTGAACTAGCAATATCACCTCCATCTAAATCATCCCACAAAGGTGCAATAATTGGTCTAGAAGCAGCATTTGCCGAAGATAAATCATTTGCAGTCAAAGAGTTAGTCCCAGAAGTATTAAAACTAATTATACCATTTGAACTCATTTTAAATTGAGTGTAAGTCACTCCATCATAAACAAAATCAAAACCAATATTTTGAGCGGTACTAATAAAAGTATCAGCTCTTAAACCCGCAATTGTAGTAGCTCCTGCAGAATTTTCCGTGTAAGTTCCTAAAAACTCCGAAAAAGAATAAGAACTTACTTGGGCATTTATTTGCCAACACGAAAAGAGTGCAAATAAAAATAAAGTAATTTTTTTCATAAATATTATTAATTAATTGTTAAGCATTTGCTAATATAATTATAAATAATTAACATATTTATTACAAAATAATTAATATCGACAAAAAGCAAATAAATACGATAAAACACAAAAAAACCCTGAAAAATTCAGGGTTTTATAACATTTATGAAGTAAATTGTTATTTTTTTATACTTGGTATCATTTTCATTTCATCTGTATCTGCTTGATAATCCACACCTTCGAATCCAAAACCAAACAAATTCAAAAAATCTTGTTTGTATCCAGCTAAATCACCTAATTCAACAAGACTTTCAGTTGTTGATGCTGTCCAAAGTTTAGCAATTTTTTCCTGCACATCAGCGCGCATCTCCCAATCATCAATTCGTATTCTCCCTTTTTCATCAGTTGGAATAGCATTGCCTGTAAATAATCGCTCCGAATATAATCTCTGAATTTGTTCAATACAACCTTCGTGAATTCCTTCAGCTTTCATTATTTTATATAGTAATGAAATATATAATGGAATTACTGGTATTGCCGAACTCGCTTGGGTGACTAAAGCCTTGTTAACAGATACATATCCCTTACCATTAATATCCTTTAACTTCTCCGTAATTTCAAAAGCAGTAGCCTCTAAATGGTCTTTCGCTCTACCAATTGTACCTTTTCTATAAACCGCTTCTGTTACTTCTGGACCAATATAAGAATAAGCAATGGTTGTTAGCCCCTCAGCCAATACATTTGCCTCTTTTAAGGCATCAATCCACATAGACCAATCT
>DLGT01000125.1 GCA_002482845.1 Saprospiraceae bacterium UBA7687
AACATTTTGACAACTATTTTTAAATATTTTTTTCCTAAATTTCTTTCTACTTATAAATAATACACTGTAACAAATTGATTTACTATTTATTACGTATTAAAAGCGCTAGATTAAAATAAATCAAATTTATGTTGAAAAGCGGAAGTGGTTAGAAGAAAGAGTTTCCGTTTATCACTAACTCGTATTCTTCTTTCCTTTATAGTGTCGGCAGATAAGGATCTAATCTTATAAAATAAGTTTATATAGTATTTGTAAGCACAATATACGCCTAATCTAGATGATCTAGGCAATGCGACAATTCCTTTATATGCATCATCAAAATCCTTTTGAATATCATCTTGAATGGACTTTTTATCAGATTCAGTAAATAAATCAAAATCTATGTTTGGAAAGTAAACCCGTCCTCTCTCTAGATAATCAGACTTCATATCTCTCAAAAAATTAATTTTTTGAAATGCCGCCCCTAATGATTGGGCTGGAGCCTTTAATTTTTCATACTCATTAATATCTCCATTTAAAAAAACATATAGACACATTAAACCTACTACTTCAGCGGAACCATATATATATAAATCTAAATCTTTTTTTTCATAAACTGATTTATATAAGTCCATTTCCATACTATGAAGAAACGCTTTTATAAGTTCATGATCGATATTATATTTATTTACTACTTCCTGAAAAGAGTGTAACACAGGATTTAGACTAATTTTATTTTCAATTGCCTTAAATGTATCTATTTTAAACTCATCTAAAAACTGCTTTTTATCTATGTGATGAAAAGTATCTACTATTTCATCAGCAAACCGTACAAAACCATAAATAGCATAAATTGGATATCTGAGTTCTTTTGCAAACATTCTTATTCCCAATGAAAAAGATGTACTATAACTTTTCGTTATGACGGCATTACAATCGAAGCATACTTTTGAATATAGTTCCATGCTAATGTGTTTTATGTGAACTAATAATTTCATTTGCTACCACCTGACCCGAAATTATGGATGGAGGAACACCAGGACCAGGCGTAGTAAGCTGACCCGTAAAAAACAGGTTTTGTATATTTCTACTTTTCATCTTTGGTTTCAAAAAAGCAGTTTGGGTTAATGTATTCGCCAAACCATAAGCATTTCCCTTAAATGCATTATAATCTGAAATAAAGTCATTCAAACAATAAGATCTTTTATATACAATACTGTCTCGTATGTCAACATCAAGTATTTTCTGAATCCTATTACACATTATATCAAAATACTTTTCATGCAGTTCAGGTTCGTCTTTGATGCCAGGTGCTAAGGGCATTAGCATAAATAAATTTTCATTTCCATCAGACGCCAAACTTGAATCAGTAACTGATGGACATGACAAATAAAATAATGGGGCAGTCGGCCAAGTTGGATTAGTATAAATTTCATCTGCATGTCGCGCAAAATTCTCATCAAAGAACAGATTATGATGTTTTACACCCTCGATTTTTTTATTTAATCCAACATAAAAAAGTAGAGAACTTGGAGCCATCGTACGATTTTCCCAATAGGCTTGGTCGTACATTCTATATTTTTTGGGTAAAAGATTCTGCTCTACATGATGGTAGTCTGCACTTGCCACTATGTAATCAAAATCATATGATGTTGAATCTGTGATCATTTTCGTTGCCCTACTTTCTTCAACAACTATCTCCTTTACATCAGCGTTTGTTATAAATTTAACGCCCAAATCTTTTGCTACAGACACAAAGCCTTCGATAACTTTGTACATACCACCCATAGGATACCATGTCCCAAGTTTAAGATCAGCATAATTCATTAAACTGTAAAGTGCAGGCGTGTTTTCTGGAGTAGCTCCAAGAAACAAAACTGGGAACTTAAGAATATCTCTTATCTTTTCATTTTTAAACAACTTATCAACTTGTGTAGAAATAGAAGATAACATTTGCAATTTAAATAAACTCTTTAATACACGTATGTCAGCAAAATCAAAAATAGAATTACCTGGTTTCCAAACAAATTCGTTCATACCAACGGTATATTTATATTCAGCTTCTTCCAAAAACTTATCAAGTTTAACACCGCTTCCTTGCTCTAAGGATTCAAAAAGTTCTTTTAATTGATTATAATTTGCAGGAATTGAAACGATATCATTTTTTCCAAAAATTACGTCGTAGGAAGGATCTAATCTTTTGAGCTCATAAAAATCTGAAGACTTTTTTCCGAAAATATTAAAATAATTTTCAAATACCTCGGGCATCCAATACCAGGAAGGCCCCATATCAAATGTAAAACCATCAACTTCAAACTTTCTTGCACGGCCACCTAAAGTGCTATTCTTTTCAAGAACGGTAACATCAAAACCTGCCTTTGCTAAACAAGATGCTGCTGCCAATCCAGAAAAACCTGACCCAATAATTCCTACTCTTTTCAAATTAATGATTTTTACTAAAGAAATCATCAAACATCAAATCACCAAATATGTTCAAAAAAAAGAGAGCCTTTATCAATGAAGACAAAAGCTCTCTCTTTTATTTGGTTGATTCGAATGATGTTACTCTTCTATCTTACCACCTTTAGCATTATCTTGCCATTCTTTGAGTTTGTCCCACTCACCATTAGCAGCTAATTCAGCTTGCATTGGCCAAGATGTCGGGTCGTGCATTTGGTATCTAGAACCAGCAGCATTAAGAATTTCTTTAAGGTCAGCTGGATCTGCTTTTGCTAATTCAGCATAAGTAAAGATATTTGCATTATTGAATAACTCTTCAATTTTTGGTCCTATACCTTCAACGATCTTAAGATCATCACCTTTTGCAGGAGCAGCTGGTTTCTCTTCCGGTACTACAGCTTTGGCAACTTCTTCTTTTACATCAGCTACTTTTGCGGTTGCTGCTGCTTCTGCCATTTGCTCTTTTAGTTCAGAAAAACCTGCGATATCACCAAACGTAGATAATTCTACTTTTGCCTGAGTTGCTTTGATTGTCTTTTTGACTTCTTCCTTCTCTTTGGTTTTTTCAGTTTCAACTATCTGATCAGCTTCTCTTCTGATGTCTTCAAGATATCTAGTATGAGAAACAATAATTCTCTTATCGTCTCTATTAAATTCAATAACTTTGAATGTTAAAACTTCTTCATTTGCAGCTGTCGAACCATCATCTTTTTTGATATGTTTGATCGGTGCATATGCTTCTAGACCATATGGTAACTGAACAATCGCGCCTCTATCGTCTTTTTTAACAATAGTTGCTTCGTGGTAAGATCCTACAGGGAATACATTTTCGAAAGTGTCCCATGGATTTTCTTCCAATTGTTTGTGACCTAGTGAAAGTTTTCTGCTCTCTTCGTCTACTTCAAGGATAGAAACATCAATTTTTTCTCCTACTTTAGTAAATTCTGAAGGGTGAGAATATCTCTTAGTCCAAGATAAGTCAGAGATGTGAACCATACCTCCGATACCATTGTCTAATTCAACAAATACGCCATATGGTGTAAGATTTTTAACTTCACCTGTGTGTTTAGTACCAACTTTGTAAGTTGCTGTAACTACACTCCATGGATCTTCTGTCATTTGTTTGATACTCAAAGACATTTTTCTTTCATCTCTGTCAATGGTAACCACTTTGGAATCCATTTCTTGACCAAGGGTAAAGAAATCTCTAGCGCTTACAGGCTGATTGCTCCAGTTTACTTCAGAAACGTGGATCAAACCTTCAACACCTGGGATGATTTCTAAGAAAGCACCATAATCTTCGATGTTCACGATCTTACCTCTAACTACGCTACCTTCTGAAATCGTATTATCCAATACTTCCCATGGGTGTGGTGTCAATTGCTTAAGACCTAAAGATATTCTTTTCTTATCTTCACCAAAATCAAGTACTACAACATTGATTTTTTGGTTAAGAGATAATACTTCATTTGGATGATTGATTCTACCCCATGAAATATCTGTAATATAAAGAAGTCCGTCAACACCACCAAGGTCCATAAATGCACCAAAATCTGTGATGTTTTTGACCACACCTTCCAAAACTTGTCCTTTTTCAAGACCAGAAATGATGGTTTCTCTTTGTTCAGCAAGATCACTTTCGATAAGTGCTTTGTGAGATACAACGGCATTTTTGATGGCTTCATTAATTTTCACCACTTTGAATTCCATTGTTTTACCTACATAGATATCGTAATCTGTAATAGGTTTCACATCGATCTGAGATCCTGGTAAGAATGTCTCAAGACCAAGACAGTCCACAATAAGACCACCTTTTGTTTTGCTGATAACGTGACCTTTGATAATTGTACCATTCTTGTAAGAATCTACTAAATTGTCCCAAGCTTTTAATAACTTAGCTTTTCTTCTTGACAATACTAGTTGACCTCTGAAATCTTCTTTGTTCTCTACATAAACATCAACATAATCTCCAACCTTAAGATCAGGAGTATCTCTGAATTCTGATAAAGAAACAAGTCCGTCTGACTTATAGTTGATATCTAAAACTACATCTCCACTATGGATAGATGTAACACGACCTTTAACTACTTCTAATTCTGCAACTGAATTAAGTGATTGGTCATATTGTTCGAAATATCTTTTGTGATCTGCTTCGTCATATTTTAGGGTATTTCTTTTACCCATTGACCAATCATAATCATCATGCGCTGTTGAATTGTCAACAACTACTGGTTCCAGCTCTACGTCTGAAATGTCTTCAATGATAACGCCTGCATCATCTAACTGATCATTCGTTACTTCATTATCTTCTATCATAACTTAAAAAATTTGTATGCCTGAAAAATTCAGACAGTGGTTAAAAAATGCTAATTTATTAAAAATGGCCGCAAAGGTAGGAATTTTTTCTTTTAAGTAGTATGCATATCGTTAAAAATCAAGGAGATTTGTTTAATAAAGATATTAAACCCCTTTTAATATACTATTGCTCAAAATCTTAGCATTGATAACTTCTAATGACTTAGTAATGCTACCTGCCAAATTTAAAACGATCCACACTTAGATATTTAAAAATTAAAATCTCTAAAAAAAGGAGAAACTTGCGGGGAATAAATTGATCCAAAGGTATATGATAGACCTATGTAAATATCAAAATCGAAATTACTAAAAATCAATCTTCTTTGGGTAAGCAAATCTTCAAGTGTAACATCATCTTTAGGTAAGGAAATTTGATCGTGTATAAATTGATAAGACCCACTTAAACTTAAGTTTAATCCTTTAAATACACTCCACTCAACTCCAGTCCCCAAATACAAACTATTTTGCCTTAGATCAGACAAATAATATTTAAAAAAACAACCAAAATTCATTGTTCCCCATGGTTTTGTAAATGATGATTGGATTGAGGCAATGTTGTACATTCTGTTTTCATTTAGCTTAAGATAAATTGTTGTATCAACATATTTAGAAACTTCGGTGCCGATTTCACAATCTAAATAAATCCTATTTGATGTAAATTCGCTATAATCAAAAATACTGTACTCTATTAAGCCACGGTAACTAAGTCTCCTTTTTATATTTGCTACCTCAGATTCATAAAATGACGACCTAAAGCCAGTTGCCCAGTGACCGTTAATTTTTTTTAAAAATTCAAATGAAATTTGCTTAACATTACGCTTTGCAATTACTTGAATTATAGTATCATTTCCTGAGTCCCCTACAGATTCAAAAGTAAATTTATCTTTATTAAAATCAAAATAAAGTAGGCAACCCAGTCGATGATTTAGAGTTTCACGTCGTGCAAGTGAACTCAGCTTCAACGATGAAGAACTTGAATTTTGATCACCTGCAAAATAACCAGATATACTCTCCGAAAACTGCCAGTTTTTAAACTTATCATTAGGCACTTTCAAAGTATCATTAGTAATTTCATTAGTAACTTGAGCTTCCAATTTTTTTATACCTAAATATATCATTTCAATAAGTTTTTTTCTGTAAACATCATTACTACTTGCAAAATCTTCAACATTGTAATTAATAGTATCGCGTAAATTTTCAAACTTGTTATATCCCAAAAAAAATAGTGATACATTTACTGAATTTATCCCTGCGTCTACTTGAGATTGAACAATTTGAAAATCACAGCTAAATCTGTCACGAACAAACGAAAAATCAGTCAAAGTCGAAATCAAATAATTTTGATCACATTTTGTATTTTCTTGACACAAAAAATAAATCTTTAGTTTTCCATCAAAAGATCTAGAATGTAAATTGGATATAACTAACAAAATGAAAATTGCTGTAAACGAAAATAGTTTATCCATTTCTAGGTGTTAAAATTTAAAAATCATTTTACCAAACACAGATTTGGAAGGAATAAATCCAAAAAATCTTGAATCAAAAGATGACATTCTATTATCGCCAATAACAAAACAATAATCTTTAGTAAAGGTAAAATACTTGTTAATACTATATGAGATGTTTTCGAAATTTAATATTGTGGATCCATATATTTGAATATTTATTGTGTCCATTAGTATTGTGTATCCTTTGTATGGAACAATAAAATCACAATCCCAATCCAATAATAAGTTATTGGTATTAATTGTTATCATTTTATCACTTAAACCTTTAGTATACATTGGATACACACTTATACCATCTAAACTACTTAAATTATTGAAATGATATAGAGCACCATTATAAATAAACTTATTCTTACTATAAAACAATAAATTTGGGATATTAAAAACTGTATCTAGATTTTGTTTGTCTAAGTTTTTTGCATCAATCATATAAGTATATTTATATGTTTCATATATTTTTTCCTGAACCCCGTTAATAATCAATTTTTGCTCTTCCCACCTTAAAGTATCTCCACTTTGTCCCTTATTTCTTTTAATAAAATTGAAATTATTGTAGTTGAATAAAATAATGTCATCAATATTTGTAACTTCACTTTTGTTACAAACAACCCAAGTTCCACTCTTTATTGTGTTCAACATTGAATCAGAGCTAATAAAAAAGACTTTGTAGTTTAAATAAATCCAAACCAAAAAAAAGAATGATGCCAATGAATAAAATAATTTGACTTTCAAACTATACATTATTTTTTTATTACTTCTACGTAATAGTTAAATAAATTTTCCAAAACTAAGGGTGAACCAACAGTATGGACTAGGCCGTTTTTATCAAACAACAGGGCATTATACACTTTATCTTCTAACATAAATGGCAAATTATGTTTAATTATATCCTTATCATCAAAATTAAAAATAAAATCTTTGAAATCCCTTTCTTTCAACAAAAAATTTGTAACCTTTTTATCATTTGATAAAAGTACAAAATAATATTTTAATCCGTTATTTCCTAACTTAGGAACAATTCTCTTTCTCCAAACTTCTAATTCTCCAAAACAACTTCCGCAATTAGCGTCCAACACAACTAAAAAATTATACTTTTCAATGCTATCAATACCAATTGAATCAAGTAAGCCCAAAATACTACTACCTTTCCACTTATCATTCAAAGTACTACCTTGTGTCATAACATGCTTCTGCACAACCTTTTCATTCGAACATGAAAAGGTTATAAAAAGTAAACAAATAAATACTATACTCTTGTTTCTCAATACTATAATTTATATGATAAAACTATTGGATTAATACCTCCAAAATTAACTCCAAACAATAATGAATCTTTGTAAACTGAAATATCAATAACACCTTTATCTATTTGATATTGATGTTTATATTCTCCAAACTTATCAAAAACATAAATAACTTTACAACCTTCTTTATAACTATTTGGTTGCCACTTTGAACCGTCATACAGAATATATAAATATTCTTCCGTACTAGCTATATCAGCAATTGTCTCAACTGTAAAATTTTCTTTATAAGCAAACACTTGGTTACTATCTTTATAGGAAATGTCAATAGTTGGATTAAACTTTTTCGGAATAATAATTGTTTTTATTTCATTAGTTTCGATATTAAATAACTCTATCATCGGGGCATATTTATAGCCCATTACAATATTGTTATTGAATGTTTGGACCTTTACATCGTTAAACCCTAATTGAAAGTCATCTGACATTTTTAAGTTTTCTTTTATTAACAAGTTCCCATACCCAACATTGCTTTTTAATTCAGCATCAGAAGCAAAGATCCTACTTTTAACATTTTCAGTATTTGTGAAATATAATTGATCTCTAAAACTAACTATATTATTAATTGGTTCGTTTTCAAATTTAACCGAAACTTTAGGCACTTTTTCATTATTAGAACAAAACTGTTCTAAGTCGTAACAAACAAATACTTTTTTAATAAAATCAGTAAAACAAAGACTTCCAGTGTGATCTTTTGTCATTTGCCATACATACAAATATTGATTGTCTAGAGAACCCTTGTTGAAACATGAACTTATTTTTTCTTCAATAATTTCATATTTATGTAATATATTTGTTTCACTTCTTGACTCTGCAATAAAAAGAAAATCATTTATTACCAACAATTCAGTTGGAAATTCTACAAACTCATTTATTATTTCAACTTTAGAAAAGCTATTTAAATTAAACTTTGGCCTTGATTCTGTATCTATTATTTCATACTTTTTATTAGAATAAGGATCCCATTCCTTACAACCAAAAATAATAAAAGTAGTAAATAAAATTAGTAACCTATATTTCACATTATCTGGTTGTAGATGATTATAAATTTGATTTTATCTGTTGTACTTAAGAAACTTTGCTCAAAACGATTTAAAATAACACAAAAAATTTTAGTCTAAACTGTCGAAACTTAGTTAGGGTTAAAATTATTAGAAAATAAATTTTCATCTTTAAGAACTTCACTATGGTAATAATTTATCATTTTGAAAAATTGACAAATATTTCTTTGAAATTATATTGATGTAAATCTATTCCATTTACATCAATATAATCCTCCTTTTCTATAACAAAAAATAATCGTAATCTAAGATTTTGTTGGTACACAAATATTATCTGCAATTGGAACATCACTACATTTCCTGCACGTACTACCACCTGGCTTATATTTACAACTATAAATTGGAACTGGAGTGTTGGGATCAGTTGCATATGCTATGTTAGCATCTGAAATAAAAAATAATTCACTATCATTAGTATTTTGAAAGTCAAGACTTAAAATACCAACCGTTATAACAAAAAAAACAAATAACAAATACTTTCTCATGTTAAAAAGTTTTAGGGTTAAAGAATATTATTACAAGTTTAAAACAAAAAATATTTATCAGTAGTCCACATAACAAAAAACAATATTAACTGCTATTTGAAATCACGTCATAAAATATACAGATAAGGACAGATTGCTAGAAATAATTGTGCTAAAGTTTGGACATTAAAACAAACACTCTACCAAGCAAAGTGAAAAATAGTAGGCTAAAACTATGCCACGAACAAAACAAAATATTTAAATGGTTAAATTTGTCAAACTGCCTTTATAAAAAAGATAATGGAATAAATTTAATCAATTTACTCCAATATCTTTTAAGACTAAAATAAAGAATAACCCAAAGGACTATTTTTTATCTTTGCAAACATTTTCCGGCAACGCCACACCATGATTACATGAACCTGGGCAACTCCCACCTGGTTTATAATAACATTGTTTTTGACTAACTGGAACTGTAGTGTTGGGATCAGTTGCATATGCAATATTACCATCAGGAATAAAAAACAATTCATCACTATTATTATTTTGTAAGCTAAGACTTACAATAGCAACCATGAATCCAAGAAAAATAAAAATTAACAACTTTTTCATTTGCAATAAATTTTACGTTTATAATTAAATATCGTGACAAATATAAAACAAAAATTCAACTATAAAAGAATAATATCTTTTTTTTTTAAAATATTATTTTTAGTCCTAAAATATTTCTCCGTATTTTGGGAAACAAAAAAAAATGAATTATTGTTAGTTGGTGTTTGAAAATGAGCCATTTGGTAATGAACCTATTTCTGAGCTGTTTTGACCAAATAAATTGCTACCAAGCTAAACAACATATTGGGAATCCAAACGCCAATTCCAGGATGTAACGAAAGATTCGTAGAAAATGTAGTGCTAAATTTAGACAAGATAACAAAGATCGCACCTATCACTATGCCCGCGGCCAAATGGAAACCCATACCACCTCGAACTTTTCTAGATGCTACTGACACACCAATTAATGTCAATATAAATATAGTGAAAGGATCTGCTGTCCTTCTATATAGCTCAATACTATATTTCTTACCAGAATCTAATCCTCTTTCTTGCTCATTTTTAAGAAAAGCTTTCAGATCGCTAGTATTCATGACTTCCATTTGTTTGGTATAACGAGTGAAGTCATCAGGTACAAAATTAAAGATGGTATCAAATTTTTCGGTAGCCTTTGAAATCAGTTCCTCATTGACACCATTAAACGTTCTTATCTCGTAACCTTCTAATTCCCAAGTATTAGGTGCTTTGGCAAATGATATTTTATCTGCCTTTAACGTATAAATAAGATTATTATCTTTGTACTTTTCCAATCTAAACGTACGTCCTGTGCTATCTCTGATGGAATAATTTCTAATGTAGATCTTTTCTGTCGGCGAAAGCCATAGATGTATATTGGTGGTTCTAGATTGTTTGGCACTAGCTCTGATGTACTGACTTTCAAATTCATTTTTTGCCAAATTGCTCTTTGGGATCACATAATTATTGCCTATCCACAGCAAAGTCGCTAATATTGCTGCCCCGACCATATAAGGGACCAAGAATCTAGCATAACTTACTCTTGCACTTAAAATACTGATAATTTCTGAGTTTTTTGCCATTCTTGAAGTAAAAAATATCACTGCCAAAAGAGCAAACAAAGGCCATAAGAGACCATTAATCCATGGGATAAAGTATAGATAATACTCGAATACGATTTGATAAAATGTAAGTTCTGAATTTAGAAATTTATCGACTTGCTCAAAATAGTTGATGGTGACGGCTATCATAGTAATAAGGAGCATCGTAAAGAAAAACGTGCTCAGATATTTTTTAATGATGTACCTATCTAAAATATTCATCTTTTACTCTTCTATTTGTGTGTGTTTTTTATCGTATTCAGATTTACAAACGTTGACTAACTGATTTTACCATCGAATTTTTCCATGCGTAAAATGTTCCGTCTATAATCCTACGACGGCTTTCTGATACTAACCACAAGAAAAAACTCAAATTATGAAGTGTTGCAATCTGTCCTGCCAATAATTCTTCTACCTTGAAGAGATGTCGTAGATATGCTTTTGTATGAATTCTACTTGTAGGCGCAGTGCTCTCAATATCAATGGGACTAAAATCGTCTTGCCACTTGGCATTTTTTATATTGATCAATCCATCTTTAGTATATAAAATACCGTGTCTTGCATTCCTAGATGGAAGTACACAATCAAACATGTCTATGCCCAAAGCTATACTTTCTAATATGTTTTCTGGTAAACCAACACCCATTAGATAGCGTGGTTTGTCAGATGGTAATATGCCACAAACTAACTCAGTCATGGCATACATATCTTCATGTGGTTCGCCAACTGATAGACCTCCAATGGCATTCATTTCTTGATCCTGAGATGCTATAAACTCAGCAGATTCTTTTCTTAGATCGGGATAAACACTGCCTTGTACTATGGGCGAAAATGTTTGGTGAAGACCATAAATAGGATCCGTATTATCCATTCTATAGATACACCGAGCTAACCATCGATGCGTCATGTACATAGAATTTTTAGCGTATTTATATTCACATGGGTATGGGGTACATTCATCAAATGCCATGACTATATCAGCACCAATAATTCGCTGAATATCCATGACTGACTCAGGGCTAAAAAAATGTTTAGAACCATCTACGTGCGACTGAAACTTTACACCATCTTCTGTAATTTTACGCATTCCTTTTAGAGAATATACTTGATAGCCACCACTGTCAGTTAACATAGGTTTGTCCCAAGCTATAAATTTGTGAAGACCGCCAGCCTTTTGTAAGATGTCCGTACCTGGTCTAAGATATAGGTGATAAGTATTACCGAGTATAATTTGAGCCTTTATTACATGCTCAAGTTCAGACTGATGAATTCCTTTGACAGTACCTTGTGTACCTACTGGCATAAAAATAGGCGTTTCAATAGGACCATGGTCTGTCTGCATGATTCCTGCTCTAGCAGAAGATAATCTATCTGTATGTTGTATATTAAAAGTCATATTTACTAGTTTGATCTAAACCTTGCCATATCCATTTTAATTAGGACAGCAATCATGATGGAAAATGCCAAAAGTGACGAACCTCCTTTACTCAAAAATGGTAGAGGTATTCCTACTACAGGCATCAACCCCATCGTCATACCAATGTTAAATGCAAAGTGAAAAAATAAAATTCCAGCTACACCATAGGCGTAGTTCCTGATAAACTCAAGATTGGCCCTTTCGGCTATAATGATACACCTTATAAGTAATATCGTATATAAAATAATAACTCCGAAACTTCCTATGAAACCTTGTTCTTCGCCAATCGATGTAAAAATAAAGTCTGTGGATTGTTCTGGTACGTAATTAAGCTTGGTCATTTCGCCTTTCAAAAATCCCTTGCCCTGAAAACCACCTGAACCAATTGCCAATTTAGATTGGATGATATTGTATAGAGAACCTCTTGGATCGCACTTCTCTGGACGTAGCCAAACATTAATTCTTTCTTGTTGATGTGGTTTTAGAAAGTTGTCAAATACATAACTTGATGTGAATGAAAACAATACTGCTACGGTCAAAATAGGAGCAACAAGACTTAATATTTTAATATTTTTGTTTCTCAAAAGCACAAATCCATAACTCAAAAAAGTTACTATGGAAGGTAAGATTAAATAGGTCGTTTCTTTCTGAAATAACAAAAATACAATGATCAACAATGTAGTCAGTGATATTAATAATGCTCGTTGGGTCTTTTCATATTCAAAAATAAAACTTACACTTGCTAAAAATATGAGAAAAACAGTGACAATATAAAAACCATAAATCAGAGACAAAATAAAGATTGCAGCCACGCTGAACCCCAAAATTATTACCATAGGGGAAAGTCCTCTTCTATATAAAAGTATAAAAAAAGACAAAAACACAAGCGATGATCCGAAATCTGGTTGTAAAAGAATCAAAAGTGCAGGTCCTAAAAACAAGGCTAAGGATACTATTATGATATTGATATTACTAGCTGTAGTCTTGAAAAAACTTAGATAGCTGGAAACTGCCAAAATGGTTCCAAATTTTGCCCATTCAGATGGCTGAATGGAGAAAAAACCAAAAGAAAACCATGCTTTCGCTCCATTGATTTCTTTTCCTAAAAATAAAACCAAGATCAATAAAAGAACGGTAATGGCATAAATAGGAAATGCCAGTGTATTCCAAAACTTCCAATCCAAGGTAAGTGCAGTAAAAAAAGCTACTAAAGAAATAACTAACCACAATGACTGTGAACCTATTGTAGTTGTAATATCAATAAATGCAAATGGATTTTTTTCATCATAAACTGTAGAAAAAACCATAAACCAACCTATTAACACTAAGCTGAAGTAGACTGAAAGTGTAATCCAATCGTATGTTTTGTCTTTAGAAAGAGCTCTTTGTGCCATTATTAATTACTTACTAAAGCTCTCTTACTCACTTGATCATAAACTGGTGTAGCGGATGGGAACGTCTTTTTTAAATCTAACAAAAAAGGCATCAATCTATTTTTATTCTCATAATAACCTACCCTCACTTGATAATATGGGGCTACATGTTTCCAATCCATATTCACACCTGGATAAAGACTAGTGAAAGTAGACATTGCACTCTCCATTTGACGTCTGTCATCTGTGGTTACAATCTGAATTCGCCATGCTTTAATGTTTTCATTGGCTTTTCCATTCTCTACAAATTTTTCCATCATGGTATTAACGGAATAAGATGCCTTAAGACTTATGTTTGATTGACCAAATGATGGCAAGTACAGTAAAATCATTACAACTTGTATCAAAAACAAAAAATTTATTCTTCTAACCATGTCCATAAATGTTAAAGGTTATTCATTATTTAGCATCTTAAACTTAATAACACATTTTACCCAGTAAGTATAAATTTGTGCGTCACAAAATTACAATAAAAAAGCTTAGAAACTACAAAACTAGGCCTTCTAAAGAAATTGGTTTATCCAAAAATAAAAAAAGGATGGTAATATATTTATCACCACCCTTCCTGTGTTGTTGTGGATTTGGCTTACTTAACGCCAAGTCTTGTTTTTAATACTGGACCTAAATCTTCCGTCTCCGTAGCATGAAGAATCATCCCACTACTAGAATCAAAAATCATGGTGTACCCATTTTCTTTACCTAGTTTTTCAATTTCCGCTTTGACTTTGTCCAAAATAGGCTTGTACAACTCTTCACGTTTCAAACCTACTTTTTGCTGGATTTCAGCTTCATATTTTTTAATTTCTTCTTGTTTAGCTACAAGAACTTCTTCTTTTTGCTGCATTTGTACTTTAGAAAGCGTACCACTATTGGCTTCAGCCATATAAGCTTTATAATCTGCCTCAAATTTTATGACCATTTCTTCTCCTTTGGACAAAAGCTCCGTTTGAAGTGCTTGGACTTGATTATCAGCCAGTTTCATTTCTGTCAATCCCACTAGAAGCTCCTGAGTATTAATATAACCAAACTTCTGAGCGCTTGCTGAAAATAATGATAGACCTACAAATAAAATACTTAAAAATAATTGCTTCATTTTTTTTGTTTTGTTTGAAAATTAAATTGATAACTTTAAAATTGGTTTTTAAATTTCTTTTTTATTGATATTAACTAAAAATTAATGCTATTCTGGCTCAAATCCTAATACAATATTGAACCTACCGTAGTTACCATCTGCTGGATTTACTTTATCAAAACCAAATCCATAATCAAATCCTAACAAACCAAACATTGGTAAAAACACCCTAGCTCCAAAACCTGCAGACCTTTTTAGGTCAAAAGGATTATAATCTTTGAAACTTTGATAAGCATTACCACCTTGCACAAAACTTGTTACATATATGGTAGAATTGGGATTTAGTGACAATGGGTACCTAAGCTCAAATGTAAATTTATTAAATATTGGTGCACCAACAGTTCCATTTACAGTCCTCGCACCATTGCCTGTAATATCAGCTACATCATAACCTCTGAGAGCTAGTATTTCTTTACCCTGCAAGCCCGCGTTTTGATTATTGATACCATCACCACCTAATTCAAATCTCTCGAATGGCGGTGTACCTATATCATCATTAAATGAACCTAAGATACCAAATTTTGCAGATGTAGCCAATACGAGTTTGTCAAATATATTGTAATACCATTCTGAGCTTATTTTCCATTTATGATATTCTAACCATCCGAATTTTTTGGATTCTATCAATTCACCCACTTTGGAGGCAATCTCTGCTTCGGTCGGTGGTCGTGCAGGACCATTATCCAAGATCAAATTATTGGTGATTTCTGCTATTTCTTCCGGTGTAGCTGTATAAGACTGATTGGATCTAAATAACGAATATGGCGGTGTGATTTGCAAAGATAGAGATACTTTAGAACCACGACGAGGGAATAATGGATCGCTCACACTACTACGTGTAAAGGTTTGTTTTACACTAAAGTTTTTGAAGGTACCTTTAGATATAGAAAATCCCCCTGAAGTGAAATTATCCAGATTAATCGTTTCAATATTTAGTGTAGTATTAGATGAGAAGAAGTCATCAGGCCACTTGAGTTGTGAACCAAGTCCAATAAATCCCCTAGTAATTTTCAACTTCCCTTGATCTTGTAATGAATAATCAAAGGCAGTCTGAACAGCTCCGATGGTGAATGATCTTGGCTTCTTGCCACCTAACCAAGGTTCTGTAAAAGAAAAATTGTAAGATTTAAAAAATCTACTATTCGACTGTAATCTGACTGAAAGTTTCTGACCGTCTCCTTGAGGCAATGGACTCCAAGTATTTCTATCTTTTACGTTTGCTATTGAAAAGTTATTGAATACTACACCCAATGTACCTATCAAACCACTAAATCCACCATAACCCGCGGATAATTCTAGTTGATCTGAAGGTTTTTCTTCTAGCTGATATTCTATATTTACGGTTCCTCTTGCCTGATTTACAGGTGTCTCGATGTTTAATGTTTCGGGATTGAAGTAACCGAGATTTATAATTTCACGTTGAGATCTAATGATTTGTGCTCTACTGAATTTTTCACCTGGTCTAGTTCTGATTTCTCTTCTTACTATATGTTCATTGGTACGGTCATTTCCTCTGATCACTACATTTTCAACTGTGAATTGTGGACCTTCAAAAATTCTCATTTCTATATCGACTGAGTCATTCTCTACTGCTATTTCTACAGGAGTAATATCAAAACCCAAATATCCATCATCTAGATATAATGAAGAGATATCTCTGCCATCCAAACTAAACTTTAATCTGTTTTGGAGTAATTCAGGATTGTATACATCGCCTTTTGTCAAACCTAAAATATTATATAGTTGGTCATCTGAATAAAGAGAATTTCCTTTCCAAGTGATATTTCTAAAATAATGGCGCTTACCTTCTTCGATTTTTAGCTCCACTACGATATCACCATCTTTGTCTCGATAAGTGGTATCAGACAATATGGACATATTTTTATAACCTTCATTTTGGTAGAATTTTGTGATTGCTACCTTATCTTCTTCGTATTCCTTCTCAATAAATTTTGACTTTCTAAAAAGTGTACCTTTTCTTTTAGTCTTGGACATTTTTTTTCTGAGTTTTCTATCTGAAAAAGATACATTTCCATCAATTATGATATCATCAACTTTAACCCTGTCTTTAGTATCAATGACAAACTCGATTCTTACGCTTGCATTTTTACCTTCATCAGGATATTCGTTTACTTTGACCATTGCGTCTAGTTTTCCCTTCTCCACATAGTATTGTCTTATTTTTTGTCTGGACAATTCTTTTTGATCATCTGTTACTATACCACCTTTGGTGAGGATACCTTTTATAAGATCATTCAGATCGTCATGATTAGAATTTTTAACCCCTTTGTATGACCATCTTGATAAAATGGGTCTTTCAACTAAAATGATTTTCAAAAAAACAATCTCTCCCTTTGTACTATCCTGAATTATCTGAACATCATCAAATAATCGCAGCTTTAACAACGACTTGATTGCTGCTGGTATAGATGGGCCGGGAATTTGCACTTTACCACCTTCCTTGAGACCCGTGATAGATTTTATGGCATTACGATCACGATTTTCGGCGCCGACAATGTTAATTCCACCTATTTCGTACGTTTTTTTGTCGCTGTAATTTAATATCTGTATAGTCTCTTGGGATTTCAGATCAAAAGACAAAACACAAAGTAAATATGCTACTGCAAAGTATTTTAACATGCTAATATTCATAAATTGTTATTAAGATTATGCAGTGTCAGAACGATATATAATTTCATAATGCTGTTTCGATTATTTTTTTTAACTTTTATTTAATATTTCTACCTGGACCGACTTTAAGCCTCGACCAATTGTTCACTAGTCTTACCAAATCTTCTTTCTCTGCCCTGAAAGTCAATAATTGCTTGATAAAAATCATCCTTCCTGAAGTCAGGCCACAAGACTGGTGTAAAATAAAACTCAGCATATGCCGCTTGCCAAAGCAAGTAATTGGATATCCTATGCTCCCCACTTGTCCTGATCATTAATTCAGGGTCAGGAATATCTTTAGTTGTCAAGTTACTTGAAAATAATGCTGCATCAATATCATCAACTTTCAGAATGCCATTCTGAACATCTAGCGCTATTTTTTTTGTGGCTTCTACGATCTCCCACCGAGATGAGTAATTAAGTGCCAAGACTAAAGTCATTCTAGTATTATCTTTAGTCAACTCGATGCCTTCCAAAAGAGTCTTGTAAGTCTTTGTAGGAAGTTTGCTTAGATCGCCTATGGCTTGGAGTCGGATATTATTTTTATTGAGTGTTTTTAGTTCACTTTTTACAGTCTCGACTAGTAAGGTCATCAATGCATTTACTTCGAAGCTTGGTCTTGACCAATTTTCTGTGGAAAAAGCATAAAGTGTCAAATAGTTTATCCCTAATTCAGCCGCAGCTTCTGTCACTTCCCTTACAGACGTGACCCCATTTTTATGACCAAAGACCCTAGGTTTGCCTTGAGTCTTAGCCCACCTACCATTACCATCCATAATTACAGCTATATGGTTTGGCAATTTTTCTAGATTAATTTTATCTTTATTTATCGACATAGATGGTTAAAATCTGCAAAAGTGGTGCAAATGTAATACAAAATTAGCTGCATTCAAGTATTTATTACAGATTAAAATGGATTATTTTGTAGTTTAGCCGAATATTTCTATTGATTTTGGGCTAGAAAAGAGTCTAATTCAATCAAAAAATAAAAGTTGATAATTGCGATGAAAAATCGTTGTAGACCGAGCTACAGAAGCTATAGAATAAAAACTCAGGTTGTTGGTTAAACAACATGTATTATTTGTACATCAAAATAATGTAAAAAGTGAACGCTCACTCAGATTGTTTAGAAAGATAATATAATTCACCTTAAACAAAATGCAATACCTAATAAAAGGAAGCTACTATTACATTGAAAAACAAAATTATGGACAATTAAAAGTAATTATTGCCTAAATAAAACGAATTGGAATCCATTCGAAAAAAAATAAATTAAAAGGAGATTTGTCCGTTAAGGACGAAAAAGATTAAGAACTTGACGACAAAATGACCAACAACTAAAATGATATTTGTGAAAATAAAATTTTAAAAACGAGGGCTCTCCCAGAGAAAAGCCCTCGTATGCACCTAAAATTTTGAGAATAATGCGTATCTAAAGTACGTTTACTTTTGAAATTATGGAGGGTTTAGACATCCGGGCGGATATCTGAATCCACCCCCCATACGCACCCGTTGTTGAGAATAAATTATATTTTGAATCTGGATTTAGAATCCGTCGTGTTCGTCTTGGATAATACCTAATAATAGCTCGATGATAATTGTTAAAAATTCCATTTTATTTTGATTTTTATTGGGTTGTTATTAAATACAACACAAAGATAGGACCAAAATAAGTAGTGTAAAATAACAATAAAGTAGAAATTGATTTAAATGTTAATAGTTAAAAAACTACCCATATTAGTCATAAATAACTATATACCAATCACTTACAATATCACAACTATTATAAAAATTATAACCTTTGGCTTTTATACGCTATACATTTATAGGTATAAATACGCTTTTATATTACAAAATAAATTTTATGGAGCGTTCATTTTGTGCTTTTGAAAGACCTTAATGATACTAACTCTTCAAATTCGATGATACAAAGGTAAAGCAGATCATCCAAGCGATAATTATCAATATCGCATAAAATGATCTAGGTATATACATATGTTTTGTAGAATAAAACTTACTTAAAACGCTGTAAATCAACATTATAACAATAACACAAAAAGCCTAAAATAGTGTAAAATGAGGACTCAAAATAGATTCAATTAGGATAAAAATGTAAAATAGTTTACATAAAACCATTGCTTTTGGCCGATTTATCTGAAAAAAATATAAAACTTTTTATTTTTTTTTCGTTTATGAGCCTAAGAACTACCCAAATTGCAAGTAGAAAAATCCATCCAAAGAGTCTAAAGGCATGTTTAGACCAAATAATGTTTAATTGAGTCTACTCCAAAAACAAAAATTGTATGATCATCAATTGTTTTTTAACCGCTTCCTTAATTTTAACATATGATTATCCAATACAGTGAAGAATTGCATTTTTTCTTTATTCAAAAGCAAGGATTTTTAAGCATGAACGCTTTCTTCATAAATAATACAGTTTGGACATAGCTTCATGTATTCAAATTATGTGGGTTAAGAACATTTGTAATCAGAAATATTACCAATAGATTGGTTACAAAGAAAATTTTTATACCTTATCTAATCTTATTCATTCCATCAATCAAATAAATAATACCATTTACAAATTCAAAGTATCTAGGATGTCATCTAAATTCAGCCCTGAATAATTACAGAATTCCTTCACAGTGAGGATATGATTGGGTTCTTTACCTAAGTCTGATCGGATTTTGGCAATAATTTGACTCGCGCTCTTTGAGCTTTTTCCAGTAATGATGGCGACATCTTTTGGGTAGATAGCGCTTCTAAGATTCCTACTTGTACTTTTCATACAGCTAAAAATATTTGATAAGTTTTAAGATAAATTAAATACATGGTCATTGATCATTTGGGGTATTTTGATCTTTAAATTGATTTATCATTAAAATTACTCTTAGTTTAAAATTACTTTTGTTTTACCCCGACCCTGAAGGTGGACAAAATGAATTTTAAATTAGGGTCTATTTAAAAATGGGATACACTTTTATTAGTTGATTTATCATTAAAACAGAATGCTCAGTCGACGCTAGTGGGATCTAGTGGGAACTCAGTGGGAACTCGTGGGAACTCGGTGGGAACTCAGTGGGAACTCGGTGGGATTACATACGGAACGTGTACGGAGCATGTAGGGAACGTGTAGGGAGTAGCTACGGAGTATCTATGGAGGAAGTCCGCTATGATGGTGGAAAACAAATTGTAAATATTCATGAGTTAAAAAATTTAAACATTAAAAATAGTCGGTGACATAGAAGTGATAACGTTTCAAAAATGAAAATATGGATTAATGGAATGCTAGAGTGGGAAAACTAAAGATACCCTTAGTGATTGGGGGTTTCTTTTTTAAATTTTAAAACAAAAATTACAATTAGGGTGAGTTCTATTCATGGCGTTTAATTTAAACTCCAAATATTAGTGATTGATTTATGTTAATTGTACTATATTTGCAGGAAATAACCATATAACATACTGTTTACTAATATTTTACTGCACGCAAAAACATCATTAAATGGACACGATTATCGCCCTTTTGAATACTAAAAATCAGATTAAAAAAAAGACTTCAAACAAAATTAATGCTGATAAACTGGATTATTTTGAAAAAATAGTTTCAAATAACCAAGCTATGACAGATGAGGATGCTTGTATGGAAATATATGGTCATAAAATAAAATCTGCTACATTTAAATCCTTAAAGTATAGGCTAGAAGAAAAATTGATGTCTGAAATATTTAATCTGTCTTCTGACGAAATAAACCTTAAAAGTAGGTCAAATGCCAAACTTGTGGTGAGTAAATACTACACCATAGCTATGGTACTTTTAAAAAACCAACAACGAAAAGCAGCAGTGACCTTACTGGAAAAAGGATTGAGAATATCCATTCAGTTTTCATATACAGATTTGAGTCTTATGATACTCAAACCACTAATAAATCATTTCGGTTTTGTGGATGTCGATAATAAAAAAATGAAAGAACTTATCAAACTAAACGATGAACTCAAAGACATATATGTGGCAGAAGAATATGTACAAATGTGTAATGCAATCATTTCGAATCTCTATTTAAGTAATAAGGGCTCATTTAACAATACTCAACTAAAAGACTTTGAAAATATGGTATTAGAAATGGGGAAACTGAAGGATAAATATTCATCAAATACTATTGTAACTTACACTTTTGATTTAACATTCTTCTATTACTCTATAGTGGGTGAACATAAAAAATGTCTTGAAATAGCAAAAGAATCATTAGCGTTAAATCTATCTGCAAAAAACAACGATGTGTTTGGTATTTTCACGAGTAAAATGAACATTGCTACTTCATATTTTCAATTAGGTCAATATGACGAAGCAAACAAGTGGTGCGAAGAAGCAATGATACCCGCTTCTCATGGTACTAGAAATAGACTCAATGTTTATAGTTTATATTACCTTAGCTTAGTGGGTAATAAGGAATATGACAAAGTATTTGAAATTACAAATATTGTCCTAGAATATAAAATATTAAGTAAACTTCCTATTCTCCAAGAGCATTGGAAAATAAGGGAAGCATACATGCATTTTTTAATTAGAATGGGTAAAATTAATATTACAGAAGATCAAAAGAAAACACTCAGGCCTTTTGTATTAACTAAATTTATGAATAGTGTACCTTTTTACTCTAAAGACAAAACTGGACAAAACATAACTATACTAATACTACAAATTTTATTTTTAATATTAGATAGAAAGTACGGCCAAGTTATAGATAGAGTGGATGCGTTGACGCAGTACACTTACAGATATATTAGGAAAGATGACTCATTTAGATCTAATTGTTTTATCAAAATGCTTCTACTATGTGTAAAAGCTGATTTCCATCCTATCAGAACTCAGAATTTTACCAATGAACTTAGAAAAAAACTGGTTAGTGCGCCATTTGTAACCAATGAAATGAGTGCACAGGTTGAGATCATTCCATATGATTTCCTATGGGAATTAGTATTAGAGCTTTTACAGAAGAACAAATAGGGTCTATTTAAATCCTAGAAAAATTTTGTTCCTGTAAATTGGATACATGGATTTAGTTAGCAAATGACACCCTTTTTTCATTTATTCAGATTTTGGTTTTGTGTTCAGTTAATGCTGATCACCTAAAACATTAAAATAATATACCACTTTTATTTTTACACGAAGAAAACGGATGATCAAGCATCCTAGATGCATTTTTAGCGTTAAATCCGAAACTTGCGTCCGTCCCTAAATGAGATACAAAACTATAGGACCTATAAATATTTATTAACTTTGCCTTTTAAAGTCAACAATAAATACAAAACCATGTCACCTTATATACTTTTTACGTTCGTATTCGGCTATTTTTTATTATTGCTGGCTGTGGCTTGGTATACTTCAAAAAACTCAAATAATGACTCATTCTTCATAGGGAATCGCAATAGTAACTGGATGCTCGTAGCTTTTGGCATGGTAGGAACATCGTTGAGTGGTGTCACATTCGTAAGTGTACCTGGTACTGTAGGTGCTGGTGGTTTTGGGTATTATCAAGTAGTCATAGGGTATTTCATTGGATATTTTGCCATTGCATTTATTTTATTGCCACTGTACTATAAGATGAACTTAACATCTATATATAGGTATCTTGAAGAACGATTTGGACCTGTATCTTACAAAACTGGAGCACTATTCTTTATCATTTCTAGAACACTCGGAGCTACTGCCAGAATGTTTTTAGTTATTAATATCCTACAAATTTTCATACTCGATGCCATGGGCGTGCCGTTTGTAGTGACCGCATTTGTGATGTTGTTACTTATATTATTGTATACATTCGAAGGCGGTGTAAAAACAATTGTTTATACAGATACACTACAGACAACCTTTATGCTGGGAGGACTCGTGGTGTGTATCATTGCCATCATGAATAAAATGGATTATAGCATAGGCGAAACATTCTCTGCCCTTTCTACAGAAGGTTACACCAGAATATTTAATACAGATGTGAATTCTCCAGGGTTTTTCTTGAAACAAATCCTTGGTGGTGCATTTATCACCATTGCAATGACTGGTCTTGATCAAGAAATGATGCAAAAAAATATAAGTGTGAAAACATTAGGTGGATCTCAAAAAAACGTTTTGACACTCGCTACTGTATTGCTGATTGTCAATTTATTATTCCTAATGCTAGGTGGACTTCTGTATCTTTATGCTAATCAAAATGGCATCACATTCAAAGGCGATGACATCTTCCCATCGATCGCACTTGGTGGGTATTTGTCAGCAGGTATAGGTGTGATATTTATTATTGGTTTAATCTCGGCATTATTTCCAAGTGCAGATGGTGCGCTGACAGCAATGACCTCATCATTTTGTATTGATATGCTCGGTATGCAGAAAGATACTCTAACTACAGATGGAGAAAAAAGAAAAACAAGGCTTAAGGTACACTTATCATTTGCCGTTTTGTTCTTTTTATGTGTGCTCGTGTTTAAATGGATTGATGACAAGTCAATCATTGACGTGATACTTAAGCTTGCAGGATATACTTATGGACCACTTTTAGGACTTTTCGCTTTCGGAATATTCACAAAACGGACGATTAATGACAAACTAGCCATCTGGGTATGCTTGTTGTCGCCAGTGCTTATATTTGGCATAGATTTTATCAATAATGCAGAGTGGTTTGTCAAAAAACTTGCTTGGAGCGAATCAGCATCTCAAGGTTTAATCCAGCTTTCTGAATATATATTTTCTGGATTTAAAATAGGAATCGAAATATTAATATTGAATGGCATCTTAACATTCATAGGATTATGGGCGATCTCAAAAAAACAAAACTAAACCATGAATAGAATTACTGAAAGCGAATCTCTTTATCATCATCTGGAGCACAAGTCTACTGAAGAATTGCTGACGGATATCAATACAGAAGATCAAAAAGTAGCGCTGGCTGTCCAAAAGTCTATAGGTCAAATTGCACCTTTGATAGATGTGATCGTGGAAAAAATGAGTATTGGTGGTCGTTTGTTTTACATAGGTGCTGGGACGAGTGGCAGATTAGGTGTGCTAGATGCGTCTGAATGTCCTCCTACATTCGGGGTGCCAAAGGATTGGGTTATTGGCATCATCGCAGGTGGAGATCATGCTTTACGAAATCCAGTAGAAAGAGCCGAAGATGACCCTAACCAAGCATGGCATGACTTATGTGCATACGACATTAATGATGGAGATGTGATCATAGGGATTGCTGCATCTGGCACGACACCATATGTTATCAATGGATTGAAGGCGGCTAATGAACATGGAATAGTTACAGGAAGCTTCTCATGCAATCCTGAAGCTCCAATATCAAAAGAAGCAAAGTATCCCATAGAAGTCATCGTGGGACCAGAATACGTGACTGGTAGTACAAGGATGAAATCAGGGACTGCTCAAAAACTCGTATTGAATATGATAAGCACGAGCGTCATGATAAGACTAGGCAGAGTGCTAGATAATAGGATGGTAGATATGCAACTAAGCAATGACAAACTTGTGGATCGAGGTGTAAAAATGATTATTGAAAAAACAGACCTCAATTACGAAGATGCCAAGTCTCTACTATTGGATAAAAAGTCAGTCAGAAATGTGCTGAATTTTCTTAACCAAGTATAGAATTCTATATCTAGGCTAGTCCTGAATTGCTATAAGCTAAAATGGCGTCGATACTTGATTTTTTTGGGCTGAATAATACTTTGGGTAAAGTATGATAAGACAACATCATGTCATTGTATTCGTCCAATAAGGTACTATCATCTTCCATGGCAAACTCCATTTCGAGCTTATCGAATAGGTCGCACTCTTTGTAGATGAATCTTAATATATTGTTTTCAGTGTAATTATGTGTCATTCAATGGCTTTAATGGTGAAATAAAAGTTATATAATATCAATATTAACAGACTATATTATCTATTTATTGTATAAATTGCAAAATTATTTTACTCTGTACCATGTTTGTGTCCTGCCGAACATAGACACACCCATATAACCACGAACATTGAGCTTATCTGTACTTTTCAACTCAATCTTACAGTCATAAATCTTTCCATTTTTAGGATCCATGATTTGACCAGAATCCCAGGTTTTACCAGATTTTTTGAGATCCCATAAGATATCCATACCCACTAGGCTTTTGCCTTTGTTGGCACCTGTGCAAGCATTACATTTTGTAATTGTAGCGGCAGGAAGCAATTTAATTACCTTTCCTCTTAATGTGCCATTCTGCTCGTAAATTTCTATGTGGGACTTTTCTTTGCCGTCTTCATCATCCAGATTTTTCCAAACACCTACAGGAGATTGAGCAAGAAGGTATGATGCATTCATTATAAAAAAAGCAAAAAGAAACTGTTTGATCATTTTGATAAAATTATTTTATATAAAAAGGCAAAAAGACTAATTTTATTGTGAAAAAAGTCAATATTCTTCAATTTCTCTAGGATGCCAAAAAAGATTGTCCATGTTTTTTACTTTGTTCTCTACAACTTCAATTCCTTCTAGAGCAAGTTTTTCCTCCATCAAAGTAGGTGTTGCAAAATGGAGCCTTCCTGACAGTTCGCCTTTTCTATTCACAACTCTGTGGGCAGGTATATGCGCTTGCGTATGACTGTGATTAAGTGCCCAACCCACCATTCTCGCCGAACCAAGCCCTAAAAAATCGGCAATGGCACCATAAGTACTGACTCTGCCATATGGTATAAGACAGGTGACATCATAGACTTTCTGAAAATAATGGTCAGATTTTAAATCTTTATTGGTCTCAGGTTTTTTAGTAGGCATAAGTCTGATTACTTTTGCCCAAAATTAAATAAAAATGCTCAAAGCAAAGGTAAAAATCAGTAAAGTTAACAATCTGACAGAAGCAAGATATTTTGCTGCTATGGGCGCTGACTATTTGGGCTTTTGCTGCAACCCTGGTACAGAAAGATTTTGTGCCCCTACAAAGATTAAAGAAATAATCAGTTGGGTAGAAGGACCACAATTTGTGATGGAATTTGATGGTTGGCAAAGTGAAGAAGAAATTAGACAGCTTTTGGCTTTAGATATGGTGCAGGCTGTGCATTTCGGTGCATTTGCTACCTACAAAGTTGATTTTGGCGTACCTGTTTTTAAAGATTTTATATTAGAAAATCTGAATGAAGAAGATTTTAATGCTGTAGATTTTCCCGTAATCAGGTCTGAAAAACAATTTAAACAGATGACCGAAGAAGAAATAGCCATGCTACGTCATTACTTGTCTATCAAGACGACCCACATTGATATAGATCTTACTAAGGAAGATTTGAAAATGATGCTTGATACTTTGCCTTATTTTGGCATTATACTTCGTGGTGGCGATGAAGAAAAAACTGGTGTAAAGTCTTTTGAAGAATTGGATGAGATATTTGAGATATTGGAAGGTTAATCATTTTCTCCTAATTGCCACAAAGGCTTAATGACACTAATAAAACTTACTAGTAATGTAAAACTTGGAAGCAATATTCTAAGAATATTATTCAAATTTTAAATAAGTACTTAATTCTGGATAATCCATAGCTAAATTACTAGCTTTGGTTTTATCAATAGAAACGCCTTTAAGATATGGAACAACCGTAGCTTCTGTCATATTTTTTCTTATCATTTCGTTCTTCAGTAATCGTGCATCATTGTAACTTGAAAAATTGCCCGCTGTATACGTGTACAAACCATCATTCGCCTTTTTCTCAATGATTACGTCATTTCTTAAGTTCAGGATATCGCTTTTGAGCATTTGCGAAACCTTGGAAAATTTGACTCTGAATGTTATGCCATTATTATTTTCAATAAAGGTGTCCCACAAGGTATCTCTATATTGTTCTGCAACAGATGGATTATCATTCAAAACTCGAAGATTCAATGATGGATCACTTACTACATTGATGTCAATTCTTTTATTAACTTTATTTGCCAAACTGGAAGCAATCCCATTTATCACTGGTGTTGCCACAGGAAAATTTGCACCACACCCAAAAAGAGTAATACGATGTGGACTAATACCACTTAAAATCAGTTTTTCAGCAACTTTCTCAGCTCTTTTTATAGAAAAATATAGATCTGTTTCATTTTTGCTTTCATAAATATAATGACTGGTAAGCGTGATAGAAATTTCAGGATAAATGATCATTAAGTCAGATACTTTCTTAATAAGATTTAGGTTGATAGGGTTCAGTACATCATCATTATCCTTGAAGTAAAGAGATCTACTTACAAAATCTCTCACTGGCAAAACTTCCGCTTTCGGTGTTTCCATCACTATTGGTTCAGATGCAAGAGAGTCATTTAATAAGCTAGGTATGAATGGCGGTATCTCCACAAATGCTAGCTGCTCCAACTCTTGTTCCTTAAAATATGCCATATACAAATCATGCCCACCTATAGATTCTATTCTATTGGATGAAAATAAAGCATTAGATCCATCTGCAGAAAGCTCGAATCCAAGATCATCTCCCGGAGAATTGATAGGAAGGCCAAGGTTTTTAACATCTGACCACTCAGACTTTGTATTATGAGAAGCAGCAAAAATATCATAACCACCCAAAGAAGTCAATCTGTCAGAAGAAAAGTAGAGTTTGGTACCACTTTTTGTTAGAAAAGGATGATCTTCATTTGATCCAGAATTTATACTTGGACCTAAATTAACTGGTATTTCCCAAGCGTTATTCTGCCTTATGGAATAATAAATATCATATCCACCATAACCACCACTTCTATTTGAAGAAAACAATATCAGGCTATCATTAAAAATAAATAAATCCTTGTCACCATTGGAAGCATCCATTGGTAATTGAGCTTCAAGTGTCAGCTTTGTAGGATCTCTATCTATACTAAAAGTATCGCTATATAAAGTCCCATGCACAAGATCTGAAGATTTAATATAATAAATAATAGATCCATCAGGGCTAAAGTCCTGCAAAATATCATGTTTTGGAGAATTTAGCAACTGTTCAAAAGGAAGTACAGATGACCAGTTTCCGTCCTTCAGATCGACCAAATACATATCTGATGAATATTTACCTCGTACTTCATCCACCAATCCTTTTGGATCTCTCATTCCACCTGTCGCATCTTCTCTTGCAGATGAAAAATAATATCTACCTTGCTTTGTGGGGCTTTGGACGGGTGCAAAATCTTCATATATAGAATTTACATTTGGTCCTAGGTTTTCTACAAAGGCAAGCTGAGCCCCATATTTTTGATTTTGGGCATATCCACATCTTTTGATTTGATTTATTGACTCAAACCACTCTTGAGAATTTGGTTTTACTACATTAAGATGTGTTTTAAAAAATCTTGCTGCTTGTACATAATCTTGTTTAGCCATATAAGCCATACCAGTATATTGATACTGTCTCGGATCTTTAGACTTCAAAATGTTTGCACCAGCCATATCACTTATGCAGGCATCAGGAAAACCTGTGTAATAATTGGCTATGCCTCGTTTGATGAGTGTCTCGGCTTCCTTATCAATTTTTTTATGTTTGCTGTATGCATCAAGCGCATCCCTATATTTTCCAGCATCAAAGTAAATATCACCCTGTTTTTTGTAGGTCCTTTGTGCAAAACTGACAAAAGGAAACATAAAAACAATCATATAAAACAGGATGCATCTCAACATAATAAAATTTTAGATAGAAAGATTTGGATCAAATTTCTCAAGGTAATCAGCTATTCTTTTAAGGAAAGACCCACCTAGTGACCCGTCAACGACTCTATGATCATAAGAAAGCGACAAAAACATCATTTGTCTCACAGCAATCACATCACCATATTCAGTCTCCAATACAGCTGGTTTTTTGCGTATAGCACCTGTAGCAAGGATGGCTACTTGCGGTTGGTTGATGATAGGTGTACCCATGACATTGCCAAATGTACCCACATTGGTCAAGGTAAATGTACCGTCTTTGATTTCTTCAGGTTTCAACTTATTCTGACGTGCCCTATTTGCAAGATCATTTACTGTTTTAGTAAGTCCCGCCAAATTGAGATAATCAGCATTTTTGATCACTGGTACGATCAAATTACCCGAAGGAAGTGCAGCTGCCATTCCAATATTGATATCTTTTTTGACAATAATTTTATTACCATCCAAGGAGATATTCACCATCGGGAAATCCTTTATTGCTCTTACAACAGCATCGACAAAAAGTGGTGTGAAGGTGATGTTTTCACCATATTTCTCTTGGAATTTCTTTTTATTTTTTTCTCTCCACTGAAACATATTAGTCACATCGGCTTCGACAAATGAAGTGACGTGTGGTGAAGTTTGCTTGGACATCACCATATGATCTGCAATCAATTTTCGCATTCTGTCCATCTCAATGATCTCGACATTGCCAGAAATAGATGCAGACGGTGCTGCTGACAGTGTATTGTTTTGTGGTGCAGCTGGTGTAACTTTAACTTCTACTGGTGCTGAAGCCACTTGTTGTTGTGTGCTGCTCCGAGTAGCTACAAAATCTAAAATATCTTTTTTAGTGACTCTTCCATTTGCACCAGTACCTACAATATTACCCAACTCTGCATTAGAAATTTTTTCTTCTTTTGCGATACTTTTTACCAAGGGAGAATAAAATCGATCGTCTGCATCACCACTTGATGGGGTAAATAATACATTTGTTTGAACAGCTGCAATCTCCGTCTCTACAACTGCTGCTGCTGTTTGAGCTACTGGATTTTGAGCGACTTCTTGGATAGCAGGTGATGCCGCTGCTTGGACATTTTCGCCTTCTGTGGCAATAATTGCAATCACTTTCCCCACTTCCACTACGGAGTCTTCAGGAAATAATATCTCAGCGATTGTACCTGAGATTGGCGATGGTATTTCAGAATCTACTTTATCGGTTGCTATCTCGAGTATGGTTTCATCCATCTCTACTTTGTCGCCTACTTTTTTCACCCACTTAAGGATGGTGGCTTCTATGATACTTTCGCCCATTTTGGGCATTAATAATTCTACTTTTGCCATTCTGTTTGATTTCGGTTAGGTTTAGAAAGCGCAAAATTACGAATATTTATTGAGCAAGTATAAATTTTCTAAGTAAGTTGAGTGCATAAATAGACGCAATCTCAATATTCTTTGATCTATCCTTGCCTGCTTTCAATAGATAAGTGACTTTATTTTCTTTATTGCCGACACAAATCCAAATAGTCCCGACAGGTTTATCTGGCGTACCGCCGTCTGGGCCTGCAATGCCTGAAACAGACAATGCTACATCCACTTTTAAAGCGTCGATTGTGCCATCTACCATTTCTTTTACAGTCTCTTCACTTACAGCGCCGTAAGTTGTGAGCGTAGCAGGATTGACATGGAGTAAATTGACTTTAGACTCATAGGAGTATGAAACAAAACCACCACTAAAAAAAGCTGAAGAGCCAGGAATGGACACTATTTTGCTAGCAATATGACCACCAGTGCAACTCTCTGCCATTCCAAGATTAATCTTTTTTTCATGACAAAGCAATGCAATTTCTTTTTCTAAAGATGAATCTCCATATCCGTATATTATTTCTCCAAGCTTCTCAATAATCTGATTGGCAAAGGCTTCTACTGTATTATTTAATAGTAATTTATCAGTTCCTGTGGCACTCAGTCTTAGTCTCACTTGTGCTAAAGAAGGCAAATAAGCTATTTTGAGAAAAGAAGGAAAAGTAGAAATAATGTCTGAGAGTTCGTTTTCGATGGTCGTCTCTCCTACACCTGTGGTCAGAATCGTTTTGTGGACGATCGTAGTATCTACTTGAGCTACCAACATAGGCAACACTTCTTCTGTCATGATGGCCTTCATTTCGTAAGGTACACCTGGCATAGAAATGATCATTTTTCCTTCGTTCCTGAATAACATTCCGGGTGCAGTACCCATGCTATTGGTAAGAATTTGTGTACCTACAGGCATAAGACATTGGTCGTCATGGGCTGCTGACATGGCTCGTCCCATACGGTCAAAAATCCTTTTGATCCGATCGTAAGTATCTTGATGAAAAAACATTTCTACGCCCAGAAAATCGGCTATAGCTTTTTTGGTCATGTCATCTTTGGTAGGACCAAGGCCACCCGTCATAAAAACGATATCAGCTTCTGCCAATGCTTGTTTTAAACCAAGGGTGATATCTTCATGGGTATCAGCTACAGACCAAGATTTTTTGACAGTAACACCTATTTCAGAAAGGTGCTGACCTAACCAAGCGGAATTTGTATCTACTACTTGCCCTATTAAAATTTCGTCACCTACTGTGAGAATTGCTGCCAGCATTTTTAATTTATTTGACCTTAAAACTACTTCGTAAAAACAAACTTTGCCACTAAGACACGAAGTCACAAAAGCTAGAATTTTAATTAATGATTCCGTTCCAAAAGTAAGGACTTTAAGATAATCAACTGTTTTCTACCCTTCACCCTAAAGGGAAACCGTTGATTATCAATTTAGTAGAAAGTAATAATTCATTATTTACCTACTAAATACTTTTTGGAATTGACTTACCCTTGTTTTTCTAACTCTGCCTCGAAATAACTTACAAACTCTGCCACAGACATGCTTCCTACATCTCCTTGACCTTGCCTTCTTACTGATACTTGACCATTTTCGAATTCTTTATCTCCGATGATCAACATAATTGGCACTCTTTTCAACTCTGTATCTCTGATTTTACGACCAATAGATTCTGCTCTATCATCGATAAAACCACGGATATCGTGTTTTGCTAATGCTGCTTGAATCTCTTCGCAATAAGGCAATAGTCTATCTGAAATCGGCAACAATGCAAACTGATCTGGTGTCAACCATAATGGGAATTTACCCGCTGTATGCTCGATCATGATACTGATGAAACGCTCCATAGATCCGAATGGCGCTCTGTGTATCATCACTGGACGATGCGTATGGTTATCTGAACCGATATATTCTAGTTCGAATCTTTCTGGAAGGTTATAATCTACCTGAATCGTACCTAACTGCCATGATCTACCTAGGGCATCTTTGATCATAAAGTCCAACTTCGGGCCATAAAAAGCTGCTTCACCGTAAGCTGTTACTGTCTCAATGTCAAACTCTCCGACTGCATCAATGATTCCTTGCTCAGCTGCCTGCCAATTTTCTTCCGAACCGATATATTTCTCTGGTTTTTCGGGATCACGTAGTGATATTTGAGCTGTAAAGTTTTCAAAACCCATCTTTTTGATCACCATCGTAGTCAGTTCCAAGACTTTTTGGAACTCACCTTTGACTTGATCTTTGGTACAAAATATATGTGCATCATCTTGTGTAAATCCTCTAACTCGAGACAATCCATGCAACTCTCCACTTTGCTCATATCTATAAACTGTACCAAACTCGCCAATTCTCAAAGGAAGCTCTCTGTATGATCTCGGTCTATGTCCATAGATCTCACAGTGGTGCGGACAGTTCATTGGTTTTAACAAAAATTCTTCTCCTTCTTTTGGCGTTTTGATAGGTTGAAAACTATCAGCACCATATTTTTCATAATGACCAGAAGTGACATACAATTGTTTACTACCTATGTGTGGCGTCACGACCATTTGATAGCCTTGTTTTTCTTGTTCAGCGCGAAGGAAGTTTTGAAGACGCTCACGCAACTGTGTACCTTTTGGCAACCAAATTGGTAAGCCTTGACCTACTTTTTCAGAAAACATAAAGAGTTCTAGCTCAGCACCTAATTTACGGTGGTCTCGTTTTTTTGCTTCTTCTAGCATTTCGAGATATTCGGTAAGTTCCTTTTGTTTCGGAAAGGTAATACCATAAATTCTCGTCATTTGCTTACGTTTTTCATCACCTCTCCAGTAAGCACCTGCAAGACTCATAAGTTTGACGGCCTTAATATTGGATGTGTCCGGGATGTGTGGTCCACGACAAAGATCTGTAAAGTTGCCTTGGGTATAGAAAGTGATTTTTCCATCTTCCAATCCTTCTAGCAATTCTAATTTATATTCATCTTCTTTTTCAGTAAAGTAAGCTATGGCATCTGATTTTGATACATCTTTACGCTCAAAGGTGCTTTTAGCACGAGCAAGTTCGAGCATTTTTTCTTCGATTTTAGGTAGATCAGAAGGCGTCAAAGTAGTGCTGCCCATGTCCACATCGTAGTAATATCCATTATCTATCGCAGGTCCGATACCGAATTTTACCCCAGGATACAAAGCTTCTAGGGCTTCTGCCATCAAGTGTGCAGATGAATGCCAGTATGTAGCCTTGCCTTCTTTATCATTCCAAGTAAATAATTTAACATTGGCATCCGCATCGATAGCTCTATTTGCGTCCCACACTTCGCCATTGACAGAAGCTGCAAGTACATTTCTAGCAAGACCTTCACTGATCGAAAGCGCGACACCCATCGCAGATACACCTTGTTCGTACTGTCTCACACTGCCATCAGGAAGTGTAATATTAATCATTTGCATAATATCTATTTTGAAGGCGCAAAGGTAGGAATTTATTCATCTAAATTACGAATTTTGAATTACGAATTACTAATTGAAATTTTAGGAGTGTGGAGATTTTGGGTGGTGTATGTGGAATTGGGTAGAGATTTTTAATTGATTCTTTCTTATACAATGCTATAGCAAAATTAATTAATGTTTAAATTCATGAACCCATTGAATGATTTTTATTGTGAATTTAAAAAATATTGTTATTTTTGTTTCAAATTAATAGTAGAGTGCGCACAGATAATACAAAACTTTATGATGCTTTTGGAGAATTGCTATTTGTTTTAGTTAAAGCAGATGGAGAATTTCAAGAAGAAGAACGAGAGACTTTAAATAAAATATTGGCAAACCATCACTGGTCCAAAGAGATTTTATGGTCATTTAATTATGAATCAAAAAACAATCATGATTTGGATGATTTGTATAAGAAAGTATTATTTGCATGTTATGACATCGGACCAAACCCAGAATATCAATTCATGATTGAAGTATTAGAAGCAGTTGCTGAATCAAGCCTTGGTATAGTTGAAACAGAACGAAAAATAATAGAAAGTTTTAAACAGGATTTGTTGACAGAATTTGGTAAAAGATAATTATTGAGATGTATTTTGACATCTACTACATTTAATTTTTAGCATCCATTAACATTTGAATTCTATTTTCGATTTGCATTTGATTAGGCATATCAAACACTTACATGTAATTATCAGTCTTTACATGTCCCTTTTTTACCAGTTCCAAAGCTTTTTCAAAAAGGCGATTAGCATCATTTACTTCGTGCTTTTGAGCGAGTACTTCTGCTTTCCAAAATAAGCTGCTGAGCAAAAGTAATATCTAGGCACCAAATTTATAAAATAACATAACTTGTCTGCAAGTTGGTAATATTTAAGTGATATATTCATTTTACCCAAAATAAAACCCTTGTCTCACCTTCACATACTTAATCACATCTAACACTGATTCCAACATAGTCTCAGGCAGAATAAAATTTAAATCTAAATTCGAATCCTTCAACATTAATGCTGCAAAATATATGGGTTCAAATTTTTGTTTTAATTCGAAGTTTTTGTCAAAAAGTTGGATGATCCAGTCATTTTGATAATGAACTAATGATTCTTTTAGATAAGTATCAGCATTATTTGACACCAAGAGTTTATTTGATATTAATTCCCTTTTATTCTGATACATCTCAAAATTGCCCAACCAAAGATCATAGATATTCATTAAAGTGTTGGATATATCTTCGTTCTTGAGTGATTTTATCAACTTGGATGCGACTATTTTATCATTTGCTTGGTAATGTATAAAAATTTGATCTTCATACGAATTTTCTTTGGATGAATAAGGTACAGTCGAATCATTTGCAATATTAGATACCTTTTCAAAATCATGCGCATTTTGCCCCTCCCCATCATACCATACCTCCAAAAAATCAGTCAGATACCTTGCTCTTTTTTTCTGAAGTGCGCCTGCTTGTGTCATGATGAGATATAGGTTAAACATTCGTTCTTTGAGTCTATAGACTGTTTTTCCTTTTTTGGGTTTTAGGGCTTCTACGATTCGGCTTTTCTGGAGTTTATTTAGTTGGGCAGAGATGATGCTGCTTGACATGAGACAAGTTTGGACGAGTTGCTCTACGGTAGCTGGTTGCCAGATAGATGCTAGTTCTACTACGATTTTGCGTTGTTGTGGTGTAAGTTGTTGGAGACGCTCTTGATAGATGGATGTGGTTTTGTCTATAATGTCTTTGAGATATTCAAAACCTTGTGCATGCGCATTATCCGCAAGCAATCGTATAAACATAATCATCGTGCGTGGATTGCCACCCGTCATCTGTCGGATAGCTTCTACTTTGCCGGGATTGGTGCGGAGTACGTCCTTGATTTGTGGAAGATCATTTACTTCGCTCCAATGAATAAGAAGGTCATGTACTTCCGCTTTGGATAGGTCTTCGAGCCTGACCACCTTAAAAAACTGATAAAATGGATCTCCATAATCCCAAAAATCTTCTGACATCTCCGTACTGCCACCGATGATGATAAGGTCTTTATGATTTTGCAGCAATTCTCTCAAGAGTGCTTTGTCGTCTTCTATATTCTTAAAAACCCGATCTATATTGTCCATCAAAAGGATGATTTGTTTGTTTTCCTTTTGGAGAAACTCGCTGATGACCGTGTATCCTGTTTTTGAAAGATAAGAAAACTCTTCTTGCGATGTGTCGATTTCGGGACGTTGGATATCATAACCAAGCGCCATCATTTCATCTATGATCGCCAGCCAAACATCAAATAGCCTGTAAAGTCCTGGCTGTTCTTCAGGTAGATAGATAGGAATAAATCTGTCACTACTTAGATATTCGACCTTGATTCTATTAAGCATGGATGATTTGCCACTTCCACGCGGCCCTACGAAAACCGTATGTTGGATGGAATCGGTTCTATTGGTATGATTAATCTTTGTAAGCGTCCGGTTCAAAAGATTTTTCCTTACGATAAATCCCTTTTTGATCTCGTCAGCAGAAAGTTGTGATACCTGATGCGTTGTGATATGATATGATTCGACCATGATTCTTTTATTTTGATAAACTATAATGATACTTCCACCAATCTCTAAGCAACGGGGAAGCAAAAATCAATTTTCCGACTTCGTTTTTTGTTAGATATCCATCCGCAATTAAGACTTGGTGGATCATCTCTTCAAAATCTTCCACATTGTGTTGATTGGCAATATTGAGCACTTCTTGCATGACCATTTCTTCTCTATGAGCAATAGTAGTCAAGACTTGCAATAAAAATTTGGAGTGATCGGAAAAGTAGGTTTTTATCCTATCTACCCAATCAATAAATTTATCGTTTTCAGTAATGAGTTTTTGGTACATAAGATTAACATCTGCGATTGTGAGTGTATCCCTTTCATTGTCTTCGGTCCATTCGTCTCCTTTCTCGATAATGAGTTGAATATAATAAGGTATAAGTTGGCGTAGTTTGGTTTGGATATGGACTCTTGTTTCCATAGGTACGTACATAGTAGCACCTTCTGTCAGGAAAGAGATAAAATTATTGGTTTCTTCAGGCGTCAATGGATCAAGTTCTATGACTTTCAGATCATTGAGTAACTTGGATCGACCTATTTTCCTAACGATATGTGTGAGACCAACCGAACCAGAAAATACAAGACCAAAAGATTGCGAGAAATCTGAAGTTTGTCTCAAGCTACGCAAAGTATGTAGTACATTTAGGGCCACTTCTGTACCTTCGTTTTCAAGTATATTATTGATGACATCGGGAAATTCATCCAGAAAAAGGATAATTTTGATTTCTGATTCGCTGATGGCGGAGACTAGATCTAAAAATACTTGTTTGTAATCTATTTCTTTATCATCCAAATCAATACTTCCATCGAGAACATTTATCCCTTTTATTTTTTTGGAAGTGACGGTTGTCCATATTTTTTTTCGCCAAGATTCCGATTTATTAATAGACTTTTCGATCAAATTGATGAGTCGTTTGTACAAGTCAGCAGATGTTTTATCGGACTCAATATCTTCATAAATACAAGCTAAATCTTCATAAGTTTCATTAGCCAATTCTTTTAGGATGGAAGTTTTTCCGGTTCTTCTTGGTGCAGTGAAGTGGACAAAATTTCCTTTTCTAAGAGCTCTTAAGATGAGACTTTCGATTCTTTTTCTTTGGAAATATTTACTTCCTTCGGCGGCAGTTCCGATGATGGTTTTGCATGGTATTCTCATTTTCATTACATTTTACACCAAGACAACGAATTCGTTGGCAAATTAGTTCCCAACGGATCCGTTGTAATTTAATTTTCCAACGAAATTGTTGGGGGAAAAGGGCTAACTTGACAAAATCTAACAACTGTTTTTCTCCTTACTTTACAGAAACACAGAATTTTAGCCAAAAAAATAAAGAATTCGTACATAAGCGACAAGATGAACGATTAATTTCCTTAAATACTACATTTTCTAAATCAATAGGATTAGATTTGGTCATTAAAATACAGCGACATGACAAATAAGTTACTTTACATATTTTTTATACTTGTGAATATCAGCTTCACGTTTGGTCAGAGTACCTATGATCTTTTTACAACAAAAGGCTTGAAATATGGAATTCTCTATGTAGATTCATATGAAAACGATAAAATATCCAATCATTCATCTTTTTATGAAGGTGATACTGTCATTAATGGAATACCTTTGATAAGGCACGCACGGTATACATTTACATTTCTAAAAAATTATCTACACATAGTTGGCAATAAGGTATATTTCTTCGAACAAGGTACAAAATCGCTAATACTACTATACGATTTTTCACTACAAGTAAACGATGCATTTATAGATGGTCAAGGTAATAACTATATAGTACAAAAAAGAGAAATCAAAACTTATGGTGATGGCAAAGCAAGAATATATTTGCAATTAAAATCACAATTTAATAATACTACTGTAGAATGGATAGAAGGTATTGGTGATATAAATATAGGCCCATTTAATTTTAATTATTTTCATAGATTTGATTTGCGTTTCGTTTGTTTATCTGATGAAGATGGTTTAATTTTCAGTAAAGAAGAAAGCATCCATTTGTGTCAAGACAGTTTATTTTGTAAAAATGCTATTGCAAAATTTACAACAACTAAGGATATTTTAAATATTAATTTTCAAAACAATTCACTAAATTCGATTGCTCAGATATGGGATTTTGGTGATGGTACGATTTCTACAGAATTAAACCCAACGCATCAATTTGATTCACCTGGATGCAAGGAAGTTACACTCAAAGCACTATCTACATGTGGCGACACTTCGATTATAAGTAGTAGTATCAATTATTGCATCAAAGGTGATTGGCAAAAGGATATTTATTTGGATATAGAAAATTCCCTATCAGATGTGAATTTTATTGACGAACAAAGGCTTTCGGTTACGACAAATCAATCCATATTATACTCTCAAAATGGCGGCATAACCTTTAATAATATTACACCAGATATCGATCCAAAGAAAGTTATTCAAAAGCTATTTTTTGATGGCCAAAAAGGAGTGGTTTTCGTACAATCTCGTGTCAATAAAAAAGGATACTTTGAAATTTTTTATACGAGCGACGGTGGAGAAAACTGGACTTTATCAAAAGAAGGGTTTGGAGAACAAGGTTATTTATATCACAATTACAAAACAAATACTTTTATTTTCAGATCAATTTCTTCAAATATAGGTTATGCTTTAATATCAAAGGACGATGGAAAAAATTGGATTGATGTGCCACTTCCAGGATTTGATATAAACGCACAATTTAATATTCTTGACAATTCTTCCTTGGTTTTCAAATATCAAAACACCATAAATAATCAAAAACAAGATTTTTTGGCATTGTCTAAAGATTTTGGCACAACTTGGGATATTAATCCAACTTTAGGATATCATGCAAGCTTTTTTACAAATGAAAATCTCTCCTATTTCGTATCTAATGATAAAGAATTTTTAATTTCTAATGATTTACTTAAAACTTATAAAACCTTATATAAATTTCCAGCTGATTTTTATCCTGATCAATTATACTTTTTAGATGAAAACATAGGATTTACCCTAGATTACCGTTACAGCTTTTACACATTAGATGGTGGTAAAACTTGGATGGAATCTAACTGCGAGCAAAATGATTTCGAACAAATAGGAGTTGATCAAAATAATGAAATATTTGCTTTTGGTGGAAATAATAATATCTATAGGTTTAGTCCTCCTGAAGTCGATGAACAATGTTTAAGTTCATCACCTGCTGATAACGATTTTTCTGTTAATAATTTCTTTGTTTTTCCAAATCCAATCTTAGAAGGAAATAGTATTGAAGTTGGGAATATTTCTGGAAGAGGGGCTTATTTTGTGGATATATTTAATGCATATGGTGCCCAATTACTTCATCAGCAACTTATTGACAACACTATTAATACAAGCCAATTACCAAAAGGTATCTATATAGTTTCTATCAAGGACAAGTCATTACGAATTTTTAAAACAATGACTTTGGTAATTATTTGAAACAACTTAAATGAAAATATAATAATGTATAATTCTTATTACATTTTACATGTGTACAACGGATTTGATGGCAAATTGATTCCCAACAAATCCGTTGTTATTTTATTTCCCAACGGAATTGTTGGGAAAATAGTTTATTGAAAGCTCATTTTTGTAGAATCAATAAACCAGTAGCCTACATCATATATTTTTTCACTTCCTTCCAACCTAATGTATCTACCATCCGAAAATGTAAATAAATCTGTAAAACTTCCTTTTATCTTATATTTTTGTTGAATTGAGCCCTTAATTTCCTTAGCATTAAGCACTTTAATATTTAGATAAAACAATTCCGCGTCAGATATTTTTAAATAACCTTTCTCATCACTAGTTTGAATTTCAGAACTTAGAGTTACTATTTCGTTATTGTTTTTCAAAGGCTTACAATGGCAATCTTTAGACTTATAAATTGTCCTAATAGGATCATAAGCCATAAAAAGCTCAATAGGTGTATTATCATCTAGTATTTCTATTTCTTTCATTATAATGTTGTCATTAAAGAAAGCTAAAGTATTTTTTTGCTTAGGTTCGGTCTGAGATATACTACCGTAAGACGAATCATTATATTCGTTTTTTAGCTCAAATATCTTATTATATTTGAATAATGAAAAAATACTATCTGTGACTCTTTTGTCTAATAAACATGTTTGGTGACCATACAGATCATCATAACCATTGAGTTCTATTAACATTTTACCACTTTTATCTAAGTATGTCTTGTAATCGGATATATGTTTATTCAAACCATTAGTAATCAGTACTATTTCTTCAATATCATTATCAAACTTCTCTCTTTCAGCCACTCTTTTAAATATCAGTTGTTTTTCTGATGTCGTTTCTATTATTAATGTGTCAGATGTTAACTTCTTGATGTCGAATTGATCCCAATTTTTACTTGAAAGATTAAAGATTTTTAGCAGATTGCCTTCATATTTAAAATCTGTGTTACTACCTAGATAAGTTATAAAAGTTCTAGGATCTTCAAATACATATGAATAGAAACTGGGATAAATATTACATTTACTATTTTCTTTAAAAGTTACATTTCTTATAAAAGGATCAAATTTTGTTTCCCCTTGGATTTCATTACATAATTGCCATTCGCCAATTATAATATTATCAAAGCTTTGGTTAATTGTATTTGATTTACATCCATGTAAAAATAACATAGTATATATAAAAGCTACAATACATTTACTTAAAGTCATAATACAAATATCTAGTTATCCGTTCCCAATATCTTCACCTCTGTCCTCCTGTTTTGCAGGTGTTTTGATTCATCGCAGATTATGTCATTTTTACATTCGTTGATCAGCTTGGTTTCACCATAACCTTTGGAGATAAGTCTATTTTTGACGATACCTTTTTCGACCAAATATGCGACAGCTGATGCGGCCCTTTTATCAGAGAGTTTTTCATTATATCGGTCATTGCCACGTGCGTCTGTGTGCGAACTCAACTCGATGCGAATACTTGGATTTTCGGTGAGAAAGGTGACCAATCGATCTAATTCAATGGCAGCATCTGGTCTTATATTCCATTTATCGAAGTCATAAAGAATGTTTTTTAGGACAAAAACTTGATTGACTTTGGGCTTTTTGAAGGATATCTCTATGTCTGGATTGGTAGTTTTATACTTAGTTCCAATGTTACCTGTTTCTTCTAATGATCCGTGAATCTTTGCTTTATAGCTATAAAATCTATCTATAGGTAGGTCGATTTTAAACCGTCCCGAACTGTCTGTCACCGCTGTAAAAACTTCTTTTGACAAGGTGTCTACAAAATAAACAGTGATATTGGGATATCCTATTTTTGTTTCTTCTTCAAACACTTTTCCAAGAGTAGCCATTTCTTTTTCTTGATATTTAAAAATGATCCTTATAGTATCTCCGATGCATTCATCTGATGATGCTGCACCATAAAAAGATTTTCCTAGATAGGAAGTTGTAATTTCTGTTTTTGTACCATCTTTTAGTTCATGATACACCATTCCATTTTCTAAGCTGATAAGATTTTCTTTTAATTTTTGATTTTCGATAATATCATAAGGTAGCGATATAACCATCTTATCTTCATGAAAATCGTAAAGTCCTGCTAAGATCGTACACTTGTTTTTTTTCTCAAAATAGTAAATATCTTCGTTGCCGCTTGGTTCATTTCTATTGGAAGTGATGTATCCGGACTGTAGATTATCTTGGCTAAAAAGCGAAAAGTCATCTCCTTGAGAATTGAATGGATGAGCTAGATGAACGGGATCTGACCAATTTCCTTTTGTAAAAATAGTGCTAAAAATGTCTAAACCACCTAATCCGCCATGTCCATCAGAACTAAATGTCAAGGTGCTATCATTCAAAAACACGGGAAATACTTCGTTGTATGTCGTATTAATATTTGTCTTAAATCTTTTGGGAATAGACCATTTACCTGACTTCTCTAAGCTACAGAAATAAAGATCCATGCCGTAAGTGGTGTAACTATCAGAAGAAAAGACAAAGAGTTTTCCACTAGGTGAGAGCGTCGGATGAGCAAAGTTATATTCTGGTTTATTGTGTATAAAAGGAATTGGTTCGGTCCATTTTTCATTTTCTCTTTTTGACTGCATGATCTTAAGCGTAGCAGTACTTTTTTTATTGGTCTTTGCGCTATTTGTTGTGAAATACATGATCTCTCCATCTGTACTAAACGACGTGCTACCGATGTTATATTTTGAAAAAAGTTCGGGTGCAAATTTGGACATCACATTAATTGTAGAATCATAAACCATCAAAGATGAATAGGCCTGACCTGTAAATAAATCTTTTTCCCCAACAAGGGTAGAACTAAAAACGACCTTATCTCGCCACACAACTGCTGCATAATCTGCTTCTGCGGTATTAAAAGTTGGTTTTGAGATATTGTATGTTTCTTTTTCTTCTAGGTTCAGTAAGGAAGATTGTAAACGCAAAAAATCTACATCTTTTGGATGGCGAACCGACATGGAGTCCACAAATTTTCTACAAAGTTCTGTTTGGTCAGATGCTAACAAGGAAGATGCATACCAATATTTGGCTTTTAAAGAAGTAGATTTTTCCTTTAAAATCATTTGATAATATTCAGCAGCTTTGGCATAATTATCCAATATTCGATAACTGTCAGCTAGTTGCTCAATGGTTTTAAGATTTGATTTATCATCTTTCAAACATTTTTCATATTCTGTAATGGCCTTATGATATTGCATCAATTCAAATGCTTTATCACCTTTTATACAGTCTGAAGCAGACATTTGTAATGAAAATAACACCAAACTCAAAAAAACTAAAATTCTAAACTTCTTCATTTCCTTCATAATGCTAAAATCTTGACAAAGTTGAGAATTTGTGGATAGACGGCACACGCACTTCTTTTTTTCTCCATGTATATAACAAAACAAACTCATGAGCACCATCTGCTATCACCCGAAAATCCGAAAAAGTATAATCATATGCATAACTAAATACGATATCTTTGGTAAGTGCCACATCAAACATTCCCGAAATGGCGTCTCCTGTTCGATACCCTAAACCAAATGAAAAGACATCTTTGTACCACATCTGCGCATTAAGATCGACCTGAAGTGGTGCAGTAGGATGATATTTTATAAAAGCTGATGGTTTCAACTGTAAATCTGTGTTTGGAATATCAAATACGTGACCTGTCGTAAAATAATAATGGTGACTTAAGTACGCAGCATCGTCTTCGTAAGTAAACCGACCTTCGGGTATGGAAGAAATCACAGCAGGCACTGAAAAACCAACATAGCTTTTGTCATTATGTAAAAAAAGGCCAAAACCAGCTTTGGGCACTACTACCTGAATATTTTCACTATAAATTGGGTCGATTTGACCTGGATTTGGAGTGATGACATCCGCAAAATCACTTGATATAATACTCGCGCCACCTTTGATGCCAAGTGATAAGACATATTTACTTGAGAGTGGAATTCTATAAGCATAGTTTGCATGAACGCCTGTGTGCATATCAAAACCGATTTTATCTCTAAAAATATTTAGACCCAAACCTGCACGTCCATCATTTAGCGAAGATTCGGCAGCAAGGGCAATCGTACTTGGAGCACCTGCGATTTTTGCCCACTGTGTCCTATAAGCGAGTGATGTCAATATGCCATCCGTGCGACCAGTAGAAGCAGGATTGTAAAGCATATTGCTGACAAAAGTATATCTAGTAAACATGGCATCCTGCTGTGCAAAAGCCGCTATCGAAATACTCCAAAAGTATAAAATGATTATTAATCGATTCATCGGTATCATTTTTTTCTTAGATCTACAAATCCCACTCGTATCACACCTTCTGACACAAATTCAATGGAAATATAATACGTCCCTTGCGGCAATTCACCTAGATTATTACTATACCCATCCCATTTATTATCCCAATCGACCATCTGATAAACTTGATTGCCCCATCTATTATAAACAGTAAAAATCATAGGACCACAAAAATCTATGTCTCCAAGTGTATAAAAATCATTGATACCATCATTATTTGGGGTAAATGCATTGGGAATGGTAGGAATATCAGTGACACAGGATGGTGTGACTATAATCCTGACTGTCCGCGTGTCTATACATCCATCGTCATTGGTAACTTCTAAAGTATAAATGATATCTTCTTGTGGAAAAGCAAGCGGTGAAGGACAATCATCACAACTCAATCCCGTAGATGGAAACCATCGATACGAACTAAACCCACTTGGCGCCGTCAGCGAAATAGTATCTCCAGATTTGACACTATACTCGATATTAAGACTAGTCAAATCTGGCAAACTATTTAATGATACAGTAACACATGAGATACTATCGCAACCATTTACTGAAGTGAAGGTATTACAATATTGTCCAGCTTGTGTGATGGTTTGCCCATTAAAAATATAGGTATCTCCAGAACAAATATCTACAGTTTGGTCTTGACGAGCATCTGGTCTCACTGTTAGTGTTTTGCACACAACGGTGACACAAGCGCTATTTGCTACTTTGATGGTGTCGCAATAAATACCTTCTGCGGTTACATTTTCGTCAAAAATGACAATACTTTCACCTTCACAAATAGACAATTGTTCGCTCATCCGTATGGTGTCTGTAAATGTATTGATGGTAAACAACCTTTCGGAAATACACATGTCTTGGTCTTGGGCAGTAATCAAAAAAGTTTGTTGGGCAAACATGGCATCAATAGAAATATCCGAACATGAAGGATTCAGACATTCCACAAAATTAGATGGGCTAATGTTGTAGGACTGACCACCAGCGAGATTTATGGTTACTTTTTCGCCCATACAGATTCCCAAAGTATCTGCCACGCCTGTGACCATAAAGGCTTCATAAAACTTAATAGGAACATCTACATTTGTAACACAATTCTGATTGCGCACTTCTAATTGCAAGATGACATCTTGTTGTGTCAATAAGGAAGGATTGGTGCTATTCAGATCACTAATTACACCACCTGCATTGACCCATCGGAAAGTTGTATTTGGCTCTAAAAGTAAATTCAATTCTGGAGTGGGACCATAACAAAATAAGGAATCATAAACGACTTCGACATATGGTTTATTTCTTACATTTACAGCAAAATTCCCTGATCCACTACATCCGTTTTGATCCGTGATCGTGACTGAATAAGAAGTAGAAATCGATGGATTAGCAAGAAGCAACTGATTGCCATTTTCAATGATATTAGGTCCATCCCATATGTATGTAGTACCTAATGTTGCTATAGCCGTAAGCGTGTCACCTACACAAATACTTAGATTTTGGGAAAGAACTGTTGGTTTGGGCTGAATGGTAATGTCGTATTCGTATAATGTCTGACATCCATTGCTATTAGTCGTAGTCAGAATTCTTTTGAAAGTGATCGGATTTGGTGTATTATTCACCACACTAAAACTAGCATTTGCGCATTGCGTACAAGACAATCCTTCAGCTAAATTCCATTGATAGACTACGTTTGGAGATGATGTCACACCAATATTTAATGTATCGCCTGAGCAAATAACTTTTGGTTCTGTAATTACCCTTGAAGGTAGTTTGATGGTGGAAATAAGGTCTTCACAAATACAATTGTCAGCTTTGGGCAAAACAAATAATAGACTACAAAAATCAGCATTACCTATGCCATTTAGATTTACTATTTGATTAATTGTCTTATTCATATCATCAAATCCACTAAAAATAACATCACTCAAAAATTGATCTCCAGAACTCAATATTCCATTTCCATCTAGATCGAGATACACCTTGCCTATGACATCATCCGAAATATTATCAGAAATATTACTAATGGTGACGGAGACTCTAGCATCCAAAGAAGCATTCGTTTCTACTTGAAAATTATTTATTTCAAACACAGGATTCTCTTGTGGAATAGTCAAAATCGATGATCCTGTGATGGTCTCTATGTCACATTCTTGCATTGACGAAGCACAAAAAGCACTTGCACTTAGCGTAGTATAAATATTTATAATCGTTGGTTGACATGCAGCATTTTCTGCTTTTTGCAGCCAAAATGTCATATCAATATTGGGAGAAGTCGAACTTATATCCCAAACAAGTTTATTGGTCTGTTGAACAGGTATAATATTAATTAAGTTACCTGATGCAGAATTTGGTACAAACGACCATCCTTGTGGTAAGTCTACATATATTTTTCCTTCATTTGCTAATGGTTTGTCAAATGTAAAATGTACTTGTAAGGAATCATTTTTGCAATTTGGCGACTTCGTATAGTCGCTCAAGACATTTAAGGTATAAGGGGGCAACACACCATTGATGTTAAATGAATTGCTGACTTTGGCAACCTTGTTGGTTGGAATATCACATATTTGGTTGGCATCATTATTGTAAATAATGGTAGTTCCTGATATAAAATCACAATTGGTAGTTGTATTAAATACGATATCAAATCCATTATTTGGTGAGAAAGCTGTCCCATTAAGTCCTGACAACTTATGTAGTGGCCAAATGTCATTCAAAACCCATAAAAAATTATTCCCACTTATCATCATTGGATCGGGGATAGCAAATGATTGTGTGCCTCCTGAAGGATAAAAAAGTTTACAACTACCCGGAATTAACGTCATGCCTGTTGGTAAATTCATACCCACATTCATATCAAATGCAGTACCTAGTCCTGCATTATAGACATAGAGTGTATTGGATATTTCTGTACATAAAGAGATATCAGTATTTACAGTCTCAGGTTGTAGATCAACAACACTTCCTGGAAATGTGACAAGAACACTATCCCTTCCAATAAAACACGGACTCGATGCAATATCTGTATAAACACCACAGTCATAACCATATTCGATAAAGATTTTTTCTTCGCCACAACTCTCAGAATCAGCAATAAATTCTATATTTTTTATTTTCCCCTTTTCTAGTGTGTCTAGATAAGAAATACCGTTGTTCAAATCGAAGTCATCTCCTGTATCAGGGTTATAAATACGAACATTTTTAAGTCCTGATGTTGTTGTGACCCTCATAAAAAGATCTTTGACATCGAATTTAAAATTAGTTTTTTCAAGGAGCCTCATCTCAAACCCGACCTTATTTGTAAATGCAGTAATATTCTTTTGATTAAGCTCAAGAGCTAATGAAGGTAAGGTATAAAAATTTTGAATTGTACCCATGATAGAATCAGGAAAATACAACTCACCAATGTCATTCTTTTCAAAAAATATGGTATACACAAATGGGGTAGGCGTAACTTTTGACAAACATTCTTTGAGTCTTCGTTCTATGTTAAATTTATATTGATTGCCTGTAAAACCACCTGCAAATGGGAAATCACCCGTCAAATCATAAAAATATTCATTAGTACTTGTGATGATTGGTTCAAAAGAATAGAACTTATTTTTGTACTCTATGGTCAATGTCTCGAAATCAAAATCTGGCATTTTAGTAATTCGAATTCCTTTTGGTCGAGCCACTTCTCTTAATTCATTTGGAGATTTAAGATCATGACCAATATTCATTACAAAAATCAAATTGTTATAAGTACTCTCATCACAAATTCCTGCTTCGTTAAATATAAGTGAACTCAAAACGGGTGCTGTAAGGTTAAAACCAGCCACTGTTACCACTTCATCAAAACAGTTACAAATAGAATAGCTACTATCATCGCCCAATGGTTTATTATCTAGCACCGATTTTGTACGATAATTAAATGTCGAATACTGTCTAAAGGCTAGCTCATTCCGAACAGCCTTATATGCTTCTATATCAAACCTACTATTTGTCTCTAAATATACAGAATCGCCTTCTTGATATCTAAAATCTGAAGGGAATGTAGGATACAGCATCTGTAAGGTAGCAACAGACAAATCAAAATTATTGATATTGTCCATTAATACTGATGTCACATTGTCTAAACTGTAATAGCGATCTTCAGACTTATCATATATTCTCAATACCGAACTGTATTGTTTTAAACCCTTTCCTTCACCCATAATTAATTTCTGCATAAATTCGGTATTTGCTTCATTTGATGACAGGAATTCCCCTTGTTCGAGTAGAATATACAAATTACTGAAAGACGAACCTGGGATATCCACTTTTATAACACCGTCAAAAATCATTTTCATAGTATCGCCAGGCATAAACTCAGTGAGGCGCAATGTAGAAGGATTAATGTTATTATTAGCATCAGGAAATCCATTGTTGTCTTTGTCTGAAAGCCCATAGTTTGTTCTAAATAATTCAAATCTATGATCATAAAACCCTGGTATGGTATCATAACAGATATCTTTATTGTCACATAATAAAGCAAAACTGGACCCATAGCAGCTTTTGAGTAATCCTTCATCAGGACAATTGCCTCCGAAATCTATACTGGTTTTGGAGTTTATAAAATCAGAATCTTCTATGATAAAACAAAAAAATGTACAGCTACTATATGGTCTATGTACACAAGGTTCAGTGGAAGCGACAGCATCACAATTCATTATGAAAGGGATAAACATCTCTAGATCTTTTGCTGATAATGGTAAATTATATGATAACTTGATCTGTACCCGACCATTAGCAGAACTAGTATCAATGGCAAAAGGCAACTTATCTCCTAACTTAAAATCTGTAGTAAGCAACTCCAAAATCGTGGGAAAGTCAAATTCTATGGTGATTACCCCTTGATTTTGAATCAGTTTATCGCTAAAAATGGTGTATTTAGCAATTGCAGTGTCCAAATTCTGTAAAGGTCCCATCAGACTGTCTATCAAAAAAAATGTCTCTAATGCAGATCTTAAAGAATCAGCAGAAACGCCCTTGCCCGCAAAATTGATATCATTAAACTCAGAACACTCCTTTTCGTAACTATAACTGTACCGCCATGCATTTAATTTAGGGTCGCAATCTACTTCCTCACAAAAAGCGGTCTGCCAGGTGATTGCAGATAATTTTTGACCATTGAGAGGTTCGAATCTAGGCACTCTTACCACAGCAGTTCTAGCTAGAGACTCACCACACTCATTAGTAAACAAACCTTTGTAGGATATATTATTTGTAAATGGAGCAGTTATCGAACCAACTTTGATACCTCTATTACCCAAGGTTTGGTATATTTCTAATTCGAAATCTAGGAGTGCGTTTTTATGAAAACTCTCCAAAATTTCAAGTTTTTGGAGTGCCATACCTGGGAAATAACAATCAGGGTTTGTAGAAGTCGTTCTTATACCAATTTTTGGACCCTTATCTTTACTTGGCAGTATTTTGATCGTAGCGTTTGCTTTTACATTTTGGCAGAGGACATCATTGCATCCCCAAGACACATCAATCGTAGCAGTGTTAAACTGATTCTCAAATATACATGTGTTTATTTTCAATTTTTCTACGATGACTATCTCTTCATTAAAATCTAAGAAATCATCTTTATTGCCTATTTTCCTAAAATCCAATGCACCATATGCGTGTTCTATGATTTTTGTTGTTTTTGAAATCAGCAAACCACCTTCGAGAGAAATATCCACATTTCCATCATGAGTGTTTTTATATTTTAATTGAGCCAACTTACCTAGCCTAGCGTTTTTTACAGTTATTTTACGCGTAATTACATCATTAAATTCTGCCTCTGAATATGGATTTTCTATTCTTGTTATAACCAAATTTGGTGATTGCACATTAAATGGTAATGAAGTAGATTCTGTAGTATTATTATTTACTGTGAAGGTTGTCTTAATATTAAATATCTCTAGATCATTCACACATCCTACCGCTTCACATCCTATATTTGCGCTGATACTGAATGTATTTTTCTCACCAATCGCAATATTATTGAGTGTAAAACTTGGCACATTCAAATTGCTTATATTTTTCTGAGTAGCATTGGAGATAGACGATGGAATGTATGTAAATCCACATGGTAAGTCTATGGAAATCTCAGGATTATTGAGTATGGACGATCCAGTATTAGTGACTTCAAAGGTGATTACATTTTGTTCACAAACGGTAAGATTATCGGAGACAATATACGTTACTGTTTGGCCTGAAATCTTTTGACTTTGGGCAATGCAAACGAGCAGAAAAAGTAAAATTATCTTATTCAAAATTATGGTGTTTTCTTTACAGTTCAAAAATAGTTTTATTTTTTAGAAAATAGAGAAGATTGTTAGTTAATTTTAAATAAAATATCTGACAAGTATTTTATAAGACATATTTAAAATCAAAAAAAACTATAAAATCCAAACAAAAACAAACTGTAATATTGAAGTATAAGAATAGTCCGTTGATTAATATTATGAAATTGTTACCCTTATTGCATCGTCAAATATAATCATCTTCATTATAGTTTTTTAAACCAATAGCTATTTTACTGAAGCTTAAAATCATCAATATACGCCCGCATAAATATCACTCAAGACCAATGATGTATCTATTGATTGTATATATAACATTTCTTCCAATTCTTTATATTCCTTCAAGACCCATAATCCATTTTGATTCTTTGAAAAATGTTCTACCCCTACTATTCCAGTAGCATCGATTAGCAGATAGTCTTGAAGTTGATCAATATTCCTATAAAATTTGAATTTTGAACCTCTGTCATAATCCTTCGTGCTATCTGAAAGGACTTCAATGATCGCAGTAGGATTAGTAGCAGTATCAAATTTGTCATCTGTTTTTTGTAATTCTCCACAAAAAACACTGATATCTGGATAAGTATATAATTTATCCCGTTTTACAGCTATTCGAAGATCGTTCACATAAGGTCTGCAATTTTTACCTTTAAGTTTTAGATATAGTTCGCCATAGGTGTTCCCACATATTTTATTGTGTTCTATAGTTTCTCCTGCCATGGCAAATATTTCACCGTCGTAATATTCATGTTTAGTATCTGAATTAGCTTCAAGCTCCAAATACTCTTCAATGCTTACTCCTTTGTGTGATGGAATGCCCAAATCATTTTTGTTTACTTTGCAAAGATAGGGATTTTTTCAATAATATTTAAACTTAAGTTTTAGCTAATCCGATCCTTTATGGGTCATTAATTTAACCACATATATTCAGAAAAATTCCATTATTTCGAACTCATCCTTAAACTCAATCTTAACCTTTACGTTAACCCATCTACATCAATTCCGCCAATTCCATCCATTTTTCTTCTTTCTCTTCTAGTTGGGTTTGGATATTGTCTAGCTCTTTGGAGAGTTCCATGATTTTTTCAGGACTTAGGCTTGCATCATCAAATTTTGAAGTGATTTCGGCCTTTTTCTCTTCCAATTTTTTAATTTCTTTTTCTATCCTAGCGAAATCCTTTCGTTGCTCAAAGGTGGCCTTACTTTTTTCTTCTTCTTTGATTTCTATTACTTCTACAGGAGATTTATCTACTTTTGACTTGTCTCGATCTTCTGCTTTTTTAAGTTCACGATAATCTGAGTAAGTTCCATTGTAATCTCTCAAAACAGCATTTCCTTCTAGAATGAATAAGTGATCTACCAACTTATCCATAAAATACCTGTCGTGTGTCACAATAATCAGACATCCAGGAAAATCCAATAAATACTCTTCCAAGACATTAAGTGTGATGATATCAAGATCATTGGTAGGCTCATCGAGAATCAAAAAGTTAGGGTTTTTCATCAATATGGTCAGTAAATACAATCTTCGTTTTTCGCCACCACTAAGCTGCGACACATAGACTCTTTGCTGTGATCTCGGAAATAAAAATCGCTCTAGCATCGACTCTGCAGATATCTTTTGTCCTTTGTCTAGCGGAATATACTCTGCAATATCGCGTATGACATCGATGACAGTTTTGTCTTCATTTAAGACCAATCCATCTTGTGTATAATAACCAAACACTATGGTATCTCCCACTACGATTTTGCCGCCATCAGGTTTAATATCTTGGGTCAAAAGTTTTAAGAAGGTAGATTTTCCAGTTCCGTTTTGACCTACGATACCGATTCTTTCTCCTTTTTTGAATTTGTACGTAAATCCATCCAATATCTTTTTATCGCCAAAATTCTTCACGATTGAGTGTGCTTCCAATATCTTCGACCCTAGTCGCGATGCTTGGATATTGATCTTCATATCGTCATTATTGAGCCTGACACTCGCCTTTTCCTTGATCTCGTAAAAGTCATCTATTCTGGATTTTGCCTTCGTACTTCGCGCTTGTGGTTGACGACGCATCCATTCTAGTTCTTTGGAAAAAAGCTTTTTAGTCTTTTCCAGATTAGCAGCATCATTAAGTAGTCGTGCTTCTCTTTTTTCGAGATATTGAGAGTAGTTGCCACGATACATGTAGGTATTGCCATTTTCCATCTCGATGATCTCATTGCAGACACGCTCTAGAAAATATCTATCGTGCGTCACCATAAAAAGTGTAAGATTGGGCTGCTGAAGAAAAGTCTCCAACCATTCGATCATCTCCATGTCCAAGTGGTTGGTAGGTTCGTCGAGGATTAGAAAATCTGGTTCTTCTATCAATATCTTGGCAAGTGCTAGACGTTTTTTCTGTCCACCAGACATTTGACCTGTTTTTTGGTCCATATCTGTGAGTAGCAATTTATGGAGAATCTCATGGATTTTTGATTCCAGATCCCATGCTTTTAGGTCTTCGAGTCTTGTGACACATTTCTGTAGGAGTGCATCATCATTCATCAAGAGTGCTTTTTCGTAATCTCTGACGGCAATAATGGCTTCATTATCAGAATCAAAGATGGTTTCCAGCACGGTGGCGTTGGGATCAAAAGCAGGATCTTGCGTAAGTATCGAAGTTTTTATTTCTTTAGAGATGATGATTTTTGCATTCTCACCATCCGATCCTTCTTCTCCACCTATGACTTTAAGGAGTGTCGTTTTTCCACTACCATTTTTGGCAACAAGCGCTATTTTGTCGCCTTTAGAGATAGATAGATTGACGTTTTTGAAAAGGACTTTATCGCCATAAGAGCGACTTACATTTTCTAAAGAAAGATACTGCATAAGATGAATTGATGAAATAAAGTGCGAAATTAGTAAAAATTAAGGTTAAAATTGCTTTTCACTGGACCAAACTAAGTTCAAGTTGCCTCGTTCTAAAATACAATATCCTACATTAGACCTTGATTACCTTTCACCATCCATCTTTATTTCTATGCCTTACTTATTTTGAACACCTTTGATGATATAAGCTAGACCTACTATAATGTATCGCCTGAGTACATTTCTAAATGATAATTCTGGGTGTATCCCATTTTTGCACAGAAATTCATTTAAAATTCATTTTGTCTCCTTTAGGGTCAGGGTAAAACAAAAGGAATTTTAAACTAAGTGTAATTTTGGGATAAACCCATAATTCCTTATAATAATTTGATATAAGAAATGATGTGTAAAAAAATATTCTTTTTGTTTGGTGGCATCCAATTTCCTTGCTACATTTACATTAAGTTTCTTAAATTATTTAATGTAATTTTCCCTAATAAAACTACATAGAGTACAACAATAAGGTTTAGCTTAAAACTTATTTTACCTCTATGTCATAAAATTATTTATTAACCTTATAGTTTTTACTTCATGAAAAACTTATTTTTTATTGCTGCATTTATTTGTCTTATATCACAATGGGGAAGAAGTCAAGTGACTTGCCCTGGGGCAAATTTCTATACACAGACTGAAGTAAACCAATACGTAAATGACTATCTTGGTTGTGAGGTGGTGACAGGGTCAATAACTTTTAGTAATAACCCTTTAACTCCTATAACTGATATTAGTGGGTTGTCATCTATAATAAAGATCGAAGGTAATTGTATATTTTACTCATTAACTTCTTTATCAGATATTTCTTTCAACTCTTTAGATTCAGTAAACGGAGTATTTTTTATAAACTTTGATCAAGGATTAAATACTATTTCTGTTAACAATTTAAGCTATGTTCAGAGCACATTTAGAATTTCAAATAATTCGAATCAACCCAGCAATCTTAGTGCTTTAGTCCCAAATCTAAAATATGCTCAACTTATTGAGATAGAAAACATTGATGAAATAAATATTCCACTTATAGAAATCTGCAATAATATTAACATAAGTAATACAAACACCATTATTGGTTTTAACGAAATCTCAAGTATTAATAATTTAAGTATAAACGGTGGTAGTGTTAATGGTTTTAATTCATTGCAATCAGTCAACGCTTTTAATTCCTTATACATAACTAATAGCATTAATGGATTCAACACTTTGACTACTTTTCCTTCTAATTATTCATCGAGTAGTTTAGAGTCATTTAAAGGATTCAATGCCGTCACTCAAATCAATGGAAACTTAACCATCCAAAGTGACACCATAGATGCTTTTAATAGCTTGACACAAGTTAATAGTGATATTAATTTGACTGGCTTAAATATCTTAGGTTTCAATGCTTTACAATCAGCACAAAATATCATTTTAAAATCATCAGGTGATATATCTGGTTTTAATGCTCTAGAAAATATAACTGAATACCTAGCTATTTATGGTGATAGTTCTAATCTGGCGGGGAACATCGTAGGTTTCAGCGCTTTACAAACAGCGCAAAGTATCAATTTAGCATCTTCAGGTGATATTTCTGGTTTTAACGCTTTAGAAAATATTTCTGAAGACTTAGTTGTTCAGGCTGAAAATATTTCTGGCTTTGATGCAGTCGAAAACTTTAAAAACATTTATATTCATGCACAATCACTTAATGGCTTCAATAATCTCACATCAGGCAATAATCTTTACATTGCCATACCAACTATATCTGGTTTTGAAAGTCTGTCTGATTTAGTTGGTGAATTGTCACTATCCGGTCAAGATGTCAATGGCTTTAATTTTCTCACATCATGTCAAAATATCAGCTTTCCAAATGCTAATAATATTGTTGGATTCAATGCACTAACTTCCACAGGAGGTTTAAATGTCGAATCTTCTGTCCAATATATAGAAGGTTTCAATAGTTTGCAAAATGCTTCATCTATCCTCATGCGTGCCTCACAGATCAAGGGTTTTAATGCTTTAGTAAGTGGGAATGTGACCTTCCAAAACAATCAAATCATCGAAGGTTTCAATAGTTATAGTCAACAGCTTAACTTAGCTTTTAATGGTCAAAAAATCAATGGATTTAATGCCATTCCCAATGGAAATTATACTATTACTGCAGATACGATTATAGGATTTAATAGCTTGAGTGTATCCGCCAATTTGTCATTGAACGCACCGTATATTTCGGGCTTTAATGCCCTAGTAACCGCTAATCAATTAAATATCACTACAGAAAATTTATCTGGATTTAATGCGCTCACGTCAGGGGCAATTACCCTACAAGCTGAAAGTATTAATGGCTTCAATGCCGTAACTCAATCCATTAATATTAGTATCACAGCTGATGACATCACAGGTTTCGCAGCTTTGCCACAAACCACCAACTTAACACTCAAAGGTGATTTGAATAATTTTAATGCCTTCGCACTATTGACTACGATATCCGAATCTTTAAGTTTAGAAACCCAAAGAAGCGACTACAACATCTTTCCTGCATTACAAAATGTAGAATCTTTAGTAATATCCAACAGTCCCAATTTTACGGGAAATGCCTTTTTCCCAATAGCACAAATCAAAAATTTAGATATCAGAGATTGTAGCTCTTTGGTAAATCTAAGTGGACTGATACCTCGTACCAAATATGGATCTGTAGTTCTAATCAACAACTCATCTATGACTAACCTTGCAGGCTTAGAAAAAGTAAAAAATGTAGTCAATTTATCAATTATCGGCAATTCGAGTCTCACCGATATAGAAGCATTAGATAGTATGCGTATCATCCAAGGCAATCTTTCATTGGTCAATAATTCATCTCTCAACGAATGCTGTGTATTGGCATTTATCATCAATCGCAATAAAGTTTTTGGTTTTATAGAAATTTCTGGAAATGCTCCTGACTGTGAAGACATTGTTATGGTACTAGAGGAGACCTGTCTGGATTCAGATGGTGACGGTATCGCGGACCCTCAAGACAATTGTCCTTTAGCAAATAATTCAGACCAATCGGATATAGATACAGATGGTGTAGGCGATATGTGCGACAACTGTATCGACATAGCTAACTCAGGACAAGAAGATGACAATGGTGATGGTATAGGTAATGTTTGTCAACCGACCGCGGGCACCGGGTATATGGATTTGAATGATGCAGATTTATACATTACAAATAACCAAAGAGGTGTGATACTAAAAACAAGAAGTGGCAATTGTTATAGAATTAGAATAGACGAAAGCGGAAAAGTATTAAGTATTCCATTACTTCAATGTCCTTAATGTTTTGAAAATTCAAATCAAATACAACTTAATATATCATAACTGTTATCAAAAGATGGTTCAGAATATGATCCTTTCATTGGTTCAAAAAGTTCAAAAACAAAAGATATTCATCGCAGGATGGACAATGTCCTGTTTTTAAACCATGGTGTGTATAAAAACGACAGGAGAAATTTCAATAACGATATCAAACAAAAAAATAATTCTTCTTATAAAGTAGATTGTTTCTTTACTGCTTTGAGTTAGTGTATTGACTGAAATAATTTAGAGATTTTATTTTATACTCTTTTAACCATAATCACATTTTCCTAAGTATCACCGGCTCGTGCAGCTTATTTATCATTAATTCCATACTAATCTTTAGTTTTTCATAGTCAGTAGGCAAAAACTCCGTCTGTAAGATCTTAAAATCTGCTACTATATTCAATGTCTTAATGGCAGGAAGGTAAGAAGATGAATATTTTAAAATCAAATCATTTTCTTGCATCACTGCATTTAGATTTGCAGGAACTTCATATTCGTAACCATCAAGTATTTTGATATTTGTGACATATTTGTATTCCATGGCAAAGGGGAAATCGACGTTAGTTTGACGCACTTTTTCTTTGAATGGATTATTTTCGAATGGTAAGTGAACAAATGGCTTCAAGTATAATGAGTCTTGATTTATGATTTCTTTTTTTTGAACCTGTTTTAGCTTTATTAATTCGTCAGTCATGTCTGCAATATATAATGAATCCAACACTAATTCCTTTTCTACTTCAATGGAGTATAAATAGTCTTCGTCACCAGTAGAGTTGATATTAATGATATCTTCGAATGCGAAATAATCTAGCTTATTTATTTTAGTTGAATACAAAAAATTATTCTCAGATTGGGTGATATCTGTTTGGACGATTTGCTTACCTATATTGTTTTGCTTGAGATTGATCCATCTTGGATTGATTTTAGAAATAACCCAGCCCTTATCTTGAAGACATTTGACTGGCAACTTACCAAACGGAATGGTCGAAGTTGCATCTGATAAAACATCATTTCCGTCTATCTGACTTAATGCGACTACATAATTAAATTGGGAATAATCTGGCATAACTGGATGCAAACTGCCATTTCCTCTAATACTTAAGATTACAGGTGTTGTAGGTATCCCTACATGGTTAAGAGCAGCAATATAATTTAGATTTATTTCACCCACGTCACCCTTTCCATCTGCAAAAAGTTTATCACCTGTTTTTGTGGTAGTGTACGAATTAAGTCCGTTAAAACTGACATTTTCGAAAAAATATTGGTGAATTTTAGTAGCCTTTTCTAGGTGAGTGTCACTATCTCCAAAGGATATTAATTTGTCAATAAATTTTCCATCGCTTACTTTTTTCCCAAATGTTTCACTCTGCAATAACTCAGAATTTATTTCTTCATACGTCTCTGCAAATGTTTGAATAGGTGCGTTTGGATAAGCCACAGAAATCAATTGATGCGTTATTCTACCTTTGAAGTCATTGGCATTGGCTGCATAAGGCTCAATTTTGAATGCTGGTATATTCTCATGGACCATCGTCCTTTGAGCATAATTTATATCGTATGTTCGGGATGCGACTTGCGTTCCTAAATATCCAGTTCCTTCATCTCTTATTTTATACTCAATGGATTTAGCAAGTGTAGAACTTTTATCACTCGTAGGAGTAAAAGGCCCAAAAACACTCATTTGATAGGTGAAATACGCTGGAATTTTTGTTGTAAACTTATTATAAATGACAGGAATATCTTCTTGGATATACCAATCATCTATATTCTCAAAAAAATCAGAAATAAGCATATATTCGTACTCAAATACAGAGCCACTTTGGACATTTGGCATTAAAAAAGTTGCTTTTTTAAAATAATCGTCATATTGCTCGTAAGTAATATTTTCGTCTATTAGCTTTGTTTCTATAATCTTATTATGATCTAGATTGTATGTTCTCCCTTTAATGCTTGAGATTTTTACTTGACTTTTACTATATGTTGGGCTATAATAAAATATTTCGATATTGCTGATATACTCTGCTTCTGCATTAAAAATCTTCACCTGAATTTGCTGCGTCAATTCGGCATGATATCCGTCAGACTCTTTGTAATTGATTTCCCACAATCCTGTTTTATTTGTTATCATAGCGTCAGCTTCTGATTCAATATCGCAAGACTTCTTTTGAAGTAATTCTTTGGAAACTTTTTTGTATTTATATTGCTGTGCATACATTTTAGTATGCATGATCATGGAAGAAATTACACATAATACTGTAATAATTCCCTTATTCATAATTTTAGTGTGTTTTAACAATTATCTTACAAACAGCAATAAGACTTTTTATTTTTCTTTGTCTTTTATTTCTTGACTTAATTTCTTGATAAATTTCAAAAAATCTTCTGGACTTTTAATTACTTCACTTGACACCATATCTTCAAATCTATCAATAAATTCGGTGACTTTATTAAGTTTGGCATCAAGTTTTTCTGGATTTCTAGATGTCCAATAACCACTTTCGTCTATCATCTCAAAATCAGAAAAATACTTACCACTTATGTATCTCAAAAGCTCTATAATTTTCATGTGTTGCTCAGCTGTAGTAAATTGTGTTTTTACGGATACGGTGTACACCATATCTAATGGATCAAAATCCTCAGAGTCTTCGGTAAAGATTGGATTAAGTTCTTCATCATCAAGATTTAACTGCACGGTAATGACCTTTACTTGACCTTCGTCGTGTTTCGCAATAAGATCTTTCATCCACGGATTATAAATCCTTCCCTCACTGTCGAAAATTAATGTCACGGGCTCACATTCTTCTGGTGTAAATATGACGCCATAATCATCTTCATTTAATGGAGATACAAATTTATCATTTGGATATTCTGTCTTTAATACGCTAAATTTCCAATCAAAAACCTTACATATATCCTCTACTTCTTCTACAAATGTATTAAGTTCAGATGCGGAGGTAAGTCTCCCTTTATAATGAAATGATAGACCCATAATATTCAGATTAGTAACAAAGGTAAAAAAAGAAATTTGGTAAAAAAGGTAATTAGTAAAAAAAAATTAGCTTTTGTTTGATATGATTTATAATTGCTAAACTTACTTCATTTTTGGCAAATTTGACAATCGATTTTTAAAATAATTGAGCATATTTATAATTGATAAATTAAAAAAATAACTCAATAAATATTTTTATTTTCCTACAAATTAAACTACTTTTTAATGGCTCAAAATGGCTTTAAATCAGCGTTAAAAAACAAGTTGAGTACAAGATAAAACTACCATTAAATTTTTGTTTTACTAATCCGTTCACTGATCTTAATGTATTCACCCAATGCAGCGGAACCATACCATTCAAACATTTCTACATCAAATATACCAGCTTCTACAGCAGGGTCACTATCACAAAGAATTTTTGCTTCTTCAAGTGTTCTTACATTAAGAATAAATAGTCCCCGATATGTTTTATCGTTTTTGCCAAATGGTCCTGCCACTACAAGCTTTTTTTCTTTGACCAATCTACTTATATTATCCATATGACCTCGAAAAAGCTTAGATCGAAGTTCACTATCTTCTATATTTTTTGTGCCTGTTTTTAATATGACAAATACATAAGATTTCATTCCATAATCATCAGCTCCTAGAGAGTCTGCAAGTATTGGGTCGTAATTTTCATTTACGGTTTGTCCGTTGATTATAAAAGAATAACCAAACATAACCATGCACAATAAAAAAAACCTAAAAGCTGCCATAATCTATATGTTTTGAAATGAAAACTTAATTCTTTTTGATACGATAAGCCACTGATAAAAAAGATTGACCTATCTATACAAATGATAAAATGGCTTAGTAAGTTCATTCTAAGTGAATTTCCTATCTATCAAAATATATTAACAGACCGATTTTCAATCGAATTTAATTTGTGCAGCCCAATGTGATAAGGCAAAAAAAAAGATATCTGCAAAACATTACAGATATCTTTGACCACAAAAGTTTCAATATCAAAAGTTGATAGTATTTTACTTAGTTAGCTTTATTTTTTTGTCAGACAAATGTCGATTCGGTTTTAAAACATAATCAAAGGGTCATTCACCGTTCCAAAGGTAACAACGAATTTTTAATTCATTGAGTAAAATCAGAATTCGGTGGAAATGAATCAGAATTCGGTAAATTAGGTCTTCTGAAAGAGTCAGATGTGCTTAATATTCGATCTATTAAGCCGCTGATAAGAATCACGAATTAGGGATGATGTGCGACCAAAGTTATCATTTATGAAGCACATTTCAGTAAGGCAAAAATTCATTTTTTAAGAATAAACATAAAAATTGTTGCGCAAAGTTGTTTTAAGATTATTTTTGCATAGCATAAAGTTATGGTAGGATTGTTTAATTAACCTGTGTATCTATTTTAGAACGAGACAAATTTAAGCTTTCTCCCGACCTTCTCCCGACCATGCCCCGACTTTCTCCCGACGTTCACCCGATGGAACACCATAGGAACTACATAGATACTCCCTACTTACTCCGTATCAACTCCCTACATGC
>DLGT01000173.1 GCA_002482845.1 Saprospiraceae bacterium UBA7687
AACATTTTGACAACTATTTTTAAAATAAAAACACATATTATTTATCATATATGTAAGTCTATGGTTATCGATCTAATAACAAAATTAGAAATTAAAATAACTTTCATTTATGGACTAAAATCATTCTTTCCATTAAAAGGTGCAAAAAACAATAATCAAAATTATCAAAATATTATACTGAAAAAGCATATTATATAATTAAGAAACCATTTTCATTTAAACTTAAAGTCTTGGCCACAAAATTTAAGTAAATATACTGAATCTAGGTAAATGACTCTATTTTATCATTATTCTATCAATAAACCCCTATCGGCATTATATATACTGCCAAATAATTAACAATGTACTTTGATATTATTTTTACTAACATTCTTATATGAAGTCATCAATTTTTATGACCTTTGTATCATCATATAAATATAATAACAATGAAGTACAATTTTTACGCAGGTCCTGCTATCCTACCTAGAGAAGTTATAGAAGAAGCAGCTCAGGCAGTTTTGGATTTTAATGGTATGGGATTCTCTCTTCTTGAGATATCGCATAGAACTAAAGAGTTCATTGCAGTGATGGATGAGGCTGTGGCTCTTGTGAAGGAATTGCTAAATGTAGGCGATGATCACGAAGTGTTGTTCTTATCGGGTGGGGCAAGTTCTCAGTTCTACATGGCACCTATGAATTTGCTTAACGATCAAGAAAAAGCTGCATACGTAGATACTGGTACTTGGGCATCAAAAGCCATCAAAGATGGAAAAATATATGGAACGATTGATGTCTTAGCTTCATCAAAAGATCGCAACTACTCATATATACCAAAAGACTACGACATTAATCCTGATTATAAGTATTTACACCTTACTAGTAATAATACCATCTATGGTACACAGTATAAATCATTTCCTGAAACTTCAGTACCTATCGTGTGTGATATGTCTTCTGACATTTTCAGTAGAGAGATAGATATTAATAAGTTTGATCTAATCTACGCTGGAGCACAAAAAAACATGGGTCCAGCTGGAACTACATTGGTAATCGTAAGGAAATCAGCACTTGGAACCGTCACTAGAGAAATTCCAGCAATGGCCAAGTATGAAAATCATATCGAAGCTGGCTCTATGTATAATACACCGCCTGTATTCTCTGTATATGTTTCTATGTTGACATTAAGATGGATCAAAAAGAATGGTGGTGTGGCTGGTATTCAAAAATTAAATGAAGAAAAAGCCAACACCTTATATAATGAGATAGAAAGGAATAGTCTTTTTTACACACCAACAAATGCAGATGATAGATCTAATATGAATATCTGCTTCCTTTTACATAACAAAGACCTTGAAAAAGATTTTTTAACAAAATGCAAAGAAGCAGGATGTGTAGGATTAGAAGGTCATAGATCTGTAGGTGGATTTAGAGCATCTGTTTACAATGCTATGTCCATAGAAGGTATAAACCAATTAGTATCTGTGATGCAAGAATTTGAAAAAGTAAATGGCTAATAACCTTTACTATATTAATATTGATGGTATAAAAGTCCCAATTAGAATTGTAGAAGAAAGAAGGGCAAGCGCAAGGGTTGCTTTGGGTGGCTCGCATGTCATATTGCGAATACCTAAAGCAATTCTTTTTAAAACCAATATTGATAAACATATAGAATGGGCTAGTAACTGGCTGCATCAATTAAAAATATCTAAACCAGAAATCCTTAATAGATATACCAATCAAAAAATATATGCTGACGGTGATATTTTTACGATTGGTGGTCAAAGGTTTTTTATGGAAATCATTAAGTCAAATAAAGAAACTGGTTCAATAAAGCTCCAAAAAGAAGGAGTTTTAAAAATAGATATTCCTGATTCAGAAAACTATGATGCCCAAAAACTTATTAAAAACTTATTAATTAAGTTTGCTCAGAAATATTTTTTACCTAAAATAACAGAAAGAGTCAATCACTACAACAACCTTTATTTCCATAAACCTATCAACAGTGTTCGCTTAAAGTACAATAAATCCAACTGGGGAAGCTGTTCTACAGGCAAAAATCTTAATTTTTCTGTTAGATTATTCTTTGCGCCTGCTGATGTCGTAGATTATGTGGTCATTCATGAACTAGCCCATCTTGTAGAAATGAACCATTCAGATCGATTTTGGAAAATAGTAAGCGATATTATGCCCGATTATGTTCAAAAAGAAAAACTATTGAAAATTAATAGTGCCAAATACGATTTTTAATCATTACTTCATTCCTCATGATTTAAATCTCTAAGAGATCTTTAAGTTTGTCTGGAGATTCAATTTCTCCAATATGATGTTTCATCTTAAATGTAACAGATTTTTTAACCTCATCAATTTGACTATTTCCAATTTCGGTAGGTGTAACATAATATGTGGTGTCCCCCTTAACCACAATAATCGCCTGCTTTTGGGATTGATTAATTTTAACACTTTTCGAATCAAACCAAAAAATTGCACTCCTATCAATATCCACCAAGTTGATCCCATAAAAATCTAATTGACTATTTTTTTGATCAACGAAATTTGCTAGTACATCCTTCATTTCATCTTTAATAATTTTATCACAATTATATATTCCAAATTTCAGAATACTAAACATTCTGAAAGTTTTTGTTTGTACATGATTGGAGATAATTGCTTGCGGTCTTGTTTGTAATTGTTTTTTTGCTTCTATATCGACCATTTTATCTTTATAAATTTTGTAAGCTTCATCATAGTCTTCTCCTTCATACACTGGTTTTACTTTATAGGAAATTTTCCGTTTACCTGATGAAAATATAAGGTTATATAAGCCTTTGATGTTTGTTTCTTCAAGCTTTACTTTATCCCACTCGATATCTCCATCTTTTGGGTCATAGTTTGACTCACTAAGATCAACTTCGAATTTTGTATTTTTAAAAATTTGCAGTTCGGGTACAAAATCAACATAAGGGATAGTTACTGATATTATTGGCCTTTCAGGATTTGCTTTCAAAGGCTTCACTATTTCGACAACTTCATCATTAGTATTTGTTTTTTCCAATGATTTATATGTATTTGATGCAGTTTCTTTTATGTTTTCTTTTTCAATTTTGTCTTTCCCCTTTGGTATCCACTTTTTTTGTACTGAATCTAGATAGTATAAATTGTGTTGGGTGTCATCATTTTTTGTAATTAAATGGACAACAGGTGCAGCATTAGGATTAACAAATAGGTTTATTTTGTCCTGCGTTGCATTGATTTCACACATTGCAGCAGATTCAAATGTATAAATAGAACCTAAAGTGTCATATTGCATAGGGATACCAGAAATAAATAAATCTAGAGAATTATGAAACTCGCGGAAGGAGATTTCAACCATTCCTTTGATTAATTCCCCATTTTTATCCACAAAAGCGTTCGGTGGGAATTCAATGTAAGACCCTGATATGGCAGTAACTTTATCACCCTTCTCTGCATTTATGGAATATTTCTGAAATTCAACATCTAAGTTCTTAAAAGGCTTTTTGATAATTGGTTCTACCACTTCATCTTTAATCTTTAGTTCGTTTTTTTGAGAACAAGATGCCAAGAACAAAAGCATTAGTATTAATTTTGACTTCATATTGATAAATATTTCTAATAAAAACGACGATTGCTTTTTTATTATTGCAAGAAAAACAATTCCAATTACTTCATACTACATGTAATTAGGTCAAGAGAAATGAACCATTCGGATCGATTTTGGAAAATAGTAAGCGATATTATGCCCGATTATATTCAAAAAGAAAAACTATTGAAAATTAATAGTGCCAAATACGATTTTTAACTTTTCCTTCTTCTTGTTGTTCTACTCTAAAATGTATATTATGCAAAAGCAAATATTGATTATTGCCCTCATTATTATTTCAACCATAACTTCGTGTACGCACAAATTGGCAGTTGTTAATGAAGAAAACATAACGCCAACCCCAAAAATAATTAATTACCTAGCATTAGGAGATAGTTATACGATTGGAGAAGATGTACCTACAGCGTCATCATTCCCTATGTTGCTGAGGACAAAATTAGTAGTACAAGGATATATTTTTGAAAACGAACCTAAAGTTATTGCAAAAACTGGGTGGACCTGCGCCGATCTACTTAGTAATATAGAAAAATCAAACATCATTAATGACAGCTATAACATGGTGAGCCTACTAGTCGGAGTAAATGATCAGTACCGTGGCTATAATATTAATGAATATCCTGCAAGATTCACAGCCGTTTTGGAAAAAGCCATTGCTTTTGCGGGCAGTAAAAAGAAAGTAATCATACTGTCAATCCCTGACTATAGTGTGACTCCTTTCGGTGGTGGATCTCAGGTTACTGCTAAAGCAATAGCAGATTATAATGCCATTAACAAGAGGATTGCTATGGAAATGGGAGTGAAATATGTAGATATTACCCCAATTTCACAAAAGGCCAAAAATGACCTAACATATCTTGCACCCGACAAACTTCATCCATCTGAAAAAATGTATGCAGAATGGGTAAATGAAATGTTTGATGAGGTATTGATGCTCCTAGAAGAATAAGTTTATTACTTAGCAATCTTGTTTTTAATAAACTCTTCTATGATCTGTGGATAATAAGTGTGTTCTAATTTTAACACTTCGGCAGCAATTTCACTTGCATCCATTTTAGCATCTATGGCACATTTTTCTTGGAAAATGATATTGCCATCGTCAAATTTCTCATTTACTAAGTGAATTGTCATCCCAGACTCTTTGTCTTGGTTAGCTTTAACTGCTTCATGTACATGATGTCCATACATTCCCTTCCCTCCGTATTTCGGAAGTAAAGATGGGTGTATATTTAGTATTTTATTTGGAAAAGCTTCTACAAAATGTATTGGTACTAGCCATAGAAAACCAGCAAGAACTACCATGTCAATTTGTAATGATTTTAGTATGTCAATAATTTCGTTAGTCTGCGAAAAAGATCTTTTAGTTATTATTAAGGCATTGATGTTATTCAGAGCAGCTATTTTCAAAACACCCGCATCAACTTTATTGGTAACAATTAAACTAACTTCAATAGTAGTGTGATTTCTAAAATATCCGATTATTTTCTCTGCATTACTACCACCACCTGATGCAAAGATGGCAATTTTCACTTTATGATTAACAATAGTTGACCCTTCCATTAATTCAAGACACTGTATTTCTCCTTCTTGCTGGCATCAATACCAACCATAATGGCACTCACTTTTGTCTTCTGACCTTTGTCTCCTATTTTAAATATTTCTACTATTTCATCTTTTTTTGCATCACCGAATCTTTGTAGCAATACTGAATTTGGATATTCAATATTGGCTTGACCTATGGATGTAAGTGTACTTAATAATACCGCTCTACTTTTGTCTGGATCATCAAACATTTTATCCAAACAAAGTCTATGATACTCATAAAAAGCTTGTCTGAATTGTCTCATCCTTGGATTCAGAATATTTTCGACCATCCAATATCTATTTCGCTTGCTGCCACTATCATTTTTCCATCCATCATCACGTACCATATTAGATGGAAGCGATGTAATTATTTCTTGTGCCTTGTTAAACATTAACTCTCCACCATTTAGGCTAAAAGAATCATAATCGCTACCAATGGTCAAGTATGCATAATAACTAAGAATGGATGACAAATTGTCGTAAAAAGTATTTGTCGTTTTTAGCAAAGGCTGAAGTCCTGAAAAATTGAACGAAACATTTTTATCAATCAGATTTAGGATTGGGGATGAATAAGATGAGTTAAATACTGGTCTTTCTGTCTGGAGAATAAGCTCAGCTGTAAATACATTGGGTTGAGGCTCACTAGTAATCGTTAATTGTACACTGCCTCTTATTTTCTCCAAATTCTGAAATTCATCTTCGGTCCACTTGGTAGCATTCATAAACTCCCTCATATTGTTTTCTAAATCTTTAAACAATGCGGGATCCGCCGTCGTGGATGTCTGAACTACTAAGCTGACTTTAAAATCTAATTCTTGTGCGCTAAGTAATGATAAAGAGAAAAAACCAAATAAAACTAATAAAAATCTCATATTCTGAATCAGTTAAAATATATTCAAATAGAACTTATCCGAAATTACTTACATAAAAATCAATAATGTCTTTTGCCACTGCTGATTTTGATTTAAGATTGAAAGGTGTCTCTTGCCCATTTTTGTCGACAATGGTTATTTTATTGGTATCATGCTGAAAACCAGCGCCATTGTCTTTCAAAGAATTTAGAACGATAAAATCAAGGTTTTTCTTGTGCAGTTTCTGTTTTGCATTAGAAATTTCATCATTTGTCTCTAAAGCAAAGCCTACCATAACCTGTTTCTGAGATTTCTTAGCACCCAAAGTAGCTGCAATATCGACCGTTTTTACAAGTTCGATTTGCATATTCTCTCCAGATTTTTTTATTTTTTTATCAGAAATTGTGGCAGGTTTATAATCAGCTACTGCCGCAGCTAAAATTATGACATCACTACTATCAAAATGAGCTAAAGCAGCCTCATACATTTCTTGGGCAGACTGTACTTTGATCATGTTGTCAATATCCAAACTAACTTTTAGTGAAACCGGTCCAAGTACCAAAGTTACATTTGCCCCTCGTTCCTTACATTCTTCGGCTAAAGCAATCCCCATCTTCCCACTACTTCGATTGCCAATAAACCTGACTGGATCAAGTGCTTCGTATGTCGGACCCGCGGTTATTAAAACTTTTTTTCCTTGTAAATCTTGCTTTTGATTGAAATGGGAAGCAACATAGGAAACTATATCTTCTGGCTCTGCCATTCTTCCCTCACCTTCGAGACCGCTGGCTAAAAAACCATGTCCCACAGGAATGATGGCATTTCCGTAAGATGTCATAAGATTCAGATTATTTTTTGTAGATGGATGTTTCCACATATCAAGATCCATCGCTGGAGCTATCATTACTGGACATTTGGCAGAAAGGTAAATGGCAACTAACATATTATCTGATATGCCATTAGCCATTTTTGCTATGGTGTTTGCTGTAGCAGGTGCTACTAACATTACATCTGCCCATAGACCCAATTCGACATGATTATTCCATGATTGACCATCTGAAATATTGTCTACAACGGGATGCGTAGACAACGTTGAAAGCGTAAGTGGAGAAATAAATCCTTTGGCATCATGAGTCATGACAACTTTGACTTCACAACCTTCCTTTATCAATAACCGACAAAGCAAAGCAGATTTGTATGCTGCGATACTGCCTGTGATACCCAAAAGAATTTTTTTTCCTTGAAGCATCTACTGATTACTCCTCGTGAGTTACCCTTGGTTCGTGGTATTCAAATGACAAATCTCCGTTTATGAACTCTTGCGTAGCAATGATGACGGGATTAGGCAAACGTTCGTAAAACTTACTAATTTCGATCTGCTCTTTATTTTCAAGAATCTCTTCAATCGTTTCAGATGTGCTTGCAAATTCGTCCAACTTACCATGAAGTTCATTTTTGATCTCTATAGAAATCTGTTCAGCTCTCTTTGTGATAACAGTGATAGACTCATAAATGTTGGCAGTTTGTGCTGAGATAGATTTGATATCTCTTGCTTTTACATTTGGGTCTAATCCTTGAACTTTAGATTTGATATCTGTGGTCATACATTTAATTTTTTTAGCTCTGCTAAGGTTTCCTTTTCTATTGATTTTGCATCTTTAAGCCATTTAGACTTAGGATGCTTTTTTATAAACTGAGCATAGTGCTCTAAAGTTTCATTAAAACGTTCTTTCTTTTTTTCGTAAATACTATTGGAAGCTTGGATAAAACTAGATTTTACTATTAAATATCTTACTTCTTCGATTCTTTTGGACTCTGGAAAATCTTTCAATGTATTTTGAAAAGACGTCATTGCTGCTTGATACTGTCCAATTTTATAGTATAAATTGCCTTGTTCAAATGACTTTTCCTCTAGTTTCCTGCGCATTTCATCGATGAGCTTATTGGCAGCCTCCGCTCTTTCGGTATTAGGATAGAGATTAATAAATTGTTCAAATCCCTCTATTGCCTTTTGCGTATAAGTTTGGTCTAATTTATAATTTGGCGATAATTTAAAATTAGAATAAGCGGCCATATACTCTGCTTCTTCTTTATTCACACTATTCGAAAATGTACCTGAATAGTTTTTAAAATAGGTAGATGCTAGGATATAATCTGCTTGATAATAATGTGCATAGGCATATTTAAAAAACAGATCTTCTGCTTCTTGTCTACCTCTGTAATACTGAATTACTATATCATATAATGCAATGGCTCTATTGTAATCTTTGGCAGCGTAATAATCATTGGCAGCTTTATATACTTTATCTGGCTGATTACTAGTACGTAAAGCTTCAAATTCTGACTTGCATGAAGTCAAAAACAATACAATGATGGTCGAAAAATAAAGGCAATATCTCATAAGGGCGCAAAATTAATACTTTTTTTAGAATAAACAACACATTGTGGACACATATATCTTGAATTAATATGAAGGATATTGTGTTTAATAAATTAACTCAACGAACTATTATGATCGTTTACATTATTCCTAACGTATAAAAATTGCTTGTGTATGGAACCGAAAAGTTAAAATTTTTATAAATTGTTGTAAAATCAGTTTGTGGGAAACAAATTACTATTATCTTTACGTTATAATTTTGAATCTTTTTCTTTTAAATTTTAATAATACATATCATGAAACAATTATTTTTCGTATTTTCTTTCATACTAGTTGCATCTTTTTCAGCAAATGCTCAAGCTTGCAATAAATCTGCTGGATCTGGTAAAGCTTGTTGTGCTGCTAAAAAAACAGCTTCAGCAACAGCGAATACTGATACCAAGGTAGCAAGTGTGATGATGGAAGCAGATGTAGCAGCTAAAGGTAACGAGAACATCACAAAAAGAACTTGTGAGATTTCTGGTACTACAGCATACTACCAAAAATCAGTTTGTGCAACTTCTGGTAACATTAGCTGGGAAGAAGTTCAGTACGATGCTAACACAAAATCTTTCACTAAAGTAGCTTCAGCTTCAATGGAAAGAACTGAAGATGGTAAAAAAGTGGAAACAAAGTCTTGCGCTGGTAAATCTGAAGGTAAGGCTTGTTGTGCAAAAAAAGAAGGTGCAAAAGCATGTGCAGGTAAAGAAAAAGGTACTAAATAATCATTTAGTTAATCTAATATAAAAAAGGCCCGACTGTAAAGTTTGGGCCTTTTTTATTTATACAAATTTCGAGTAATCTCTGGTATCTAGAATAATATGAAAATCAACTGTTTTTCACCCTGCCACCTGAAGGTAAACGTCTGATTAACCTAAGGAATTTTCTAAAGACTAAAACTTTGAGTCCACCCCGAAAATACAAACTCATTTAAAATCAACCGTTTTTTTACCCTGAACCTAAATGGAATCGTTTGATTTTAAATGAAGTAGAAATAATGACTTTTCGAAGTGGGCTCCATTTTATAAATCTTACAATGGTTGTTCATCTTCAGTGATGATACCTGTCTGCTTGCCAAAATAATCTACAAAAAGCTGCATATCATTGGACAATTGTTGGTTGTTTGTCGCACGAAAGTAAGTATCTGCGAGTGCTCTCAATGATTGGAAAACAAAACGATCCATTTCTACTACTTGCATTTCCGTCGTCCACAAATCAATTTTTAGCGTATCTTTATATTCTTTGTCAAAGAGTGACAACATGATGGCTTTGCATTCTGTAAAGTCCTGACCATTGGGATTGTCATCAGATTTCCAATGTATTGTTTCTGGATGTTTATCTTCATTCAGACCTATGGCTATTTCGATATTTGATTTTTTAACTACTGGTTTCCCCATGATATTTTGATAATTGTTATGAATGTAATGCGATTTTCTGAAGTTCTTCAGATTCAAAAATATGACAACCTACTTGTTGGGTTAGGCTAATGTTTACCATTGCTTTTGCTACATTGTGCGCTTCTATCGGTCTATATTTTTTTAATGGACCAATAAAAATAAAGGGTAAATACTTAGTTATAGCGACAAATATTTTCTCACCTAGTCGGTTTTCTTTTCTATCCCCTAGTAAAAGAGATGGCCGCACAATATTGACTGATTCAATATTCAGTTTACGTACATCTCGTTCGATTTCGCCCTTAACTTTTGAGTAATAAACCATCGAAGCTGCGTCGGCACCCATAGAAGAAATCAAAAGGACTTGCCCTACCCCATTGGCTGCTGATAATCTTGCCGCTTCATGACAATAGGTATAGTCCACCTTATAAAACGCTTCTTTGCTTCCCGCTTTTGCCATAGTAGTACCAAGACAAATAAATACCATATCTCCCATCATATCTGAAGCTACAAGTGACAATTTATCAAAATCCACTTCGATTTCCTGTACCTTAGCATGTGTATTTCCTGACTTCTTTCTGACGAATAGCTTTACCAAACTAAAAGATGCTGAGTTTATCAATTCGTCTACAAGGGCGCTACCTACAAGTCCCGAACTTCCAAAAACCAAAGCTACCTTACCTTTATTGTTCATTATTAATTATTTTAAGCAAGTGCTTGGCTCAAGTCGTCGATGATATCTTGACTATTTTCTATCCCAACCGAAAGTCTCACCAATCCATCCGTGATACCACTTGCTTCGCGAATACTCCTATCTACATTTAGGTGTGAACTCGTAGCTGGATGCAATACCAAAGTATCCACATCTCCGAGTGTAGGTGCCTTAGTACAAAAAGTAAGTTTATTGAGAATGCTCAATACTTGCGGTAAATCCCCATCTATCTCAAAGCTAAGCATACCGCCGAATGTTTTCATTTGACTTTTTGCTACTTCATGATATGGATGATTGGGCAGACCATTGTAATTAACACGCACAATTTTAGGATGTGTGTCCAGATATTCGGCGACAGCCATGGCATTGTGACTATGACGTTCCATTCTTATTGACAGGGTTTTCATACCATTATTAATCAGCCATGCATCCCAAGGATTGCAAGTAGTACCTAGCAATTTTAATGTCGTCCAAATCTGTTTTTTTAGTTCTTGTTTATGTCCAATGATAACACCTGCTATGGAATTTCCGTGACCATTTAAATATTTAGTGGTAGAATGAATAACAAAATCTACCCCAAGACTCAATGGTTGCTGAATGACCGGTGTGCAAAAAGTACTGTCTACACAAGTTGTAACGCCATACTTTTTTGCCAATCTTACCATTGCTTTTATATCAATACATCTCATCGTCGGGTTGGCAGGCGTTTCAAAATATAACATCTTGATCGTCCTATTTTGCTGAAGGATAGATTCTACAGCATCCAAATCTGTGAGATCTGCAAATGTGGATTTTATTCCGCTATTCGCAATCACTTTTAATAACATTTCAGTGGTACCACCATACAGATCATTTTGTGTCAGAATGGCATCACCGTTCTTCAGTAATGATATCAGCACGGTAGAAATAGCAGACATACCACTACTAGTCAAAAAGCCAAATGCATCTAGCCCTGTGCCGAAAGCTTCCATATCTGCAAGCTTTTGACTTACAGTATCTATGGTAGGGTTGCCATAACGACCATAAGCGTGTCCAATTTTTTTGCCTGTAAAGATATCAATACCTTCTTCCATATCTTCAAAATTGAAAGAAGAAGTGGCATAGATGGGCAATTGATGTGGTGTGGTACTTCGATTGTCTTTATATTCTTTGACGCAAAGTGAGTCGAATCGGATTTGCTTATTTGACATATGGTATTTCTATTAATTGAGTCGTGCAAAGGTAATAGGATTATAATTAAAAATCTAAAATGAGCATAAAATAAGAATTGATGTAAAGGTCAAATACAACCATCCAAAAAAAATCAACTAAAAAAACGTACCTTTGCCATTCTAAAATCCATATATGGTATGATGAAGTATTGTTTTATATGCCTATTATTTTCAACGACTGTGATGTTTGGTCAAGAAGCTGTTAGTCAAGAGGTGGAGGAAGAATACACAAGTCCAAAGATTAATTTTTTGGAGATGAATGCTAGTTTTACGAATGCAAGTGGCTTTTTTGAAAGAAATTTTCCTAAAACAAAGTTTGGTTTTGAAGCGGGTTATCTCAGACAAATAAAGTCAGAAAAACCATTATTCTGGGGAATAAGTTTGTATTATGCATTTATGGAAAGCCAAGGTGCCACCTTTCAAGAACCCTTGGATTTTGGATTTGCAGATTTTGATTATAATAGTACGACTAATCTTTGGGGCCTGAACGGGAAACTGAGATTTTATCCCAATCTGTATTTAGGAAAACTAGAGACTTATCTAGAAGCTCAGTTAGGATACAAATGGATATACACTGGCACTACTAAATCACTAGTAGATGATGAAGATTCGTCTGATTTTTATATAGAAAAAGGTAGCCTATCACTTACTTATGGTATTTCCGCAGGGTTAAATTATCCAGTTAGTGACAATGTTTACATTAATGTCAGAGCCAACTACCTACCTGGACTAAGCGTACCATATTACGTAAAAGATGAGCGCAACGTATTAGAATTCAGTTCAATAGATAAATTTAATATTAAAAATAGCACAACAGATATCATTAGATGGGATGTCGGAGTTACTTTCTGGCCTTCTTTCAGTAGTGATGATGAAGATTAAAATATGGGAGTAATAAGACAAGCAGATTTGGAACCATCAGATGAACTTTTTGTACATCAACGTATCATTTGTGATCCAAAACAAACAGCCATTCGAATAGATAAATTCTTGATGGATAGGCTCGAAAAAGTATCTAGAAATAGGGTTCAAAATGCCATTAAGATTGGATGTATATTGGTGAATGATAAGCCCATAAAATCCAATTACAAAGTAAGACCTCAGGACGAAATCTCCCTAGTGCTTCCATCCAATCCAGATGATGAAGCACCTTTACTACCCGAAAACATTCCACTCAATATCGTATATGAAGATGATGATGTACTGGTACTAGACAAACCACCTGGACTTGTGGTGCATCCTGGAGTAGGCAATTCGACAGGGACCTTGGTAAATGCTTTATTGTACTACATGCAACAAAAAAACTTGCCCCTCTTGCAAGGTAATAGAGATGATAGACCAGGATTGGTACATAGAATAGATAAGGACACATCGGGTTTGTTACTGATAGCAAAGACGGATTATGCTATGACGCATCTTGCAAAACAGTTTTTTGACCACACGATCACTAGAGAATATGTCGCATTGGTGTGGGGAGATGTAGCAGAACCCTCAGGAACAGTAGATGTCAATATAGGTAGACATGAAAAAGACAGGTTGATCATGTTTCCATTCCCAGAAGGAGATCAAGGAAAAAACGCCATCACACATTATGAAGTAATCGAAAATCTTTATTATGTGACTCTTGTCAAATGTCATCTCGAAACAGGACGTACGCATCAGATAAGGGTACATATGAAATATTTGGGCCATCCGCTCTTCAATGACGAAAGATATGGAGGTAATAAAATACTAAAAGGAACGGTGTACTCTAAGTATAAACAATTTGTAGATAATTGTTTTGACATTCTACCTAGACAAGCCCTGCACGCCAAGAGTTTGGGTTTTATACATCCAGTGACAGGAGAATATATGTTATTTGAGTCAGAGTTACCTGATGATTTCCAAGCAGTGCTTACAAAGTGGAGAGGATATATATCATCACGAAAAGAAGTCGCTGAGACTGAATAGTTTCACATTGGATTAGGATTTAAATCATAGTAAACGTTATTGTATAGGGTCTCAAAATGATGAAAAATCAATTTGAAATTATGCCTATATTTGCCATTTTTATTTAAATGCAGTCCATATGTATTACAATTCAAGATTTATAGAAACCATCAAAAGATTGTGTTTAATTACACTTGTAGCTTTACCTTCTATAGTATTCTCAGCTGTGATAGAAGTTGGACCAGGAAAAACATATGCTACTCCTCAAGCTGCTGCTTTAGTTGCAAATCCAGGAGATACTATTTTAATATTCCCATCCATATATAGTGGTGGTAATTTTATATCCAACTTGCATGGAAATGAGAATCAATATATCTACTTCATAGGCGTCGACCCGGAGACAGTTATTTTTGCTGGTGGTACTGAAGGACTACATTTTTCTGATATTTCTTATATCCACATAGAAGGTTTAAGTTTCACCGGTCATACCGGAAATGGTATGAACATAGATGATGGTGGCACTTTTGATACGCCTACCCATCATGTACGTGTGATCAATTGCCACTTTTATGACATGGGTGCACAGGGCAATAATGATTTTCTAAAAATGTCAGGTGTAGATCAGTTTTTGGTTTCTGAATGTAGTTTTGTCAATGCGGCTGATGGAGGTAGTGGTATAGATATGGTAGGTTGCCATGATGGCAAGATTGCAAAATGTACCTTTAAAGATATGGGTTCTAATAGCATCCAAGCTAAAGGTGGTACCCAATTTATTGAAATCACCCAAAATTGGTTTGAAGATGGTGGGCAGCGAGCTTTAAACCTTGGTGGAAGTACTGGATTACAGTTCTTTAGACCACAAAATGCCAACTTTGAAGCAGCAGATCTGGATGTTTATGCCAATGTATTTATTCGTGGATGGGCTCCAATCGCTTATGTGGGAAGTGTAAGGGTACATGTAGTAAATAATACCATCATTGATCCTGAAAACTGGGTCATGAGAATACTTCAAGAGACAGTAGACATCAATCGATTTTCTCCTTGTGGTGATAATAGCTTCACAAACAACATAGTATACTTTGATAATACACTATCGACATTTGCAAATATCGGTCCTAATACAAATGCAGCTAGTTTTGCATTTAAAAATAATTTGTGGTACAACTATGTAAATCCTTCCAACTCTACACCCAATCTTCCTGCTGCAGAAACCAACCGCATTACAGGCCTAGATCCATTATTTGTCGATGCATCTACCTTTGATTACACTCTCACAGAGAATAGTCCTGCTGTAGATAAAGGTACTGAGACAAGTTATGCCACGGATTTTAATGGAAGTATCGTGCCACAAGGATTGTCTATAGATATTGGTGCTTTTGAATTAAGTATAATATCTAGTATACACAGTACCGTCAGAAAGAACGAAGTTTTGGTTTACCCAATACCATGTACAACACACTGTTTTATCGAAAGTGACCAAAATGCATTAAAAACACTAACTATATTCGATGCAAATGGTAGACAAGTGACACATCAAGTAAGAATAAATCAAGTAGGCAAACAAGTCGTAAAATTAAATCTAGAACAACTACAACCTGGCATTTATTATATCGTGGCTTCTGGTTTTAGTAGGAAAATTGTGAAGATATAGTTGAGATGAGAATTCAAAATATTCTCTACATTTGCATCACAATAAATTAGCGTCTCCTATAGTTTCACTGAGATTTATAAAATTCCTTTTGTTTTACCATGACCCTAAAGGTGACAAAACGAATTTTAAATCAAATTTTGTACAAAAATAGGACTGCCAAAAATTTTCATTCCAAACGTTAAAACTTAATATATGTCATTCCAAGCCTACATTGATAACATCCAAGCTAAAACTGGCAAAACACCAAATGACTTCAAAGTACTTGCAGAAAATAAAGGTTTTCTTCAAAATGGAGAAATTATCAAAACTGTCAAAGCAACAGAAATCACAAATTGGCTAAAAGAAGAATTTGACCTAGGTCATGGTCATGCCATGGCTATTTATGCTACATTTAAAGGCAAAACCGAATGAGTAGCTATCTGATAAAAAACCATTTAGAAACTGAACGACTGATGATAAGACCCATCAGCACTTCAGATCATGACTTTATACTAGAACTTACCAATACGGACGGATGGTTGGCTTTCATCGGAGATAGAAATATAAAAAACAGCAGCGACGCTGAAAATTATATTCAGAAAATCTTACAAAATGAAAATTACTTTTACAATGTTTTAATGCTTAAAACTTCCAACCAAGCTATTGGTATCATCACTTTCTTGAAAAGAGATACCCAACAACATCCTGACTTTGGTTTCGCATTATTGCCAGCTTATGAAAAACTAGGATTTGCCTTCGAAGCAAGTACAGCATATTTGGACCACCTTAAAAATGCAAATAGTGACTTAACAATCATAGGCATCACAAAGCCAGAAAACGTAAAATCAATCAATTTACTTACCAAACTTGGATTCATTTTTGAAGTAAATCAAATCAATGAATTGGGCGAAACACTTGCTGTTTACAAAAGATAATCCCTATGTGATCGTCGCAGATTGTAAACTTTTGGAATAGCAAACTTGTTTGCAATCTAGTGTATCTGAAGCTTCCAGCTTTAGAAATATCAAACATAAATTTCCAAACAAATTTTGCAAGCATGGATATCAAAGATGTCAGGGCTACACCCCTTTTTTGTTGTCAAACATTAATGAATATCTATTGGACATGCAAACTTGTTTTCAATCATTTAACGTTTATCGTGACATCATATTCTTTAGTAAATCGCTCATAAGTCATCGATTCACTCAACATATTGGTCAATTAGTGTGTATAATAAAACATTCATTCCAAACCATTGGACATTCATTCTCAGCCAATGAACATTGTTAATGCATACTCGTTTTACAACATTTTATCAGAAAATCAAGTTTTACAATCTAATTGAAACTGAAATTTATGATAAATCTCAAAATATGGTTGGTACTAGGATTTTGGTTGACATGTCAGATTTTGACAGCTCAATTGCATTATTTATTGGATGATTTTAAAGCGTACAAGGACGGTAATAGAGTCATTCTTACTTGGACTATGTCTGCTGGTAGTACTTGTATAGGCACAGGTATACTAAGGGCGACAGAAAAAGGCGAAGAACCAATCGTCATCGGTGAATTAAGAGAAGTTTGTGGTAGTTTGGGCGAACCAAAGTCATACACCTTCATTGATGAAAATCCTGTATCAGGCAAAACCAATTATTATACGCTCGAATTAGGTTTTTCAGGTAGATCAGCGCCTGCTTTAGGTATAAATTTTATTTCTCTTGATGACAATAACTACAAAGTAGTCCCTCATCCGATCAAAAGTATTGGTAAAATCTATTTTGAAAATAAAAACAAAACTCAGCACACACTAGTATTTTATGACAGCAATGGTAAATATGGTAACACCATACATACAAACGAAGATCACTTTATTATCGATATCACTGAAAAGAACGATTTTGCAAGTACGCCTTTTGTGTATCTAAACAATTTATTTGTATTCAACATCTTTGACAGCAATGGTCAAAAAATTACTTCTGGGAGGTTTGTAGGATTTGAGTGATGTAAAATCAATAACCGAAGTCTACTCCGCAAAGTATTTGACATAAAAACAAGAAAATTAATACCTTCTACTAAATTGATAATCAAATTTATACCCCTTTAGGGCAGGGGTGTTTCCCTTTATGGTTTTAGAGTAAAAAACGGTTGATTATCAAATTTAGAGTATTTTAGGGTTGGTCACATGACTTCAAAATACTTGAAAAAGCAAACTTTGTGTCAAATATGGATTTCAATTAAATAACTCAATATGTTCCATAAACACCACCAGCAAAAGTGTAATAAAAGCTATTGTTATTAGGCCAGTCTTTGTATCCATAACTACCAAAGGTAAATGAAAAATTCTCTACTAAAACGCCACTTCCATCCAATCCTTTATCCAAAAAACCATGGCTCATAGATGCAAATTTAAGGTTTCCAAACTTCATAGATCTATACACAACACCGTTTTTGTAATACTTGATCTCCAAGGTACCCATTTGAGCTTGATCTAAAAATCTCCTTTGTATGACCACAGAATTCACATCATGATATTTTGTCAAACTAGCAGTAAGATCTGAACTTCCACTATTAACAGAACCAGCAATAGAAATACTTTCTAGCCTTCTTTCGCCATTAAACATGGGGCCCATATTATTTGTACCACTAAAAAAGTAGGTAATTGAATCTGCTCCTGTGGTCGGCATCATCATACTTGGTGCAACACTATTCCACTTTTGTCCATCATGGTAAGTTGGTGATTTTGTATTCGTATTGTATACAACCAAACCCGCTGATGGGCTACTGACTACCGTGGTATCTGTGACTCTAGGTAACAATAATCCTTTGTTTGGACTACTCAATTCCAATACAGAATTGGTATTTGGCGACGCTGTTCCGATACCTACTTGTGCGCATACACACAAAGAAAATGTAATCATTCCTAAAATTAAAAATTGTCTCATTTTTTATTGATTTTATAAAGTAAAAAATTATTAGATGTATGAAATATGATTCGTTTTAAATATCATTTATTAGCCTCATTGGTGCACATACTTTTGCAGAGTGTATTTATAAGTTGCAGAGTAAGTGACCTGATAATTCAAACTAAGGTTGATCTTTTTGTCTTTTAAAATTATGGACTTGATATATTTTCTATTGACTAAATATGATGCGTGTACCCTGATTAAGTCTGAATCTTGAGATTTCATTTGCCAATACTTAAGTGTCTTACTTGTTAGTATTTTTTCTCCAGAATGAGTAAAAATCACGGAATAATTGCTTTCAGATTTGACCATAATAATGTTTTTGATCCATATTTTTTGATTACATTTATTTGCAAATACAAATATATATTCGATTGGTGCTATTTTGGTATTTCTTTTATAAAGCTCGAGTTCAGCATTCAAGCTATTAATATGTGCTTCAAGATCAGCAATTTTGTGTAACAATGGAGTGTCAAAATTCGCTATTGGATTATCAAAGGCTGATTGATGCATCTTTTTGGTTTTTTAGTTATTTTTTGGGGTATTATAAATTCATTAAATTTTCAATTGAAGCGCACTAGTGACATTCACAATAAATATTGTTTTCTATTCACTTCTTTGGAGTGTTCGATATTCATTTAAAAATTACAAAAACTGATCATTAGCATTGATTTTATGAGTATTTGAAATTATAACACAAAACTACTTGAATAAAAATCTTGTGTCAATCACATTTTGATGTGATATGGGTACAATGTATTTTTACATTACCAAATTAACATCTTACCATAAGAAACTGATTCGATGCCTTTGTCAGCAGATCGGAAACATTAGTCTATACGGACCACTCTTTAAAATACTTTATGAAAATTTTGGCCGTATTCTCTGCATCTGAGATTGCTCTATGATGAATTCCAGTGAATTCAAATCCTTCTAGTTTGACAGCTTTTTTTAGTCCCGGCTCATCTTTTAGATCTTTGAGTGCACGATAAGCAGGTTTGAGATTGAAATGATGTTCTAGCCAGTCTGTTTCCAATTTGTGTAGTTCGCAGTCTTGTATCAATTGTTGTTTGTCATATTTTCCCCAGGAGATCAATACAAAATCTTCATCAATCCCTATCCAATCCATAAATTCTTGAATGATAAAAGGAAAGGTTTTGCTTCTATCTACATCTGTTTGTGTGATAGATGTGAGTCTCGTACAGAAATCTGATAGTATGGGATTTACAGTAGGTTTTATAAATTTACTAAAGATAGATTCTACTTCATTATAATCATTGACCTTGACAGCACCGATCTCAATGACTTCATTGATACCGTGTGGTGGCCTTCCGAGCCAGCAAGATGCTTCCAAATCAAAAATGATATAATTCAAGTGTCTATTATTTATTCATGTTAAACTTTTGACCAACCCATAGGTGTCTCCAAATCATAATTAATCAATCTATTGTGGTAAAAATACAATAATTTTAAATCTGCACAAACTATTTTATTATCTTCTTTTTTCTCCAATACCCTGACTGCATGATAAATACCCAATTTGCGGAGTCCTTCGCTGATGATTTCTTGGGTATTGTCCCAGTTTTCGTCCGAAAGGGTCACTTCTCCTTGAGCTGACATTTCTTTAATGATATTTATAATTTGACTCACTTTTTCCGCAAAAACTTCATAATCTATAGTATATTTTTGGTTCTTTTGGTTGATCAAATTGATTAGTCCCATATCTTCATATTCTGCATATACCAAATGAAAAGCAACAAATGAAACTACATTACTGGACAAAATAGTATTAAATTTTCGATAAGAATTTACCACACATTCGCCTAGCATTTTGGCATAAACACCTTCACGTTGGCTATTGCCCGAGAGTTTTCCTTCGAAAGTAAAATAATCTTCAATATTGACCTTCTGCCCAAACTTGTCAAAGCTTACACCATGATCATCGACTTTATTGCCAAAAACATCCATGGGATCTCCAAAAGACATATAAACTTCCGAATCCTTTGAATACAAATCTTTGATAAAACGCCAGATATCACCAAAATTTGGTCCTGCTTTTTTGGATCGAGTATATTTTTCTCTTCCTATGCTTTGCAAATGTTGATCGATCAATTGGGATGCTTCTAATACAAAATGATAGCCGATATTGAGCGGAACTACAAATATTTTTTTGTCTTCTTTTTGCTCCAGATGTAATCTCTGTGCTTCTATGACCGAGCTGATCAATCCGAGTTTTAGCTTGTCTTCCGTCTGTCCACTTCTAGACCTAGTACCTCCTGGAAAAAAGATACAATTGACACCTTCCAAAATCGAATAACCTGTCATAGACTTTAAACACTCCAAATAGATGGGATTTTTCTTTCTTCTATCTACCCTAAATGCGCCTAGTCTATTGATAAAATAAGCTACGACTTCTACATTGTACAAATTGAGCCCCGCTCCATACGAAAAAGCTGGAATTCCTACATTTGTGTCAATGGCATACCCTACCATAATGGAGTCAAGATTAGAATAATGTGTCGGCAAAACGACTACCGTTCCTTGTTGGAAAAGCGATCTCATCAATGTCACATTACCCTGCACTTTTATCCTTTGCTGCAGGTCTTTTTTAGTACCCCATCTCCAGTGACCTTTAAAAAAACTACTGAATAAACGCTTAAAAAAAGATGTCAAAAAATAACGTGAAAAAGTAAATGTCTTAGGCATAAAATGTCCCACAATCTCTTCGTTGTATCGATTGATGATACGTTTTACGAGATTGACTTCCACTTCTTCTTTATCTTCTCGGGTCAAAGAGTTTTCTAAATCTGTGGCCATATTTTTCCAGTAGATTTTATCATCTGCTGGGTCGACTTTCCAAGGATTGATCTTAATTCTTTGGTTTTCAAGATATATGGTTTTTGAAATCAACTCATTGAGATTACCATCATGGGTTTTCATAAGTTGGTCAAACACAAACGTATTTAATTTTTGCACAAAAGAAGCCCTTTCTCTGCTCAATCTTGCTACAGGCCAATCTTCTATTTTAGGTATTAAGTGCGAAAATATCTGGGTCATAAAACGTTTTCTGAATTTGAAGTATTGATCTCGACCATGACATTTGAAATAAAATTTAGAATGTCATCCCTGCCATCTCTTGTCTCTGCGCTAGTGACAAAATCTTGTGGCAACTCATGCCAGGTCTTCAAAAGCTCTTTTTTGATAGTGGTAATATTGGATTGTAGTACGTTTTTTCCTAATTTATCTGCTTTTGTGAATACTAAATTGAAAGGAACTTCGTTTTCACCACACCACTCTATAAACTCTTTATCAATCTTTTGTAATTCGTGGCGGCAATCTATAAGTATGAAAGCTGTCACCAATGATGTCCGATCGGTCAGATAATCACTGATCATCTTCTGGAATCCTTTTTTGGTATCCTTGGAAGTACGCGCATATCCGTATCCAGGTAAATCTACAAGGTACCAAGATTGGTTTATTTCAAAAAAATTGATGAGTTGGGTTTTTCCCGGTGTGACAGATACTTTTGCGAGACCTTTTTTGTTTGTAAGCATATTGATAAGGGAAGATTTACCTACATTGGATCTACCAATAAAAGCAAATTCTGGTCTTCCATCTTTTGGGCAAGCGCTCTCTTTTTGATAACTTGCTATAAATGTTACGTCTTTAATATTCATCTCGGCACTCTTTTTGATACATTACAATTATAATTAATAAATTAAATCATAATAATCAGCAATATACGTCTATTAAAACACAAAAAACAGCTAATAGCCAGTTTTCGGTGGTTAAACATACGTTAAAACAGGTGCAATATTAACCATTTTTGAGGCATTAATACGTTATCGAGTGGATTTACTTGGCAAATATTTTATTATTCATCAACCTTTTAAATATTTAAAGATATGAATCGATCACTTTTTTCTTTAATATTTCTCTTATTTTCAGTGGCATCTTTTGCTCAAATTGAATTTGGTATAAAAGCAGGATTGAGTTCCTACGACCTTGCTAATGAAGGGTTTCTTATCAATGATGGAGACAAACAAGTGGAATGGAACATCAGCAATGCTGGATATGGTCACCATTTTGGGATTTATACAAGATTGAGTTTACTTGGTGTTTACCTAGAACCTGCCCTACTCTTTAATTCTAACAGAGTGACTTATGATATCACAGAGTATAGTGAATCAGGTGTATTTACAAAGGTCAAAAACGAGAAGTACAACCAACTAGACATACCTGTCATGGCAGGTATAAAACTAGGTGTACTTCGTTTTCAAGGTGGTGTAGTAGGTCATTTATTTATCAATAATATATCTGATGTCGTAGATTTTAAAGGTTACGACCAACGATTTAAAACCGGTAGCTACGGATGGCAAGCTGGTGTAGGTCTTGATATCTGGAAACTGAGAATGGATCTAAACTTCGAAGGCAACTTAGATAAATTTGGCGACCACATTACCATTAATGGACAAGATTATGCTTTTGAAGACCGACCTTCAAGATTATTGCTCACATTGGGCTATAAATTTTAAGTTGGTACGGTTATTGTATTAAATAAAATATGAATACGTTCATGAACCTGTAATTGTTAAACCAACAACCTCACGGCCAACCATCAACCAGTTGGCCTTTTTTTATTAACTTTGCGACGATAAAAATTGATTGAATGATAGCAATCAATCTTTTTGCAAAAGATAATAGATCAATACAATATACATTTTTATGGCAAATTTGAGACGTAATCATCAAGCTCAAACTAGAGGACTTCAAACCACATTTCGGTTAGTTATATTTCTGATCATAGCAGTGTTTGCGCTAGTAGGTGGTTATATTTGGTTTAATGGCATCAAAGTAGGACCACCTGATATAGTCGCTCCACCACCGATGCTACGTACTTATCTCCCGAACTCTAATGGAGATACCATTCACCATACTTATTACAGTCTATCCTTTCTTGAAAATCACGAACTCGCCGAATGGGTAGCATATCCGCTCACCAAACAACAACTACAAATGCCCAATGTGGAGAGAGAAGATTATTTTTCACCTGATGACAAAATAAAAACTGGTTCGGCAGTTCATGCGGACTATTCTGGTTCAGGATATACACGTGGCCATTTAGCACCTGCGGGAGATATGGCTTTTGATGATATCGCTATGAAGGAATCATTTTATATGAGTAATATGGCGCCACAAATCAAAGAATTTAATAATGGTGTATGGAAAGAATTAGAAGAAAATGTGCGAGATTGGACATACAAAGCAGAAACACTCTATATTATCGCAGGACCAATCCTACTAAATCCTATTAAAAAAATAGGCAAACAAAACAAAGTAACTGTACCATCCGCTTTCTACAAAGTTCTGTTAGACTATACTGGTGAAGAAAAAAAAGGCATCGCATTCGTCATACCTAATAAGCTGTCCACAGAGAGATTGGAGACCTACATGGTGAGCATCGACAGCATAGAATCGCTGACAGGGTTAGACTTTTTTAATGATATGATCAATGATGGTGAAGAAGAAAAACTAGAATCTTCCTTTAACCCTGCCTTATGGAAAGTAAGTGATAAAAGATATGAGCTACGTATCAATAAGTGGAATTATGAGTGAATGGTGGAAATGGTGATTTGGGGAATTGGTGATTTGTTGAATTGGGGAATTGCTTAATTGCAGAATTGCTGATTTGTGGAATTGTTGATTTGCTTATTGAAGGATTGGCTACGCATTATTTAGGTATTCAATATTATAAAACTACCATTAAACTTAGTGCATCTTTGTGATTCCTTAGTGTCCTTAGTGGTAAAAATTTTATTCAACATTAAACATTAAACAATTCCACCTTAAACCATTAAACATCCCTCCATCAAGCACTCAGTCCTTTCCATTCTTCGACCACAAAAAACCCATCTTGTCCTTGCGTTTGGTATAATGGCATCAGTATCATACCATCCATAGGTGCAGTTACAGGTTGACCATTATCACGTGCTAGAATCTCACCTTTTATGATTTTCTGAAAATTGCGATATCCTGGTTTCATCTCCCATTTATGATTATCTTCGATATGGTATTTATATTTTACTTCTACGATTTCAGGTAGATTTTTATAATACTCAATTAGGATGTGGTCGTGTCTATTCTCCACGTGTTCGGGTCTGACAACACCTATCGTCCTCATAAAATTGATGGTAGCTGCGATACACCTATTGACGGACATGGGATCATCGTGGTGACCGCCTTCGAAAGCGATGCTCACCGTAGGGATACCGATGTTTTTTTGTCTAAAATAATGCAAAGTCGTACCACTGATACCATCTAGCAAGCCCAATATCACGGGTGCATGCAGTTCGTGGGCTATTTGTACACTTTCTTCTTTTTCTGTGGCAATACAAAAAATACCACCATCTGATGAAGTGGTATGCAGATCTAGTAGATACATTTTATCAGGACGCAACCTATCTATTTCGATATTAATGACATCTAAAATCTCTCTGATTTCAAGATCTTCGTCTCTTAATGTGGTGATATCTGCATTTTTGATAGTTTGAATATAATCAGGTTCCCAACATCTATTCATGTCTTTGGACACAAATCTGTCGCCATGTCTGAAAGCTTGTAAATTACCTAAAATACCAATGATTTCACCTTTGTAAGTAAAATCAGGATTGGTGATCGGTTCTACTTCAAGCATTTTGAATAATAATTCCAAAGCCTTCACACCCGCGGGTTCGTTGCCATGCATCCCTGCTGTGATGACCAAAAGTGGTCCTTCTTCTGTTCCTTTGTACTTCCCTATGACTCTGTTCATGACTAAAATATTAAAATGTGACTATCAAAAACGACCTACCTTACCCAACTATGATATTATCCTTACCTTTGCCAATATGTGACCAACATAAAGTTTTATGACTTCTATGGATAAGGCACAAATCTAATCGCTAATTTATTATAAAAATTTGATATAATGGCAATTCCGACTACTATTTATTTCGTTTTTTTGATAGGCATGTCGTCTATGTCTATAAAATCGCACAACAATCTCATATGTCAACCACCTGATTTATCCACCTGCATCATAGAAAATGCAAGCTACTTCATCGGCACGCCTTATGTAGCCCAAACATTAGAAAGTGGACCAGAAGAAAAGTTATTAATATACAATGATAAATATGATTGTGTGACTTTCGTCGAATATGTACTCGCCTTAACCATCTACCAAAACCAAACATCGGAACCTAAAAAAACCATACCACAAATCATCACAAATCTAAGATATAGAAATGGTTTCATTGATGGATACGGGTCAAGACTACATTACTTCACAGAATGGTTGATCCACAACGAAAAAAATCAAACCATAAAACAGATCACAAAACAAATTGGTGGGCAACCATTCGATAAAAATATCCATTTTATGACCGCCCACAAATCTAAATATCCTAAACTTAATAACTCTAAAGATCTGAAAAAAGTAAAGGACGCTGAGATATTTCTAAATACTCAAAATCTTACCTACATCCCTAAAGATAAATTAAAGGCGGCCTTTACACTAATCGATGATGGAGACATCATCGCCATCACCACAGGTATAGACGGCCTTGACATTGTACACACAGGTTTTGCATACCGCAAAGGAGACGACATCCACTTACTGCATGCATCAGAAAAAGAAGGCAAAGTAGTCGTTAGTGATTTGCCCCTAGATGAATATATGCAGAAAAACAAATCCCAAAGTGGGATTATGGTGGCACGAGTGGAGTAATTAGAGATAAGTTATGAGAGATTAAAGATGAGAGATAAGATATAAGAGTTGAGAGTTGAGTTTTGAAGGTTAGTGGTGGGTTGATATGCTTAGCATCACTGATTTGCTTGGGTTAGTTTAAGCGTCTCGGTTTTGTTTAGTTCATAATAAAAGAAATCATTGTTTGTTACACATGACATTACCATACACAATTTTCTCATAAAATACATCCATAATTTCCACCATTTACATTTTTTCAAACTATATTTGTAGGTCTTTAAATTATAATATTTTGGGATATTATTTTTGAATTTAGTCCTTTTTTAGGACGAGACATATTGCCGTAAACAAAAAGCTTCTCCCGACCTTCTCCCGACCTTCTCCCGACCTTCTCCCGACCTTCTCCCGACCTTCTCCCGACGTTCTCCCGATGGAACTCCATAGATACTCCATAGCTACTCCGTATCAACTCCGTACATGCTCCGTAGGTAATCCGTACCTAATACCACCATACTCCCACCACATTCCCACTGAGTTCCCACCACATTCCCAGTGAGTTCCCACTGAGTTCCCACTAGCGTCAACTGATATCAGTCCAAGTTGTTTTATTGGAGTTGTAAACTTGTTTATAACAACTATCCAAATAAATACTACATTTTAGCATGAAAGCAACGATGATCATTCATCAATTATTCACCAAATCACTCGATCACTTTATCACCAAATATTTTAGCAGTAGCATGTCTTGGAGCTATACCACCACATTCATCAATCATTCACCAAATCACTCGATCACTTTATCGCCAAATGTTTTAGCGGTAGCATGTCTTAGAGCCATACCACCACGTCCTAATTAGAAAAATTATAATTGATCACAACATTGATTAGGTTCATGTCCACTTTGTTAAAGACAAAATTAGGTGTATCGTAGGTCTCGCCGATCTTCCATTTCCTGACCAATAATACTTGGGCTTCCATGCCTTGTAACCAACCTTTTAACTTATATCTTAGGTCGATATTCATCTGACTGTAGGTCGGTACGCCATATTTATTGAATGTAGTATTTTTTACATCGGGCATTTGGAAATATCCAACTGAAATGGAACTACTAAATGGAGATTTAGCTTTGGCATATTTGGTTTGTAGCATGATAGCATGTACGTCTGCCATACCTTCATTTCGCTCACGTGGCATGAAGGTGAAAAACGGATCCCTACCCCATTCCCTAGGCATTAGATACCTTCCACCTGCTGTAATTCTATTATAGTTTAGCGTGCTTTCTATGGTTTTATACTTTATCCCTAATCTAGCACCGTAGGTCAAGGTGTTTTTTTCATTATTAAAATAGGATTTGTTTTGATCAGAATTACCACCATCGTTTATTTTCACTTGATGTATCATTTGTACACCATAAATCATTTTCGAATCATCTTTAATGGAAACATTTCCATCTACTTGGAGCAAAAGACTATTGGATATATTTTCAGTATATAAATTCCAAACTCTAAGATTTATGTTTTTTTGCCACTTGTATTCTACACCTAGTAAGGCTACGCCTTTGGATGCAATATTATTACGATAATTAGATTTAGTGCCATCAGGATTGACTCCAGAAGGATAAACGCCTACAGATGATGCTACACTAAACCATTCAGATGTACTCCTGGGTGATATTTTATTTAGCCAACCAACTTGTATAGATATATTTTTGATTGGTTTAGCGTCTACCCAAACTCCTTGTACTTGGGTAGGTCTCATCCGCCCATCTTGGAGATTGATAAAAGGAGTATTGATCAATTGCTTACCTAGTCTGATAAAATTGTTTTTGTATTGATACTTAAGATATAATTCTTCTAGCCTACTTATTTCATTTTTCTCTGCTGGATTATTAATATCATAAAGACCGATCTCGTACCTATTTACCTGTCCTGTAGCTTTATCTTTGATAGTAAAATCTGATGAGCCAATATCAAATATATAGTACCCACTGACTGCCATTTGCAAACCATAAAAAGGAGCTGTTTCATATCGTAATCCACCACCTGCTGCATGTGCAAAATAATCTGTAAGGTCTCCACTATTGTCCGTAGAAGAATAATAATACCTAAAATGACCATTGACCTTACCATTCCTAAATGCAGTCAACAGTGATAGCGAATCCGCTTTTTCTTTGTTCTCACCGTTCCAAATTTTGGGCGCTTCTTGCAACTCTTGATGCTGGCCATGAAGGACAGTGGAAACAATAAAAAGACCTATGAAAAACCAAATTTTCAATGTAAATTATTTTTTATGATGTACTAATGATGCCTAATTATAAAAACAGACAATAATAAAGCCTGAAAGAAACATTTCTAACGCGTTGATAATCAACTATTTTCCCTTCAGGGTCAGGGTAAAAAACGGTTGATTATCAGATCTTTTACGGTTTAAAAACGGGCTCTTAATTGTTTTTAAAGATGTCTGAAGCTATACATGTCTAATATCCCGACTTGATATAACTCCAACCCTTATCTTGTTTGTCCACGATCTCAAGGATACCTCCTGGCACTGTCCTACAATTATCAACTAATTGTTCTCTAGTGATTTTCTTTTGACTCATGGTGAATTCACAAGCTACAAAGTCCACTTTCTGGGCTGCCAATGCTGCTAATTTATCTTGAACAAGTGATTTCTCTTTAACCAAAATACTCAGTCCTGGACCATGACAAACCACTTCCAATTTTGTACCTGGAGCCAGTTTTTGGATATTACTCAGTTGTCTCATTAGGGCATTGTGATCCGTAGTATCTTTTGATACCATCTGAAAGACAATTTTATGTGTTTTTGCTTTGGTAGGTTTACCTTTTGATTGAGCGCTAAGTGACCCTACTGAAAGAAGGATTCCAAATATAAAAATGATGAATATTCTCATGATTGTTTATTTAAAAAATTGCTAAAAATAATCTTACATTAATAATTAGGGCAAATATACTTTATTCCTTAATGAAACTGATAATCTACGCCGTACACTTGTGTCAATAATGTATCTGGTGCATCGAGTGCAATAGAAGACTTATGGACATTGGGTGTGACGGGTGAGTTGACTTTTAGGTATTCTATCATATTTTCATGAAGGGTGTACTTAGTATTCTGAGTATCCTTGACATTTTTGATTCTACATACCATATCAGCAGGGTCGCCGTCTCTTTCACATGCACAAATGCTATATACTTGTTCAGGATTGATAGGTTTACCGGCGATAACTATAGACTCAACTCGTTTTCCTTCATCACCAAAAGCCCTAAACTTTACGACCATGCCGTTAAATTTTGTGACCCAACCACCAAATCTTTTGGAAGCATCTTTGGCAAATACATTGTTTAGTTCTTTTTCTAACCACGTCAATAATTGTTGTCCTGTGACCTTTCCCGTCCTGATGGTACTATCTACCGGCAACATATCAAAAATATATCCTTGTGTGATCGGAATATTACCTGTATGGTCAGGTGTCGTGCGCGGTGGGCAAAATCTAAAGCCATTGGACAAAACAATATCAATCTCTGGCATCCTCCATCTCAACGCATCAATGATCATAGTATCTATCGTGTTTTCTATGACAAAATACCTATAAAGTGGCACAGTACTATACCCTACGACTTTGTTTATCTGTTCAATATATGGTTTCTCAATATTATCGATTAGGGTCGAAATCTCTTTGTCTTCTTTGTATTTGTCAGGAGATATTTCTACCAATTCATAATTTTCTTCTATCAGACCACCATCTTTAAAAGTTAAAGATAACTTACCGCAAAAAGATCCAAAAGCACCTGGTTCAACCACCTTGGCATACTTACACTGTATGGGTTTTCTTACTCTTTCGTGGGTATCACCGCCTAAGATATAATTCACACCTTTGGTCACTTCTAGATTGGCAAGGTGTATTTGTTGTGACAAACCCATATGTGCTACCACAATGATGAAGTTGCACTGCTCTTGTTTAGAAAGTACTTCCACATAATGAGCGATATTCTCTTCAGGTTTGGTGTAAAGGATGCCTTTGCTATAATTGGGTGATTGTCTGATAGGTACTAAGTGATCTGTGTATCCTAAAAAACCAATTTTGATTCCATCAACATTCCAGATATGATACGGAGGAAAGATATGTTCGCCACGTTTGCCATCACCGAGGTCATGGTACATATTGGCACAAACTTTAGGAGCATGTAATCCACCTAATAATTTTTGCATCTCTTTTTTACCATAGATGACTTCCCAGTTACCAGGTAAATACAGATCATAATCGAGTGCATTTAGTATAGGCGATATGGCATTTCCTGTGGTCTTGATAGAGAGTTGACTGCCTTGAAACATGTCACCTGTATCCATCAGGAAAGTATGTTTATTCTTTTTCCTTTCCTTTTTTACAAAAGATGCAAAATGAGCATAACCACCTGCCCGTCTGAATACCGCTTTATCATTTTCCCAAAACAATTCATCATGAGGATGAATTTGGCAATGCACATCCGTTGTTTGAAGGATATTTAGTTTTACTATGGATTTGTCATCTTCTGAAATATCCTTATGTTGTTTTTTTTGTTTGGTTTCAACTGCTGACAACTGAGTGACGGGTAGCAAACCAGCACCTGCACTTAGCAAGCCTATTTTTCTAATAAAGTGTCTTCTATTGTGGCTCATGATGGTATTAGATTGTTGTTGATATAATTATTTTTTAGCTTTTCTAGCTTCAGCAATTGGCTTGAATGGGCCATATTTATGCTGATGTTCCGTAAAGCTGTCGCTGTAGGGTCCGTAAGGATGGTCTATAGGTTTTTTGGAAATATCTGGCCAGTCAGCAGGTGTATTTTTGTGTGGACGTGGCTGACTATTGACAAAAGCTGCTAGATCCCAAGCTTCTTGGTCTGACAGTTGTGGTGCCTGATAAGTAGCGCCTAGTGGCATATTGGTTTTGACATATTTTGCAAAATTACTCAGACGATACAATCCTGCAGCATCATTATAAGAGTTTTTGCCCCACAAAGGTGGATAGGTGTATTCATCTTTGCTATTTGCTAGTACACCTTCGCCACTTGCTTGATGACAGCTTGCACATTTCTGAAGATATATTTGTTTGCCATTCGCAGGATTTGCTTCTGTATCCAAAAAAGCTAAGTCTTGAAAACCAGAGCCTTTTACCTTTGTACCTTTCTCAACGTTTTTGCCGAGAAAAATAAAATAAGCTTTGATGGCTTGCATTTCTGCACTAGCGGTATCAAGTGGTGATCCATTTAGACTTCTTTCGAGACAGTCATTGACACGCTTGTAGATGGACTCTGATGTGCCACTGCGCTCTCTAAATTTTGGAAAAGTAGATGCTACTGAACCATAGTTATTACCAAATATTTTAGTACCTGCATCAAGGTGACAATTCTGACAATTGAGACCGTTTGAAATCTTAACTACGCTGCCATTTGGTCCTAAATATTTGGATGTGTGTGCGATCAAATCTTTGCCATACATGATCTGAGATTCTAAAGCAGAACCTTTGATAGACTCTAGGGGTAAGGGTTGCCATAACTCCGTGGATTCCTTTGTAAAAATCTGGTCAACTACAGCAATCGTCTGACTTTCAGATGGACCATCGCCTTTTGGCCAAGGGATAATTTCATCTGTTGTATTGAATATTTGAATAATCAAAAACAAGACAAAAGCAATTACCAAAATGACCATATAGACCAATGATTGGACATTCAAAAATTGGTGTTCAGAACTATGTTTATTTGAGTCGTTCATGACATGATTTATTTATCAATGAGGAAGTTTATCCCTAAAATAACCATACACCCAAGTACCCGCAATGGCACTTAATAAGGTGGCAATGATGACCGTGGCACCCGAACCTACTAAGGCAAATAATGGACCGGGACATGCACCTGTAATCGCCCAACCAAGTCCAAATAACAAACCACCTATAACCTGACCTTTATTAAATGTCTTAGGATGGAAAATGATTTCTTCACCATATATCGTGCGGATGTTGAACTTTTTGATGAGCCAGACAGAAATAACACCTATGACTACTGCACTTCCAATAACACCATACATATGGAAAGATTGGAATCTAAACATTTCTTGGATTCTAAACCAACTGATGATTTCAGCTTTTACGAATACTATTCCGAAAGCTATTCCTACTAGGACATATTTTAGATTGTGGTACCACTTGTGTTCGAGTTGACTTTCGTTTACACAAATACTATCGAGTTCTCTTACGGTTAAGTCATCACTTTGCACCGCAACAAACTCATCAGCTACATTATTTTGATTGATCATGTTTATTATGTTTTTATAGTGATAAAATATATGGAAGGATAAAATTTGCAGTAAGGATACCACCTACCATAAAGCAACAAGTCGCTACTAATGAAGGCCATTGCAAAGTAGACAAACCCATAATAGCGTGCCCACTCGTGCAGCCACCTGCATATCTTGTCCCAAATCCCACAATAAAACCACCTAAAATCACCATTATGAATCCTTTAAGCGTAGCTAATTGGTCCCAACTAAATATATCTGCGGGTACTAAAGCGCTATAATCTGTGATGCCGTAGCCTGCTAATTCAGTTTTTAGTTCATCTGCCACTACAATATCATTTGGATTACTGAGACCTGTCACGGCAATAATACCTCCTAGAAGTATACCGAAAACAAAAGCAAGATTCCAAATCTCTTTTTTCCAGTCATATTTAAAAAACGAAATATTAGCAGGAAGACACGCAGCACATACGTGTCGCATAGATGAAGAGATCCCAAAAGATTTATTTCCCAAAATGAGAAGTGCAGGTACTGTCAGACCAATGAGTGGTCCCGCTACGTACCAAGGCCATGGTTGTGTTATTAATTCGTACATATTGATTAATTGTTGATTGTTTAAGACTAAGGTTAAGACTAAGGTTAAGGTTAAGATTAAGATTTAAACGTTTGTCTCCCCTTCAGAGCTTGCCACGCTTTGCGTGGGGTCGGGGGTAAATGGGATTGTTTAAGACTAAGGTTAAGATTAAGATTAAGATTAAGATTTAGGTTGAGATTAAGGTTGAGGTTAAGGCTAAGGCTAAGATTGAGATTAAGGTTTATTAAAAAAAACTATTCAGTTGGACATTCAAGACTTTGATTTACATTATCTATCGTACCAACTGAATAGTGAGAAAACCTTTATTTCACAAAATTGCTTACATAATCTATTGATCCTCCATTTACAACACCTGTGATACCATTGGCATCTAGGATTGCTTTTGCTTGACTACTTCTATTACCGCTTCTACAGAAGACAATGATATCTTTTTTGCCTTTAAATTTCTGAAGATTACCACCAATAGAATCAAGTGGAATATTGACAGAACCTTTTAAGTGGCCAGATGCAAACTCACCTTGAGTTCTTACGTCAACTAAAAAGGCATTTCCCTTTATCAATTCTGTAAGATCTGTGGCTGTACCGCCCGCAAAAATACTCTTTAAAAAACTGAACATTTTGTATATAATTTGTAATATTAATTAAAGATCGAATTATACTGTCATCATTTTGCTTTGGCAAACATAATCTGTTTTTGGCAATGATGTCGTTTTGCTGATCGCACTAAAACCACCTTCTACCTCTGTAAAGTTTCTGTAACCTCTTGCTTGCAAAATACTGGCTGCCATCATACTTCTGTAACCACCTGCACAATGCATAAAGAAATGCTCAGATGGATTGACATCTTTGATCCATTCATTGATATAAGCCAATGGTTTATTGTATGCTTCATCGATATGCTCAGCTGCATACTCACTTTCTTTTCTCACGTCTACGACCTTATCTTCACCGATTTTTACCTTAGCTTCAAATTCAGTAGGTGTAATACGATTGACCGTATCAACTTCAAATCCAGCTGCTTTCCATGCATCAAAACTTCCTTCCAAATATCCCAAGATATTATCAAATCCTACCCTACTCAATCTTGTTACAGTCTCTTCTTCTCTTCCTTTATCCACTACCAATAAAATTGGTTGTTTCACATCGATGATTAATGCACCTACCCAAGGCGCAAAGTCGCCATTCAATCCGATATTGATAGACTGTGGTACAAAACCTTTTGCAAAGTCACCGTTATCTCTTGTATCTAAGATAAGTGATCCAGTGCTATCTGCCACTGCTTCGAATTCTGCCGGTTTAATAGCTGTAAGTCCTTGATTCAATACACTTTCGAAACTATCATAACCTTTTTTGTTCATGGCTACGTTCATACCGAAATAACCAGGAGGAGGCAATAATCCATCTGTAACCGCTACAACAAAAGCTCCTTTGGTAGGTTGATTTAAGGCATAATTCATTTTCTTTTGATTGCCCAAAGTATCTACCGTTTCTTTCATCATATTTTTGCCACATGCACTTCCAGCTCCGTGTGCAGGATAAACTGTCACATCATCTGCAAGTGGCATGATCTTATTGTAAAGACTATCGTAAAGCAATCCTGCTAATTCTTCTTGTGTCATGTGCGCTGCTTTCTGCGCTAAATCTGGACGACCTACATCTCCTAGGAATAAAGTGTCACCACTGAATAATGCTACATCTTTTCCAGAAGCATCTTTTAGTAAGTAACACGTACTCTCCATCGTATGACCTGGTGTATGCAAAACTTTGAACGTGATGTCACCTACTTTAAACTCTTGGTTATCAGTAGCAATAATGGCATCAAACTCAGGAACTGCGGTAGGTCCATAGACGATGCTAGCACCTGTTGCTTTTGCAAGATCTACGTGACCTGATACAAAATCAGCATGAAAGTGCGTCTCGAAAATATATTTGATTTTTACACCATCTTTTTCAGCTCTCTCTAAGTAAGGATTTATTTCTCTCAATGGATCGATGATAACAGCTTCGCCATTGCTAGTGATGTAGTATGCTCCTTGAGCAAGACATCCAGTGTATATTTGTTCTATGTTCATGTTTAAAATTTTTTGTTTATTTGTTAATGATGATACAAAAGTAAGGGGTAATGATTCGGCATTAGGTTACAAATGTTACATTGCCCTTATTTTCTAATTTTTTTAATGTTTTATTAACGTTTGGGTCGCAAAATCTACTGCTTCATTCTTTATTTCATTAGAAGCTAATTCATACGCTGACAGTACAGAAACAAAACAATGTTCTTTGCCGATCATAGATATAATACCACCTTTGGTCAGGGTATCCCTCACTGGTCCTATCATGTTAGCAATCATAAAATGTACACCTGAAGACTTTAAATCTCCGATCAAGTCATGCAACATATGCAATGCACTAGAATCTACCGTACTGATAGCACTTGCATCAAGGATAAAATGTGTCGCTTGTTTGCGTTTTTTAATAAGGTCAGTCACTTTATCTCTAAAAAAATTGACATTGGCAAAATACAATTGTGAGTCAAACCTCATCATGACAATATGATCATCTACCTTAGCCTCTGCAAATCTTGCTGTATTTCTAAACGTAGTACCATTCCCTATCCTACCCAATTCTGCAACATGGGGATATGAGACTCTATAAATCAAAATAATCATAGATAACAGCACGCCCAATAAAATCCCTTCTTCGATACCCAAAATCAAGGTACCAATAGCCGCCGCTATGAATAAATAAAAATCTGTTTTGTCTGTATGCCAAAGATGTTTTGCTTCTTTAAAATCTATCAATCCATACACCGCAACCAATATAATGGCAGCCAGTACAGCATTGGGTAGATAATAAAAGTAAGTCGTCAAAAATAGTAAGGTCAAGATGATCAACAAGGCACTGATGATAGATGCGAGTCCTGTTTTGGCACCTGCTTGGTCATTGACAGCTGTTCTAGAAAATCCTCCTGTCACCGGGAATGATTTAAAAAACGATCCTACGATATTTGCAAGACCTAGACTGATGAGTTCTTGATTGGCATCAAGTTTATAATCTTTATGACGCGCATGAATGGCTTTGGCAACAGCAATGGACTCCATAAATCCTACAAAAGCTATCGTAAATGCTGTAGGAAGAAGTTTTTGCATGGTAGCGAAATCAAAATTAGGCATACTGAATGATGGCAAACCTTGTGGAATGGTACCTACAATTTTGATCCCTTGTTCGTGTAATCCCCCTAGATAAACAATCAAGATACCTAGTATGACGACGACCAAAGGTGCAGGTATTTTTTTATGAATCTTTTTGACAATGATCAAGATCAAAATTGCTGAAATACCAATGACAAAAGTCATTATGTGAATAGCAGACAATTGTTGCCATAATTGGGCAATGATATCTAGTATTTTTTCGCCATCTGTCTTTACACCGAGTAAGTGTTTCATTTGACTAAAACCAATAATAATGGCTGCAGCGGAAGTAAAACCTGCAATAACGGGATGGGAAAGGAAATTGACTAAAAAGCCCAATTTAAAAATCCCCATCACAAACTGTATCAAACCTACAAGAAGTGCCAGCAATATAGCCAACATGATATAATCATCTGATCCTGAAGCCACTAAACTTCCCACACCACTTGCTATCAACAAACTGACCATAGCCACAGGGCCAACAGCAAGTTGCCGAGAAGTACCCAATAATGCATAAATAATCAGTGGAATAGTCACCGCATATAAGCCATAAATAGGTGGCAAACCTGCTAGCATAGAATAGGCCATTCCTTGCGGGATGAGCATGACACCTACGGTGAGACCCGCAGAAATGTCTCCGCCAAGCCAGTTTTTATTATAATTTTTTATCCAATCTAAGGAAGGAATATATTTCATGTGTTTTAAGAACTAATTGTTTTAAAAGATTGAAATCAAAACTGCAATGTCAAAAGTAATACATTATTTATAGCTAAAGTAAAAACTTTTGAATTCATTGAAAGAAAATGATTTCTTATGGTTATCAATGCGAGTGCAAAGTTAACGACATATCACAAGAGCTTAAGCAACAATAGTTACACAGTCAAAAACTTACAATAAAGTGATCTTATTTCTACCAAGTTTCACCACGCCTGAATCTTCTAGTTGCTTGAGTAATCTAGAAATAACAACGCGTGCAGTTGCCAATTCATTAGCTAATTGTTCGTGGGTAACTTCCAAAGTCTTACTACCTGTGAGTTCCACTTTTTTGTGAAGTAAACTCATTAGTCTTTCATCTACTTTTTTGAAAGCAACTTCATTGACCACTTCTAATAATTCTTCAAATCGTTTGTGGTATAATCTAAAGATGTAGTCCAACCATTGTGGATATTCTTTGATAAGTATTCTTACTTTTTCTATGGGAAGAAAAAGGATTTCTGTGTTTTCTTCAGCTACCGCTTTTATCTTGCTTCGTTCGTTGTGTAGACCACCTAAAAATGACATGATACAACTTTCGCCCGCTTTGATATAGTACAACATGATCTCTTTGTCAGCATCATCTGTTCTGATCACCTGTAAACTTCCGCTGATGACAATTGGAATGGATCTTATATAAGAATCTTCACTCATCAATACTTCTCCTTTCTTGAGTGTTTTGAGTGTGCTCAAAGAAAACAACTTTGCCCTTAAATCGGGAGACGAACGAAATTCCACTATATTATCCAATAAATCCATTGCTAATTAACTGTTATGTATTGTAATAAAGGATTGTAAGCCAAAAAAGTTTAAATATATAAAGATGAGTCCACTCCGAAAAGTCCTTTATTCAAATAAACTAAAAATTATGTTTTCTAACTTTGATAATCAAACGTTTTCCTTTAGGGGCAGGGTGAAAAACGGTTGATTATCAACCAATTTGTATTTTCGGGGTAGACTCAGTGATACACATAAAAAAAGGGCAGAAGGTTCCGACGCCCGCTGCCCTTGGATAAATTTTATTTTCACTACTGTAAGTGAACCTAAAAATTTGAGAAAACTATTTAAAAAACAAGAAAGACAATGCCTAATCCTATTTTCATATCTTTAATGTATATATTACTACTAACAAATACAATACAAATGACAGTATTAACAC
>DLGT01000121.1 GCA_002482845.1 Saprospiraceae bacterium UBA7687
CTCAAGCCACCCTTACATATTTCTTCTATATTTCCCACCAACTTCGTACAAGGCATTCGTGATTTGTCCAAGCGTGCAATGTTTTGACGTTTCCATAAGCTCATGGAATAGATTTCCATTACTTATAGCAGTATGTTGTAATTTTGCTAAAGCTCCAACGAGAATATCCTTTCCTCTTTGCTGCACATTTTCTACCGTTTGAATTTGAGCTATTTTTTCTTCTTCAGTTGCTCTGATCACTTCGGTAGGAATGATGGTTGGAGAGCCTTCTTTGGATAAAAATGTATTAACACCTACGATAGGAAATTCGCCCGTATGCTTAAGTGTTTCGTAATAGAGAGATTCTTCTTGGATTTTGCTTCTTTGGTACATTGTCTCCATGGCACCTAGTACGCCACCACGTTCAGTGATACGATCAAACTCCGCCAAAACTGCTTCTTCTACTAAATCTGTTAACTCTTCGATAATGAATGATCCTTGTATAGGGTTTTCATTTTTTGACAAGCCAAGTTCTTTGTTGATAATCAATTGAATGGCCATTGCTCTCCTCACACTTTCTTCCGTAGGAGTAGTGATGGCTTCGTCATAAGCATTGGTATGCAATGAATTACAATTATCATAAATGGCATACAGAGCCTGAAGTGTTGTGCGTATATCGTTAAAAGCAATCTCCTGCGCATGTAGGGATCTACCAGATGTCTGAATGTGGTATTTCAGCATTTGGGAACGTGCATTTCCACCATATTTATTCTTCATCGCTTTCGCCCAAATTCTTCTCGCTACTCTTCCGATGACAGCATATTCAGGATCTACGCCATTACTAAAGAAAAAGGAAAGATTGGGTGCAAAATCATCGATATGCATGCCACGACTGAGATAATACTCGACGAAGGTAAATCCATTGGAAAGCGTAAATGCCAATTGTGAAATAGGGTTTGCTCCTGCTTCTGCAATGTGATAACCCGAAATAGAGACAGAATAAAAGTTGCGTACATCATGCTCAATAAAATACTGCTGTACATCGCCCATCAATCTCAAAGAAAATTCCGTACTAAAGATACATGTATTTTGTGCCTGATCTTCCTTAAGGATATCAGCTTGAACAGTACCACGCACAGAATTGAGTGCTCTGGCTTTAAGCGTTTGATACACATCTGCTGGCAAAACTTCGTCACCTGTAATTCCTAACAATAAAGTACCTAAACCATCATTTCCTTCTGGCAAAGTGCCTTTATAGACAGGTCTTGTTAATCCCTTATCATCATATTTTTGTCTAAGTTTTTCTTCTACAACACCCAAAAGATCATGCTCTTTGATATATCTTTCGCACTGCTGATCTATGGCTGCATTCATAAAGAAAGCACAGATTGTGGCAGCAGGACCATTTATCGTCATGGATACGGATGTAGATGGATGACACAAATCAAAACCAGAATACAGTATTTTTGCATCATCTAGACAGCAAACACTAACGCCAGAATTGCCTATTTTACCATAAATGTCAGGTCTGTAATGCGGATCTTCGCCGTACAAAGTCACAGAATCAAAAGCGGTAGAGAGTCTTTTGGCAGGCAAGCCGATAGATACATAATGAAAACGTTTATTGGTTCTTTCTGGTCCACCTTCTCCAGCAAACATTCTAGTCGGATCTTCTCCTTCTCTTTTGAATGGGAAAACACCTGCTGTATATGGAAATTCACCGGGAACATTCTCCTGAAGATTCCATTTGAGAATATCGCCCCAATCTTTATACTTTGGAAGACTTATTTTAGGAATTCGGAGTTGAGACAGCGATTTTGTATAAGGAATGATTTTTATTTCTTTGTCTCTTACCTTATAAATATATTCATCACCAGAATAGTTATCTTTTTTACTTTGCCAAGATTCGAGAATTCTTTTGTTTTCACCAGTCAGATCATCATAATACTTTTTATATTCTTGATCGAGCACTTCGATTAAAGAAGGATCCGAAACTATGTTTTTGGTGTTGTGAATACTATAAGCCTGTGATGCTAGATTAGACTGTTCTATGGCTTTTTTGTCATAATGACGATTATTTTCGGATATTTCTGACAAATATCTCACTCTAGACGGTGGAATGATAAAGACCTTTTCACTGTCACCTACAGGAAGATCTATTTGAGTTCGTAGATCTGTACCAGCTTTTTCATCAATGATGGCAATGAGTTTTTTGTAAAGTTTGTTCGTCCCAGGATCGTTAAACTGAGAAGCAATTGTGCCATAGACTGGAATGATCTCAGGATCGATATCCCAAAGATTATGATTGCGTTGGTATTGTTTTTTGACATCCCTGACAGCATCGAGTGCACCTTTTTTGTCAAATTTATTGATGGCAATAATGTCTGCAAAATCGAGCATATCGATCTTCTCCAATTGACTTGCAGCACCGTATTCCGGTGTCATGATATACATAGATACGTCAGAGTGATCTACAATTTCAGTATCTGACTGTCCGATACCAGAAGTTTCTAAGATAATGAGGTCAAAACCCGAAGCTTTGAGCACATTTACAGCACCTTGCACATATTTGGACAAAGCAAGATTGGATTGTCTTGTAGCCAAAGATCGCATATAAACACGATCGTTGTTAATCGCATTCATTCTGATTCTATCACCTAATAAAGCACCACCAGTTTTTCGTTTGGATGGATCTACAGAGACGATGGCTATTTTTTTGTCTTTAAAATCTAGCAAAAACCTTCTGACCAATTCATCCACCATACTAGATTTGCCCGATCCACCTGTTCCAGTGATACCCAAAACAGGTATTTTTTTGGTTGGAAAAGAAAGCTCACGTAGGAGATGCTCATGTTTTTCAGGGAAGTTTTCAAGAGAAGAAATAACTCTAGCAATATCATGTGGATTTTGGTTACCGAGCGCGGCTATCTCTCCAGTCAATATGTCACCAACTGGAAAATCGCACTGTTTCAACAAATCATTGATCATGCCTTGTAGCCCCATATGGCGTCCATCGTCGGGAGAATATATCCTAGCGATCCCATAATCGTGAAGATCTTGTATTTCTGTAGGAAGAATGGTGCCACCACCACCACCAAAAATTTTGATATGGCCGCATCCTTTTTCGTGGAGTAGATCATAGATATACTTAAAAAACTCATTATGGCCACCTTGATAAGATGTAATGGCAATGCCTTGAACGTCTTCTTGGATGGCAGTCTCTACGATTTCGTGTGCGGATCTATTGTGACCAAGGTGGATGATTTCTGCACCTGATCGCTGCATGATTCGTCGCATGATATTGATGGCAGCATCATGTCCATCAAAAAGTGATGCTGCTGTCACAATCCTTATCTTGTTGATAGGGTTGTAAATTTGCTCTTCAGTCATATTTGGTTAAATCATTAGGTTGTGGCAAAAATACGAAAAATATCTGAAGTGGTTTTGGTTAGCAGAATATTTATAAGCGAGGGAATACAAGTAATCAGGTGTCGTATTTGAAAAAAGGTGTCAAAACAATTTACCAATCATGATTACAGATTAATCATAAATTTCTTATTGACTATCATTAATTTCCATTTCAGAGGTAGAAAATAAAGTATTATTATGATTGAAGGCAAACCCCGCTGAAAAACCAAAATTTATTCCATCATTAACTAACAATATGGTAGGACCTAATTTTAAACTTTTGTAGAATAGAACGAACTCAACTCCTACCTGTCCCGTATAATTATTTGAATAAGAGTTTTGGGTTTTTGACCTAACGTATGAAATTCCTGCAGCAGTAGATGTGTGGTTAATTGCGAAAGATTTGATATAAAAACCAGCGCCATAGCTGATTAGGCTCTTATTGTTTACACTTTGGTATCCGATTAAAACAGGTAAACTTACTACATTTCTTCGATTTTCTTTTTTAAGAATATTCAAAACGCCATTAATACCATATACATTTGTTCTTTTATTCAAACCAACTAAAGTGGCCCCAATACTAAAGCGACCTTGATAAGTAAAATCTAAAGCAAAACCATTTGCACCTAATATTCTACTGTAGGAAAAAGAAGGACCACTTGAGTTTTTGTTATAAAGATAACTTTGAGCTTTAATGCTAACGACTGTAAAAAGAGAGCAAAGAATTGTAAAGTAAACGATTTTCATAAAATTCTATAATTATTTAGTTAGTTCAAGACAATTTATATGCCATAAATATATATTCAAACTTAAAGTATGGAGAGTGTAGAAAATAATGTGTA
>DLGT01000095.1 GCA_002482845.1 Saprospiraceae bacterium UBA7687
TTCGTCGGATAATGGTTTGGTTTTGTCTTCTCTTGCTACTTCGTCACCTAGTATGGTTTTGATTTCTAGTGTAGAAACCTCACTTCCATCTTGAGCCTGCATAGATTCTGAGAAAAAGTCTTTCAACTTCTTTGTACCAAATTCTGTCTGTACAAATTTAGAATTGGCTACTCTACTTACTGTGGATATATCTAGACCTGTGACTTCAGCTAGGTCTTTGAGTATCATCGGTTTGATCCTGCGGTCATCGCCTGTTACGAAATAATCATGTTGATACTGCATGATAGCGTACATCGTTCTGAAAAGTGTGTCTTGTCTCTGTTTGATCGCATCAATAAACCACTTTGCAGAATCAATTTTTTGTTTTATAAATAAAACTGCCTCTTTTTCTGGTCTTGTCGCTCTCCTACCTTGCACCGTTTCTCTATATCCTTTGAGCATGTCCATATATTGGTCATTAATACGAAGATCTGGTGCATTTTTACTATTAAGCGTCAGCTCGAGTTCGCCATCACGGTTGTAAATAATAAAGTCAGGGATGATGTATTGACTACCTGAATTACTAGTATCGACTGATCCTGCTGGTTTTGGATTTAATTTAAGAATTTCATCTATCGCTACTTTGAGCTCACTATCCGAGAGATTCATCATCTTTTTCATTCTGATATAGTGCTTCTTAGTAAACTCTTCAAAAAAGTCATTCAGAATTCGCAAAGCAATTTTCCTTTCAGCCACATGGTTCGTGGGTTCTTTTTCGATTTTATCTTCTAACTGTAATATAAGACATTCTTGGAGTGTTCTTGCACAAATACCCGCAGGTTCAAATTTCTGAATCTTTTTGATCATCAAATGAACGTCTTTCTCTTCCGTCTCGATATTATGTGCAAAAAGTAAATCATCGACAATAGAATTTGGCTCTCTACGAAGGTATCCATCTTCATCTATAGATCCAATGATTTGATTAGCAATAATCTCTTCCTTATCCGTTAAGTCCAATAATCCTAACTGTCTCTCAAGACTTTCATGAAAAGAATTTTCCACGGGTACTGGCATACTTCTTTCTTCCTCATCGGTGTATTCATCACCTTTCATCTTATAATTTGATGGGTCATCATCAAGATATTCTTTTAGATAATCATCAAATTCAAACTCTGGCTCATCTCTATTTTCTTCTGCTTCTTGCTCTTTTGCGTCGCCAAATCCCTCACTATCAAGATCAAACACATCATCATAATCGTCTCCTTCATCTAATGCAGGATTGGATTCTAACTCTTCTTTTATACGCTGTTCAAGGGTAGCTGTGGGTATTTGCAATAACTTCATCAACTGAATTTGTTGAGGAGATAATTTTTGCAACATTTTTTGACTGAGACTCTGTCTTAACATAAATCTTATATTTTATACATTTACACTACTCCACATTTACTAAAACAAAAGAAATATCAATGAAGTTTCTTTATTTTAGTACAAATAGATTGTATGTTTACGGTGCAAATATATAACTTATTTTTTAACACATGTAATATATTTATAATATTTATTTAAAAGTTTAACAAGCAATAACACATAACATATAAATTTAATACAACAATGACAATAAATGATAAACTCTTTGCACTCAGATCCATCATGAAACAAAAAGGAATGGATGCATTAATTATTCCAAGTAGTGATCCACATCAAAGTGAATATGTGGCCGCTCATTGGCAAGAAAGGACATGGATAAGTGGTTTTACGGGTTCAGCAGGAACTGTTGTTATCACCGAAGATCATGCTGGACTATGGACCGACTCAAGATACTTCCTCCAAGCGGAGATGGAACTCGATGACTCTGAATTTGTTCTTCACAAAATGTTCAATCAATTTGCGGCACCATATGTAGATTTTCTATCTGAAAACCTACATAAAGGTCAGGTAGTAGCTATAAATGGACTGATGTTTGCAAAGTCTTCTGTCGATGGTATAAAAAACACATTAGAACCGCTTGGCATTAACGTTGAACATCGACATGATTTGATATCTCAAGTTTGGGCAGATAATAGACCATCATTATCTCTTACACCAATACATGTACATGATGCATCTTTTGCTGGCAAAACCGTAGAAGAAAAACTTTCTGACATTAGACAAAATATAACGGAATCAAGGGCAAACCATCATTTTATTTCTGCACTCGATGATATTGCATGGACATTTAATATCAGAGGAAACGATGTGGATTACAACCCTGTCGTGATAGCTTATGCGATCGTTTCTAAGGTAGATGCACATATATTTTTGGATAAACGAAAACTGAACCAAGAAGTATTCTCCTATTTTGAGCAAAATAAAATCACGATCCATGCTTACGATGACATCATCCCTTACTTAAATAATCTGAGCGAGAAAGAGACCGTTATTGTAGATCCTAATATTTGTAGCCAAACTGTATATGAAGCTATAAATGCCCAAATAAAACATGACGCTTCCATCCCAAAATTATTAAAAGCGATCAAAAACCAAGCAGAAATCGCCCACATTCGTAATGCAATGAAAAAAGATGGCGCGGCTATTGCAAATACTTTTTATTGGTTAGAAAACAGCTTATCTGATCAAACAAATTTAGATGAATGTGCAGTTGCACTCAAACTTGCTGAAAATAGATCAAAACAAGAATACTACCATGGCGAAAGTTTTGGAGCGATCATAGGGTATAAAGCTAATGGAGCCATTATTCATTATCATCCAGAACCAGATACTTGCAAAAAAATTAATGCTGAAGGTATATTGCTAGTAGATAGTGGTGGTCAATATAGTGATGGAACAACTGATATTACTCGGACACTTGCCCTTAGCGAACCTACTTCTGAACAAAAAAAGCATTACACCTTAATTTTAAAAGGTATGATTGCCCTATCAAGAGCTGTTTTTCCTGCAGGTACTACTGGCGTACAACTTGATACGCTAGCTCGACAATTTCTGTGGACTGAAGGTCTAAATTATGGTCATGGAACTGGACATGGTGTAGGATTTTTCTTAAATGTACACGAACCACCTCAAGGTTTTGCCCCTGCCCATTCTGAAAGAGGAAGGACTGTTCACGTAGAAGGAATGCTAAGTAGCAACGAACCAGGTTACTATCTAGAAGGTCAATATGGCATGCGTATAGAAAATCTCATAGTCGTTAATAAATTCAAAGACTTTGGCTTTCTTTCTTTTGAAACACTTACGCTTTACCCATTTGACAAAACGCTATTAGATCATAGTCTTTTGACGGAGGAAGAAAAAAATTGGATCAATGATTATCATCAAAAAGTGTGGAACGATGTTTCGCCTCTTCTTTCAGGTGAAATCAAGACATGGTTTAAAGAAAAATGTGATCCTGTCGATTGATAGGATCACATTTTTCTTATGACATTCTAAATAATGGGTTAAATTCTAAAACTTAAACCCTAAAGTCAATGCACCTCTTGTTCTATTGGTACTAATATTAGACAGTGGATCAAGATTTTCATCTAAAACAACGTATGGATTATAACCCTCTGTTTGTTCTGATAATCTTATGCCTAGATCGATAAAAAATCTGTCGCCTCTAAAACCAGCACCAAAAGACACCTTATTATTATAAAAGTCATCTGCATTAAATGCAGATTGCTCCCAACTATAACCGACCCTGAGTCTTAGGTTTTTATAACCCACTTCTGTACCCAATCTAACATTGGTCGCCGTCCCCAATCTCTCGCGAACTTCTTTATTTACTTCATTAGTGTATCTTTGCTCATCAACACTTTTATCAAATGCAGTACCGTTGTAGCTTGCATTGGTATAGTCCAAATGTTCAAAATCTGCATTTACAAATCCAACTATTTCACCTATTTTATAAATGGTACCTACACTTCCGATGGCTCTCCAAGGAGTTGTAATCCGATATTGAAACGTACCTTCTGGAGATTCAGCGGTAAATGTTTGGTTCGTACCATCATTAAATGAATAAACCATAGAATAATTATAATTGTCAGTAAATCGATTCCATGTCGGAGAATGAAATGCACCGCCAAATCTAATAGCTGGTGTAATTTTATAAGTAAACCCAGCTTTAAAGTTAAACCCTACCCCTGAAGTATTCAATAATTCTGTGTACTCCAAACTTCTAAAAGTCGCTATCTCATCGTCAGGATCATCTTCTGTATATACTTTGGACTCCTCAAAAGAAGAAAATGGCACACCAATACTTACACCCATATTAAGTTTGTTTTGGTATTCTCCCGCCCAACCTAAAGTAAGCTCATTGACACCTCCTGTTTGGATTATTTCTTGTGTTTTCATTACAGGTAAATCTGATTCTGCAAAATCAGTTTCATAAAAATTATCCTCGTCAAAATCAAAGATAGCTCCTGCGTCGAATGCTGGAAGCGTTATAAATTGATCCAATTCATTTAACGACAATCCATTGGCTTGTTCTGCAAAATAGGTTGTAATCGAACCTTTAGTTTTTCCCGCTAAAGTTACATTCCGCTGAAGGTCAGATATTCTTGAATAACCAATCGCAAAATTCGAACTTGTCAGTGATGTGCCTGGGTTCGATGCTATTACGAAACCAATATTGTCCAAACCCAAACTAGACTTTTTATTGAATGATACGTTTGATGATGCTGATTGGAAAAATGATTCTGTGCTGCTTGTTCTCAATGATGGTGTAAATGTGAATTCAGATATTCTAAAATCTGCGATACCCGCAGGGTTAATGTTTATAACTGAAAAGTCTCCTCCCATGGCTCCAAATGCACTACCAACACCTAGTGTTCGAGCGGTTCCAGTAGGGTCTGTGGAAGACCATCGCACTACATCAGAAATATTTTGTGCTTGGAGACCCAATGTACTAATAAAGATACATAATAATATATGGTTGATTTTCATTTTGGTTTATTTTAATATTGAATAAATGGCTTAGGTTTTTATGAGCTTTTTAAATTTTTTAATTAAATAAAAGGGCCGAATAAATAATTATCCAAGCCCAATTATACTTTATCCTGCAAAAAAAATTATTTACTATTTTCCTCCTCTTCTAGATCCACCACCACTGCTTGACCTAGAAGACCCACCACTAGAACTTCCAGATGATGATCTGCTCGGACTTACACTCCCACCAGAACTACTTCTGCTTGAAGATCCTGAATCCCAATTACTTCTTGATGATCCTGAATCGTTACTTCTTGGCGAAGATGACCTTTGCTCATACGATGATCTATTTGGCGTAGAAGATCTAGAAGGTGACGTTTGTCTAGTTTCTGAACTCGGTCTTCTACCACTTTCTGTAGGCTGCGTTCTAGTATTTGGACTAGTTCTGTTAACATCCCTGTTTGGTGTTTTTGTGGTAGATTCTGATCTATTATAAATTCTAGATCTGTTTTCTGTATTAGTCCGTACCGTTTCACTTTGGTTTTTAATATCTCCTTTGTAAGATCTACTAGTATTTGTATTACCTCTTGCTCTACTTTCTACTCCGTTAGTAGTTTTATCAACACTTACTTCATTATTGATTCCAGTACCTGTACCTCCTCCAGCTTCGCGTCTTGGCGATGCTGTTCTACCAGCTGTAGATGAAGTTAATGAACCACCTCTCCTACTTCCGTACACTTTTTGAGTCCCATTACCATAGTCGTTGCCATTATTCCAGCCATTGCCATTCCAATTATTTCCATTGTTCCAGCCATTACCGTAATAAACATTACCATAATAAATATTATTTCCACCCCAATTATTAAATCCATTTGAACAACCGTTCCAGCCCCAGTTGTTACCCCATCCTCCATTCCATGAGTTCCATCCCCAGTTGTTGCCCCAGTTATTTCCCCATCCTGAGTTCCATCCGTTGTATCCCCATGAATTCCATCTGTTCCATCTATTCCAAGGTGAACCTATAAAGATGTTTACGGATGCATTATTGTCAAAGAAGGGATCATAATAATAATCGTTGTACCAATTATTAAATCCTGATGACATATACATTGTAGAAGCTGGACTGTGGAATCTTCTTATTCTTGTAGCATACGAATATTCATCATAATTTTCGTATTCATCATTGTCATAATAATTGTCATCATTACTGTCTGATGCATACTGTTCATCATCAGAATACCTCTCTTGAGTATTATCTGTATATGTGCGAGATGTAGGCGTTGTGACTATTTCATCCTTACGATAGTCATAATAAAGATCATCAAATTGTGCATTTAAACCCACGGTGTAACCCACCATAGTAGTAAGGAAAATGCTTTTAAATAAAAGGGCTTTCATGGTTTATGATTTAAATTTTTAATATTTGATCGCAATAAATAAATCTTTCTTATTAATTCGAGTGCAATTTATTACTTTTGCACCAGTTTATACGTTAAAATAAATCTAAAGTTATTCATTTTTGTGTTAAAATTTACTTTTTAGGACAATTTATCTTGTGAATTCTACTTTATAGACGCTATTGTGTATCGAAAAGTTTAAGAATCACCTTTATTATAATAATTTTAACAGATCATCTGAATTCAAAAAACAAGTGCAATAATGGCAAAGGAGATAACGAGTAGGGAAGAAAACTATTCTCAATGGTATAATGATATAGTTAAAAAAGCAGGCTTAGCTGATAGCTCTGCGGTGAGAGGATGTATGGTTATCAAACCATATGGATTTGCAATTTGGGAAAAGATAAAAGACCAACTTGATAAGATGTTTAAAGAAACAGGTCATGTGAATGCGTATTTCCCAATCTTCATCCCAAAAAGCCTTTTTGAAGCTGAAGAAAAGAATGCAGAGGGTTTTGCCAAGGAATGTGCTATCGTAACCCATTATAGATTGAAGGCAGATCCTGAACATAAAGGCAAATTGATGGTGGATCCCGATGCAAAACTTGAGGAAGAGTTAATCGTTAGACCTACTTCAGAAGCCATCATTTGGAATACGTATAGGGATTGGATTCAGTCATATAGAGATCTACCTATTCTGATCAATCAATGGGCCAATGTAGTAAGATGGGAAATGCGGACTAGACCATTCCTTAGAACGGCTGAATTTCTATGGCAAGAAGGACACACTGCACACTCTACTTCGCAAGAAGCAATCGCAGAAGCAAGACAAATGCATGATATATATGCGGAATTTGCTGAAAAATTCATGGCAATGCCCGTAATCAAGGGTTTTAAAACAGAAAATGAACGATTTGCAGGAGCGGATGATACTTTTACCATCGAAGCATTAATGCAAGATGGTAAAGCACTTCAAGCTGGTACTTCCCATTTTTTAGGTCAAAATTTTGCTAAGGCTTTTGATGTCACTTTTAGTAATGATAAAAATGAAAATGAATATGTTTGGGCTACATCATGGGGAGTATCTACTCGTCTGATCGGTGGATTGATCATGACACATTCTGATGATGAAGGTCTAGTATTGCCTCCGTTATTGGCACCTATTCAGGTAGTCATTGTTCCAATACCAAAACCTGATGCAGAACTTACACAGAAAGCAGAAGAAATAAGCAAGGCACTTAAATCTTTAGGAATAAGTGTAAAAATTGATATGGATGAAACGAAACGTCCAGGATTCAAATTTGCAGATTATGAAATGAAAGGTGTTCCTGTAAGATTGGGTCTAGGCAAGAGAGATCTTGAAAATAACACCATAGAAGTTGCACGTAGAGATACAAAAGAAAAAACTACAATTCCGTTAGATAATGTGGTATCTCACGTGGAACAATTATTGGTAGATATTCAAGAAAACTTACTAAATAGAGCAAAAAAATTCCGTGAAGATCATTTCACAAAAGTGGATAATTTTGAAGAATTTAAAACAGTTTTAGAAACCAAAGGTGGATTTCTTTCTTGTCATTGGGACGGAACATCAGAGACAGAAGAAAAAATTAAAGAAGAAACCAAAGCGACTATCAGATGTATTCCATTGGATTCAGAGGAAGAAAATGGCGTTTGTGTTTATTCAGGCAAACCATCTACTAGAAGGGTTATTTTCGCTAAAGCATATTAATAAAAAATTTATTTATCTAAAATAGTATATACATGACATTCGAAATAGAAGGCATCCTTCACAAAAAATTTGATGTAGAAAGCAAATCGAGTTCATTTCAAACAAGAGAATTTGTTATTACTACAGAAGGCACTTACCCACAATATGTTAAGTTCCAACTCACACAAGATAAATGTGGCGTCATTGATCCCTGTGAAGAGGGTGAAAAAGTTAAGGTTTCATTTGATCTTCGTGGTAGAGAATGGCAAGGAAAGTATTTCACCAATCTTAACGCTTGGAAAGTAGATAAAGTGGTCCAAAATAATCAAGGTTTTCAGGGTCCTACGCCACCATCACCACCAATATTTGAAGAAGGAAATTCTTTTAACGATGGCGGACTTCCTGAGGATTTTAATGACTTACCTTTCTAATTTAAATCTATGACTTATCGTCAGAGCAAAAGATACCGTACTAGAGGAGAAATAATAAGAGCTTTTTATCAACAGTTTAAAATAGTTCTTTGGTTTTTCTTTATTGCGTTAGTTATTTATTGTTGGATGAATAGAATATCTATCATTGATTATATAAAAACATATTTTTACTAGTAAACACTGAGAAAAGGCAAACAATATTGATTGCCTTTTCTCAATTTATTATAATTGAAGAATACTTTATCTACTGAATAAGCGACTGAAGTTTCATGGCCAATCCCATATCGCCTTTAATTTTTACTTTCCCAGTCATAACTGCCATCATGGGATTAAGCTCTCCATTTTTTAACTGCATAAAGGTGTCTGCTTCTGTACTAATTGTGCAAGCTGCTTCTTCGTCATTTTGAGAGACAATATTACTATCACCTGTACCGTCAATTAAAATCACGTCTTCGCCTAGAACAAATTTTAATTTTGCCCCAAATGGTGCAACGTTTGCTGCTTGTTTTGTTATTGCTTCTAGAATTGATTCAATGCCCATTTTTATTATTTATTGTTTTTAAAAAATTACTTTATTATCATCATCAACAGTTGTTAATTTGTCACTGTTCATAATAGTAGATAGATTTGCCTTTATTTTTGGTAATTCATATTTAAAATAAAACTTCATCGTATGAATTTTGCTTTCGTAAAAAGACTTTTCGAACTTTTTGTTTTCATTATGTAAAGCAGTTTTAGCATTCAAAGCCATTTTCAGCCATTGCTCTGCAATAATTACATTAGCTGCCATTTCCATAAAAATAGTAGCATCAGCAAGATAATTTTCAAAATCACCTTGTGCGGCATATGGCATTAAGTACCCGAGGGCTTTTTGTACATCGCTAATTCCTGATGCAAGTCTGTCAGCATAAGAAGCTAAATCTACATCTTCTTTGGCCGATCTAATAGTTTTGCTAATATTAAGCATCAATAATTCTAACGATTTGCCATTTTGAGCAGGAATTTTGCGACCCAATAGATCTAAGGATTGGATGCCTGTGGTTCCTTCATAAATAGCCATAATCCTGATATCTCTTAGATATTGTTGCAATGGGAAATCCATACAATAACCGTATCCTCCTAATATCTGCAAACCATTATTTATAGCTATTCTTCCCATTTCTGACGGATAAGTTTTGGCTACGGGTGTCAAAAATTCTAGTAATAAATGGTAGTTTTCTTTTTCTTCACCTTGCTCGCTATGGGCTAAATCGCTCAATTTTGAACACTCCAAAAGTAAACTTAAGGATGCCTCATTGATAGCTTTTTGTAACAAAAGCATCCTACGAACATCTGGATGATTAATGATAAGTGTTTGACCTTCGGAGACATCTTTTTTGCCCGTATTTAAGATTTTTCGTCCTTGAGGTCTTTCGTTTGCGTATTGAAGTGATGCATAATATGCTGCCGTCGCTGTTGAAGCTGCGGTCATGCCTACATCTATCCTTGCACCATTCATCATTTGGAACATATATTTCAAACCTTGATTAGGCTCGCCAACAAGATATCCTTCGCAATCATTTTGCTCACCATAAACCAAATGAACTGTACTATACCCTCGTTGTCCCATTTTCTGAAAGTCTGCAACAGCTTTTACGTCATTATAAACCAGAGAGCCGTTTGCATCAAGTCTATATTTTGGTACGACAAATAGAGATATTCCTTTCGTTCCTTGCGGCGCACCATCTATCCTTGCTAAAGTGAGGTGGACAAAGTTTTCAACAGCTTCATGATCTCCGCCAGAAATAAAAATTTTTTGTCCATTTATCTTATAAATACCATTTTCTAAAGGTGCGGCTGATGTAACAATATCTGTCAAAGAACTACCACTTTGTGGTTCGGTAAGAGCCATTGTGCCTCCCCATTTTCCTGCCAACATATTGGGTATAAATGTCTTTTTCAATGCATCAGTTCCGAAACTTGCTATAAGATGCGCAGCACCAGATGTCAAACCTAAATATCCAGGTATATGATTATTTGCTGCTTCGATGATGTGATTAGTTGCATTTGCTAAAGTATGTGGCATTTGCATTCCACCATCTTCGTAGTCAAAATAAGTTCCGATCCAACTATTCTCACCCGCATCTTTGAATATTTTTTTAAGAATAGGATGAGAGTAAACCTTATCATCTTTGTAATAAACTGGTTTTTCATCCATCTCTTTGTAATAGGGGTAGAAATCTTGATCTGCCCATGTTTTTGCTGATTCCAGAAGAATGTTCATTGAGTCCTCATCATAATCAGCAAATCGCTCAAACTTAAGTAAATCTTGAACTTTGTGGACATCAAAAAGTAAAAACTTCAACGTGTTCATACACATGTACTTAGCCATAATGATCGTTTTATGAAAATTTAACTCTAAGTTAAATTATTTTATTGTAACGTGTATCAAAAAGTAAAATTATTTTTCAATTTCGTAGAGCAAGTGGTAATTTTATGATAATTTTTATGACAATGTTGATAAAAATTAAAAGTAATTTAGTGAATAAAAATACCTTTGCAAAAAATAAATCTTTTGAAATTTACAAATATTTTTACAATAGCTTCTCTTATAACCTTATCATTATTAACATCATGTAGTAAAGATGAAGAGAAACCCATATTTGAAAACTGCGTAATGCCATATGATATTGGTGTGGGTATAGACCAAAATCAATTAAATTCGGAAATTGTGCGACAATCTTTTGAGATATTTCCGCAAGCTGACACGCTAGTAGCAATTGTATTCGATTTTTGTACTTATGGAAAAAGACTTGTCGTTCAACTAGAAGGTGAAAATTTTCATACAAATCTATTGTACGATAGTTGCGGTGACTTATTATCAAAAGATCTTTTATCAGAACCTGACTCCGCTTTAAAACTAACATTTGAAAACCATATTAAAAAAGAATTTGGAACAGATGCCGAACTATATGATCTATATATATTTAATTACATTTCTGGTGTAACCGAATATAATGCCGAAGTTGTCAAGAACGGTTCTTTCTCAAGCTACCTTTTAGACAACAATGGCAAAGTTCTATGCAAAATCTATTGATTCGTATTATTACTATTGATATAAATTAAAATTAACACAACTTTCAGCCCACAATATTATTATATTATACTATTGAGCAATATCTTGCTGTGTTATTGCATTATCAAATTGTCGGATTATACATATTATATTGTAAATCAAATAGATATGTTAATAAATTCTAAATATAATTAGTACTTTTATTCATGGAAAACGTCTTGTATTCACAGACTGATCTTATAACTGAGGCAGAAAAAAGAGCAGAACTCCGAAAATTCATCCACATCAAAGGTGCGCGATCGAATAATTTAAGAGATATAGAATTATTTATTCCAAAGAATAAACTCGTAGTGGTCACGGGTCTTTCTGGTTCTGGAAAGTCATCACTTATCATTGACACGCTATATGCCGAAGGTCAACGAAGATATGTGGAGAGCCTTTCTTCTTATGCGCGGCAGTTTTTAGATAGAATGAAAAAACCTGAAGTTGATTTCATAAAAGGGATTTGTCCGGCTATCGCCATAGAACAAAAAGTCAGCTCTTCAAACGCAAGGTCCACCGTTGGTTCGCTTACTGAAGTATATGACTATATGCGTCTTTTATACGCTCGAATTGGTAAAACTATTTCGCCAGTTTCTGGCGATCAGGTAAAAAAACATGAAGTAAGTGATGTCGTAAATTTTATATTTAGTTTAGAACTAAACTCAAAAGTCCAACTTCTGATACCATTACAACGAAAGCATGACAGAACTATAGGTCAAGAATTAGACCTACTAATGCAAAAAGGGTATAGTAGAGTCATTTTTGAAAATAGTATCACAACAATAGAAGTGCTTCTTGAAAACGACAAAATCAATAAAGACGAATCTGTAATATCTACTAATCAAGAAATAAAAATCCTGATTGACCGATTTGTAGTCAATGAAGATGAAGATAATCGCAAAAGAGTAGCCGATTCTGTACTTGTCGCTTTTTCTGAATCTGAAGGCGAATGTTATGTTTCTGTGATAAATGGAGAAGAAAAGTATTTTAATAACAGGTTCGAACTCGATGGTATAGTCTTCTTGGAACCAAGTCATCAATTATTCAATTATAATAATCCATACGGCGCCTGTCCTAAATGTGAAGGATATGGTAAAATGCTAGGTATAGATCCAGAAAAAGTGATTCCAGAAGAAAGCCTGACCATCTATCAAGAAGCCGTCGCGTGCTGGCGTGGTGAAAAAGGAAAAATGTGGTTGGCCCAATTAGTCAGTAATGCAGACAAATTTAATTTCCCAATACATAAACCGTATAAAGATCTTACAGAAAGTCAAAAAGATATTCTTTGGACAGGAAACCGATATTTTGACGGGATAGATGCCTTTTTTAACGAACTTGAAGAAGGTGCATACAAGATTCAAAATAGAGTAATGTTATCGCGGTACAGAGGTAAAACCATTTGTAATGTTTGTAAAGGAGGGAGATTAAGAAAAGAAGCAACTTACGTTAAAGTTGGGAATGTAGATATTACGAAATTGATAAACATCCCAATAGACGAGTTACTTTTGTTTTTTGATAAATTAGAACTAAGTGTCCATGATCAAAAAATTTCTGACCGTATCTTAACAGAAGTTAGAAACAGATTAAGCACTATGATCGAGATCGGACTTGGCTATCTTTCTCTAGATCGGCTTGCAGCAACGTTAAGTGGTGGTGAGACTCAAAGGATAAATCTAACACGAACACTCGGAAGTAATCTGACTAACTCACTATACATACTAGATGAACCTAGTGTGGGTTTACATCCGAAGGACACAGAAAAACTTGTGAAGGTCTTAAAGAGACTTCGTGATTTAGGTAATACAGTTGTGGTTATTGAACACGAAGAAGCGGTAATAAGAAATGCTGACTATATTGTCGATATTGGGCCAGAAGCAGGTATTCATGGTGGAAACTTAGTTTATGCTGGAAGATACGATGAATTTATGAAGGGCGTACCAGGTAGCTTGACTTCTGATTATATGACTGGACTGAAAAGTATTCCTATCCCAATACAGAAGAGAAAGATTCAAAATAAAATCAAGATTACAGGCGCCAGACAACACAATCTGAAAAACATTGATGTCACTATCCCACTTCAAACCATGAGCGTAGTTACTGGCGTATCTGGATCTGGAAAAACAAGTTTGGTTAAACATATACTTTATCCTGCATTAAAATTATTGATAAATGACCCTGTAGCAACGTCTCCTGGAAAACATGAAAAGATAAGTGGAGATACTAAGAATTTCACAATGGTGGAAATGGTTAGCCAAAGTCCGATCGGTAAATCTTCCCGTTCTAATCCAGTGACGTATGTAAAAGCATATGATGATATTAGAAAGTTATATTCAGACCAACAATTATCTAAAATAAAGGGATATGAGCCAAAACATTTTTCATTTAATGTAGAAGGTGGTAGATGTGAAACATGTAAAGGCGAGGGATATTTAACAGTAGAGATGCAGTTTCTGGCCGATGTGACTTTATTGTGTGAAGAATGTAATGGTCATAGATTTAAAAAAGAAGTATTAGAAGTCGCTTACCAAGAAAAAAATATTTATGCTGTTTTGGATATGACGATAGAAGAATCTCTAGTTTTCTTTAAAGATAAAAAGAATATACTTGCCCGACTACAACCTCTTTTCGATGTAGGATTAGGATATATAAAGTTGGGTCAAGCATCTAGTACGTTATCTGGTGGTGAAGCCCAAAGAGTAAAGCTAGCGAGTTTCTTAACTAAAGAATTCACATCAAAACATATCTTTTTTATCTTTGATGAGCCTACTACTGGTCTACATTTTCATGATATAAATAAACTCATGGATGCCTTCAATGCACTAGTGGAAAACGGACATACGGTTCTAATTGTTGAGCATAATATGGATGTTATTCGCGCAGCAGATTGGGTGATCGATCTAGGTCCGACAGGTGGAAAAGAAGGTGGTCATTTATTATATGAAGGTAGGCCAGAAGGATTGAAGGCTATTAAGGAATCATTCACGGGTCAGTTTATTTAAATGTTTCACGTGAAACAAAATGATAAAAAATAGTCTATCCATGAGTAAGATAAATATATGCAAGAATTGTCTAATATTGTACAATTAATTAAATTAATTATTATCTTTGCTCCGATAAATAAATTAGCAAAAAGGTCAGTGAGCAATCGCTGGCCTTTTTTTTTAGATGTACATTAGTCTAAAGAACCTTGCGTATATGAGACAACCTTGGTTATTAAAATCAATTATATTCTTCACAACATGTTTATTTCTTTACAGCCTATGGCATAGAAATGTACATATAGATGATGCTTGGATAGGCGAACAAGCCTTTTGGATGTCAGAGTTAGGTTTTGTAAAATCGGAACTTATGCGAGGGATTACACAACAAGAAATAAAAAACTTAGTACATCATAAGCTATTTACATTAAACGGAGCAATGTTTATAAACATATTCGGATATTCTTTATGGAGCCTAAAAACTGTAAGTTTGATTTGGTTTCTTATTTTCATTTATATATTTTACATACACCTCAAACGAATTTTTAATAAGACTATAAGCATAATATTAGGAATTATGTTTGTAGTTGTCCATTCATTTATGTTTGAATTTTCATACGTTTACAGACCTGAAATAATGTTGATGGTTCTTGGATATATATCATATAATAGTCTATTTTGTTTAATAAAAAATCACGATAATTATCAGCATAAAAATATATTAATTGCAGGAGTCTTTGCTGGATTAGCTGCTGTAACACACTTAAATGGGCTCATATTTATTATTAGTGGATTTATATTACTATTATACTATATTAAAATAAAACAAGCAATTCTATTTGGAATAATAAGTTCACTAACTTTAACAATCTATTTTTATGACTTTACCTCTTTAAGTGACTTTAATCTATGGTTATATCAGTTTAGTCAATCACCAGCAATAATTGAAGAACCACAAAATATTGTGATCCAAATATTATCAAAAATCTTCGATGAACACCAACTGTTTTTTCATAGTCCGAAAGAAATTTCTTTTACAATACTTGTGATTTTTTGTACTATCATCATTTATAAAAAAATTGCCGAAGTAAAGGTAATCTACATCTATCTTTTTCTATTAATAATATCATTATCCTTAATATCGATGCACAATTCTTCAAGATATACCATTATGTATCTCCCCTATATGATTTTAATCTGCATTTACGGGATTAAATATATTATAGAAAATGACCACCATAAATATAGTAGAAAAATATTGGCACTATTGATATTCTCATTTATTACTATTCATACATTCTATAATATTCAAGTTAGTACAAGAAAACATTATCCAGAAAAATTAAGAAATATAACTTTATCTCTATTTGGAACGGATTCTCAAAAGCTAAATATTGTGGCACCAATGCAATTTATTTTTAACGAAATTAAATACTATAACCGTATTCAATCTGATCTAGGTTATATGGATAGAGTAAGAGCAGGAGAATTTAATACTATAAAAGAATTTTTATGCATTACCCAGAATTACGACATAAACTATATTTTTATTGATCAAACTTTCTCCAAATTTCTGAACATATCAAAAACATCTAAGGAAATAACTGATAATGACTACATTATCTGGAAAGAGCTTCCAGACTACTTAATTCTAAAAAATAAAACTATGATAGAACTTTAAAAAAACTAGGTTTAATTTTAAAAAAAAGATTTTATGTTTCACGTGAAACATAAAAATTAATGAACAATAAGAACGAATAATCTATTTATAACATTTTAAAACAGCAAACAATAAGCAATTTATGAAATACATCATCGTAATACTTTTCAGTGTTATAACTTTATCATCACTTAAGTCACAGACAACAGACCAAAGTCCTTTCAGACAAATGTATGATCTATTACCAACTGCAAATACCTATAGAACAGCAACAGGCGCTCCAGGTCATGAATATTACCAACAAAGAGCAGACTATGATATTAAAGTAGAACTAGATGACGACAATCAAAAAATATATGGTGAAGAAACAATTACGTTTTTTAATAATTCACCAGATATACTAAACTATCTTTGGTTACAACTAGACCAAAACATTCAATCAAAAGAATCAGATACACATAAAATAAATCAACAATTACTATCAGATAAGGTAGACGCCAATGACATCACAAAATTGAACCCTTGGTTTGATGGTGGTTTCAAACTCGACTATGTTAAGGATATAAATGGTAAAGACCTGCTATACAAAGTAAATAACACGATGATGAGGATAGACCTTCCTAAATCATTGAAGAGCGGAGAAAAATATAGTTTTAAAATAAAATACTGGTATAACATTAACGATAGATTAAAACTAGGTGGAAGATCAGGCTATGAATATTTTAAAGAAGATGACAACTATTTGTATACGATAGCACAATTCTTTCCTAGGATGTGCGCTTACAATGATATTGAAGGTTGGCAAAATAATCAATTCTTAGGTTCAGGAGAATTTACTTTAATATTTGGTGATTATCAAGTAAGTATTACTGTACCAAGTGACCATTTAGTAGCAGCCACAGGAACACTCCAAAATATGGATAAAGTCCTCAATACAGCACAACTAGCCAATTACAAAAAAGCAGAAAAAGAGTTTGTACATCCTATTATAATTGCATCACAAGCAGAAGCTGAAGAAAGGGAAAAACAAAAGTCGAAAACAAAAAAGACTTGGATATTTAAAGCTGAAAATGTCAGAGACTTCGCCTTTGCTTCATCCAGAAAATTTATATGGGATGCTATGAATGTCAAAATCGGAAATAAAACAAGTATGGCTATGTCTATGTACCCAAAAGAAGGAAATCCTTTATGGGAAAAGTATAGTACAAAAGCTGTAGCGCATACATTAACATCTTATTCAAAATATACAATTAACTATCCATATCCCGTAGCTTGGTCTATTAATGCTGATAGAATAGGCATGGAATATCCAATGATCTGCTTTAATTTTGGTAGATGTGAAAAAGATGGTACTTATTCTGAACGAACTAAATATGGAATGATAAGTGTCATCATACATGAAGTAGGACATAATTTTTTTCCAATGATAATTAACTCTGACGAAAGACAATGGGCTTGGATGGACGAAGGATTAAATACATTTATGCAATACCTTTCTGAACAAGAATTTGAAAGAGACTATCCATCTGGTCGTGGGGAAGCGCATAAAATAGTAGATTATATGGCTGGTGATAAAACAAAAATGTCACCAATAATGGTCAATCCAGAATCAGCATATCAGCTAGGAAATAATGCATATGGTAAACCTGCAACTGCATTAAATATTCTAAGAGAAACAATTATTGGTAGAGAATTATTTGATTATGCATTTAAGGAATATGCAAAAAGATGGGCGTTTAAACAACCGTATCCTGCTGACTTCTTTAGAACAATGGAAGACGCTTCAGGTGTAGACTTGGACTGGTTCTGGCGAGGATGGTTCTTTACGAATGATCATGTAGACCTAGCTATATCAGATGTAAAAGTTAAATCAGTCCTACCTAAAGATCCAGTTAAAAAAAATGAACAAGAAAAAAAGAAACAGGAATCCCAGATAACAATTAGTGCTGTCAGAAATAAATCTGATATAAAACAAACATATAATGAGAGAGATACAACTTTAAACGACTTTTATACATCGTATGATCCATTAATAACTACCGAACAAGATAAGGCTGAATATGACAAAACAATAAGTGGATTATCAAACGAAGAAAAAGAATTACAAAATAGTACTAGCTTTTTTTATGAAATAGAAATAGAAAGGATAGGGGATCTAGTAATGCCAGTTATTTATGAAATCATTTATGAAAATGGTAATACAGAAATTATAAGAATACCAGCAGAAATCTGGCGCAAAGGAGAAAGAAAAATTACGCGTGTTCACAAAACTGATAATAAGATCTTGAAATTCAATCTTGACCCATATCTAGAGACAGCTGATATTGATACTTCAAATAATTCTTACCCTAGAGAGGACAAAATGAGCCAATTTGAAATATTCAAAAGAAGGGGACAAGGCAACCAAGAAAACCCGATGCAAAAAAACAATAAACTTAAATCTAAGATCCAACCTTAGAAAAGTTGTCACGCAGTAAAAATCATGAAAATCTTTTATCTTATAGAAATTGTAAGATAAAAGATTTTTTGTTTAAACAGGTAGCACTTTGATAAACCTAATATTATAAATGGAAACAAATTAAAGTGATAAGAACACTTGTAGAAGTAGTTTTAAAACGGCCTAAGAATTGTGTAAAAATATTTTATTTGAACTAAGATTCATATAAATAAATTTCAAGCTGCACCAGAACGATAAAACCAAGACAAATTATAATAAATATTATACTTATTTAGTTATTAATCAAGTGTATAAGTGTCTTTTTTGTCTGTCATAAATGTATTATTTTCCACCCTCGTCATGAACGATTCTAATGCAATATTAAATAGTTCTGGCCTTTCCATCATAGGTGCATGACCGCAATGATCTACTTTTACTAATTCAGAATTAGGAATAAGCTCGTGAAACTTTTCACCTACCCAAATAGGCGTCACTGAATCTTGAATACCCCAAATTAATAAAGTAGGACATTTGATATCATCTAACCTATCTTCTAAATTATGACGTACTGCAGATTTAGCAATAGCAATGACACACATTGCTTTTTTAAGATCATTGACAGTTACATAAATATCATCAACTAATTCCTTTGTAGCTACAGCAGGATCATAGAAGACACTTTCAGCCTTCTTTTTCATATATTCATAATTACCTCTCTTAGGAAATGTATTACCCATAGCACTTTCAAACAGACCACTACTACCAGTAAGAGTCATACTCGACGTAGTGTCAGGATTCTTTAATGCATATAACTGTGCTATATGACCTCCTAGTGAATTACCAAGAATATGTACTTTTGTATAATTTTTGTAGTGAACAAAATCATCTACATAATCTACTAGCCTCATGACAGATAGGCTTCGCAGAGATATCTCAAATAAAGGCAAAATAGGTACGACAACATTATGCGTTTTACTAAAATGATTTATTATACCCTCGAAGTTACTCAAAGCACCTAATAATCCGTGCAGCAAAACCAAAGGTGTACCTTCACCTCCAGTCTCAATGTACTTATAATTACCTTCTTCTTTAATGATATATTTATCCATTAGATAATACTAAATGCTGTTTTGTCAAAATTTGTGGCAATATAGAGCTATTTTTTTATTTTTTAATCTTGAGTACAAAAATTGTGTAAACTACAGTAGTTAATAATAGTAAACCACCAGCTTGATGTAACACTCCCCAAGACACTGGAATTTCCCCTTTACTACTGATTACAGTGATGATTCCAAGAATAACTTGCATGCATAACATTAAAAAAATTATGATGCCTAACAACCTAAACTTAACATAAAGTTGTTTATCCACCTGCGAATTTATTATGCTAAAAATCCTGAAAACTAAAAACAAACCAATCACAAATAGAATATAGGCAGTACTCCTATGTATAAAATGGACTAGAGCAGGCATAAAAAGATTCTTATCATAATTATTAAAGTTGTCCGCATTCCACTGTTTAATGTCAAAAATGATACCAGGCAAATAAACCCCATTCATATCCGGCCATGTAGGGTAAACGACCGCTGCTTTCATACCAGAAATAACTCCACCCATAAATATCTGAAATATTAAAACACCTAGAAAGACATAAACTAAACGACGGAATCCTGCCAAGTCTATATTTGGTAAAGTGATATTCTCTTCCCTTGCAAAGAGATAAGTCCATAACAACATAGCATAAACAGCAAAAGCAATGCATAAATGTAAAGACAACTTGTAAGCATTGACCCAAGGACGCTCAATTAAACCACTTGCCACCATGATCCATCCAAATGTAGCAGCAAGGAGTGCTAACAACACTACCCATCCCAGTTTGATTAATATTGCCTTATCTAAATATCCCCTTGCAAAAAACCATAAAAAAGGTATAATAAACACAAATCCCATTATCCTAGCCCAGAATCTATGTATATACTCCCAGAAATAAATAAACTTAAAGTCCTCTAGGGACATACCTTCATTTATTTCTTTATATTGAGGTGTCTCTTTGTATAAATTAAACTCGTTCTCCCATCCAAGATCTGTAAATGGGGGTAAAGTACCACTGACAACTTCCCACTTAGTTATCGATAGACCAGATTCTGTAAGTCTAGTAATTCCACCTACAAAAACTTGTATAAAAACCATAACCAAACCAATAAACAACCAAACAATTACTTTATTTGAATATTTCATAAATTAAAAATATTTAAAGGTTGAAAGCAGCTGTATACAATTTGCCTTAGTTCTTTTGGTTGAATAAAATGGGTTGAAATAAATTTGTATTGTATCATGCTGCAAAATTACTCACTCAAACACAGAAAAAGAAATTTTGATTTTTTGAGTAAGCTATTTTTGTATTAATAATATAATTCTTTATTTAAATAAAAAGTTTATCATTATTAGCAATGTGGATATGTGGAAAAGATAATGATCAAATATTTTTTTTCTATTTATCCACATAATATATAAAAAGAATTAGTTTTAAAATACTGTTTATTAAGTAATTAACATATAAACAAACAGATGGCAAAGTTTATCCACATTATAACTTGTAATCCTTTTTTGCTTTATTTTATGTGCAAAAGATGATGTTATCACCATTTATGAAGATAAATTTAAATAAGCATCGGTCAGATTATACTTAAATTCACAATTATGTGTTACTTTTACCTAGTCATTGTACATTTTTGGTGTGGATAAGTTTTTTATAAACCGCAATATGTAAAAGTATTATATATTAGCTATTAAAAACATGTTTATAAGTATTTATGAAGGTAGTAATTCAGAGAGTTTCGAAGGCTAGTGTGACTATATCTGGTCAAATTAAAGCAAAAATTGCAAAAGGCCTACTAGTTTTATTAGGTATTGAAGAAGAAGATGATAAGTCTGATATTGAATGGCTAGTCCCAAAGATTATTTCATTACGAATTTTTAATGATGCTGAAGAAAAAATGAACTTATCTGTCTCAGATATAGATGGAGATATTTTGGTTATTAGCCAGTTTACTCTACATGCGAGTACTAAAAAGGGTAATAGACCATCTTTCATTAAAGCTGCAAGACCAGATAAGGCAAATCAATTATACCAAGAATTTGTTAAGAACCTTTCTGATTTATATAAAAGAGAAATTTTTACGGGTTCATTTGGAGCAGATATGAAAGTAGAATTAATTAATGATGGGCCTGTCACTATTATTATTGACACAAAACAAAAAGAATAATGGAAATATCAACGTATCAAAGAGAAGTGGACGAATGGATAAAAACTATAGGAGTAAGATATTTTTCTGAACTTACCAATATGGCTATATTAACTGAAGAAGTTGGTGAGGTAGCTCGTCTAGTTTCAAGAATGTATGGAGAACAATCATTTAAAACGCAAATATCAGAAGATGAGCAAAAGAAAAAACTTGCGGATGAACTTGCGGATGTAATTTGGGTTGTGACTTGTCTTGCAAATCAAACAGGAATAGATCTATCAAATGCCATTAAAGATAACATGGATAAGAAGACTCAACGTGATTCGCAGAGACATAAGAATAATACCAAATTGTATTGATACTTATTTTAAACCAGGTGTCCGATCAAGAAATTCATCATATAATAAGGTATGACGACTTTCTAGAGGAATTTTCCATCCTTTAATAAATAAGTACTCTATTTTAGTTTTGGTCTCAAAGGGATCACCATCACAAATAAATAGATTTGCTATTTTGCCTTTATCTAGACTTCCTATCTTATCACCCACACCGAATATTTCAGCAGTATTTATAGTAACAGCTTTTAATGCCTCTTCTGTACCCATTCCATAAGCTGCTGCAAAACCTGCATTGAAAGGTAAATTTCTAACGTTTTCAGCATTGTCGGTTCGAATGGCAACTTTCACACCTGCTTTCATCATTATGGAAGGATTTGTATATGAGGCATCATAACTATCATTATCTCTACCTGGTACACTAAGTATAGGTCCAGTGATCACAGGGATTCCATTTTTAGCTAATTTATCTGCTACTCTCCATCCTTCGGCTACACCGGTAAATACAGCTTTATATTTTTTTTCAATAATCCATTCGATAGCTGATTCAATATCTTTTTTTGAGTTGACTTCTATAAAAATAGGTTCTTTTCCGCTCACGATAGGAAGCAGTGCAAGCATTTGTGGGTTATTTGTAGATAGAGTAATATTCTCCGATTTAGCTGCTGAATCCATTTTCATGTAGTTATTGGCAGTATCCCAAATATCATTAATCTTTTTGATTGCTTTTTCAGCATCCTTTTTTATATCGTCTTCAGATCTTCTATCCCATCGACCACGTTTGCCCGTGGAAGGAAATCTCATAACGACTCTTTCAGAACCAGCTGACATTTGGTCAGGGTTATAACCGAATAAATGGATGAGCGCGCCAGTTCCAGGGAAAGTACCACCATCAGGTTTGGCAAAGACAGTCGTTATGCCATTTACCCTAGTGACTGGTATTGCTACAGCATTAGGGTTTACGGCAGTGAGGGCTTTCATATGTGGGACAAAATCTCCTAGTTCATTAAAGTCATTAGTAAGTGAGATAGCATCAATTTCTACCAAACCTAATCTACATCCTCCATCGATCAAGCCTGGATAAATTTGTTTTCCACTACAATCTATAATCTTTGCCTCAGAGACTGATATAGATTTGCCAATATCAGCTATGACGCCGTCTTTAATTAATAAATCTCCTATAAAAGTACCTGATGTGACCGTGTGTAGATTACCATTTTTTAATAGGAAAGTGCCAGATTCTGCTTTTTTTACTTGTTGTGCATTTATGTTAAATAGCAATAAAGTACAGAATGATAGAATATATATTTTTAAGAAATGCATTTTATGACTTTTTATTAACAATGAAATTAATGGCTGTGATTTTTGGAATATTTATACCGCATAAATTTAGCGTAGCTATCTTCCATAAGCAATTCTTCTAAACCATGCATACAACCTTGTGATTCGTGGTGTCTTTGGTTCTCATAAAACGAAGAATAAGTCTCATTTGGATTGATATCAATACGCATATCTGCCTCATCATTTTTAATGTCAAATTTGACTATGCCGTCTACGATAGTCATTTGAGGGATTGTATAAATAGATAATGGGTGTTGACTGAAAATAGCAATATCGCCATCTTTTCCCACTTCTATAGATCCCACTCTGTTATCTATGCCTAGTTGTTTTGCAGGATTAATTGTGATAAGTGCCAATGCTTCATCATCTGTTAGGCTACCATACCTTTGTGTTTTTGCAGCTTCATGATAAAGATGTCTAATAAGTTCTTCAGAATCAGAATTTATAGAAGTCACTACGCCGTTTCTTGTCAATATAGCGGCATTATAGGCAGTAGAATAATATACCTCAAATTTGTAAGCCCACCAATCTGCAAATACGGAAGCACTTGCACCAAAAGCGGCAAGTTCAGGCGCTACTTTAAATCCTTCATTCACATGCTGAAAACAAATTTTATTGATGCCGAAGTCTTTTAGGACGCGCAACAACATTAGTATTTCATCAGCTCTGTATGAGTGACAGTGTATAATGATATCACCTTTGAGAATATCGGCAACAGTCTCGTTTCGGAGACTGTATACAGGCGAAGTTTTAGTAATGCCCTTTTTATAATCATCCCATTCCTTCATATATAGCTGTGCCTGACTAAAGGCATTTCTGAATATTTGCTCCACACCCATCCTTGTATTTGGAGATATTTTACTACCTTCACCATGCGTTCTTATTGGGTTTTCACCTAATGCAAACTTTATGGTACGTGGTGCGCCTTGCATTCGAAGCTCGTCAGGATTAGTGGTACCAAAACGATGTTTGATTGTTTCGCATTGACCACCGATGGCATTTGCAGAACCGTGCATAGCATGTGAAATAGTGACACCACCAGCAAGAGCTCTATAAATGGCAACATCCAGAGGATCCAAAACATCACCTGCGTTAACTTCGGCAGTTACAGGACTTGTAGCTTCATTGATTACATCTAATGCAATATGTGAGTGGGCATCAATAATGCCAGGCATTACGTATTGGTTATTTGCATCAACAATTCGTGTGCCTTCAGGTGCGGTAAGGTTTTTGTCTATTTTAGCGATTTTACCATTGATGATTAATATATCTGTATTTTCTTTGACACCATTGGTAACAGTGAGTACTGTTCCATTTTTTATCAAGATGTTTTGAGACAAAATATCTTTTGGTAGTAATATAATAATAAGTAGAATATATTTTAACATGGGTTTGTTATTAAGTTATTAGAAATTTAGTTTTGGGTCGCCATCATAACTTCCTTTAATTGGAAAAGTACCAAAAGAGGCGACGTTGACATTTCCTGTATATATTTTATCTTCAAAATCTAATGAAAAATCAACTTTCACAGGTGTACTTAGAGTGGCCATTATACTAAATGTGAGCTTAGATCCATCCACATTTATATCTGTGGCAACATCTTCATTAGAGGACGTATCGTCTTTTACAGATATTTTGAAATCTGAACCATCTTTTTTAATATTAATTTTACCTTTTTGTATTGCGCCAGGTATTTCAACTTCGTAGGACCAAAGACCAATCATTTTGTGGCCTGTTTTACCATCTTTTTGTTTTCTAGGTTTCTCTGAGTAATCGTATTTTTTGCCGTCAACGAAAACAAACTTGATCACAGATTTTTCATCAAAATAAGATTTGTCTGTAATGGTAAGATTGGCAATTTTTCCTTTTTCTACAGTCCCAAGTAGATGACTTAAACCGAGTATTTTTGCAGGATTGGTAGTAAGAGCAGCTAAGGCGCCATTTTCACTTAGGCCATTTTCAATTAGTTTTTTAATAGTCTTTTTAATATCTGATGGCTTACTGTTTAAAAAAGAAAATCCAAAGTTTATTCCGTATTTTTCAAAATTAGCAGCTTGGGCCAAATATTCTTTGACAACTGCTGCTTTCTTTGCATCATAATCTTTTTTCTCAGGATCTAATTTTTCTTTTTTGATTTCTTTAACTTCAGTTTTTATAGAATCCTTTTTTTCACCATCTTTCCCTTCTTTTTCCAGCGATTTTTTCTCTTCTCCAGGAAGATCTAAAGAAAGAAGCACAGGTATATTTTGTTGTTTTATTTTATCAATATAGTGCCATCCTTGTTTTACTTCTGTTAATACAAGGTCAAACCCAAACTCTTCTTTAAGTAAAAGTGCTTTATGTACATCTTTAGTCTTTTGTGCCACAATGTATAGCGGCTGCTTTTTTGTGGTGACGGGATAAAGAGATTTTAATTCTTTGTTGTAATCAGGCCTTGCAAGGCCACTTGGGTTTTTTAAAAACTTCTCTTCATGCTGACCAGCTATCTTTGCATTTTGGTATAAATCTCGGAATTTAGCCATAATCCCAATCAATGTTGATGGGTAAACGCCTCTTGATGTTTCGAATTGGAAATTTTGAGCTGATCCTGATTTCAATACCATTTCATCTGTATTACCTTCGCCGAGTAGGAAAATACTACTTTGTCCTGGAAGCATCATTCCTCTTGGTGCTACTTGAGATAATCCAAAACCAGCTGTTCGCATGTCCGTTACTGACTTGTCGTTAGGGTTATAATTTTCATTTGATAAAAACTGAGGAGTGATACCTGCAATATCATTGGGCGGATTACCAGGGTCTGCTATTCTAGGTCTGTCTTTTTGTTCTGGCTTTGTGATACCTGTATTAGAATATGCATCTATAAAACCAGCGTACACATACATGGAGTCAGCAAGTAAAATCTGAGCATCATATGGTATTTTTAAATTAGGTCCAATATCTGATATAAATCCATCTTTAACAATGATATTTTGTCCTGAAAGTATTACACCAGGCTGTTTTACCAAAAAGCAGTTTTTGATATAATGTGTGTTACTCAGAGGTTTTGGTGTATCACTATTTTGAGCCTTTATGGTAAGGATACCAGCAAAGCAATAGACAAGACATGATAAAATAAATATAAACCTTTTTGTGTTCATGTGAAAATATTCGGATAATAGCATAATTGAAGATCAAATATACACCTGATATTGATATTTACATATTTTTTAGTTGTCAATTACAATTATTGTAAATTTTAACTAAACGGAATGATGATGTTATAATTTTGTTGATTTGAGGTCTCCAAAAAGCCAAAAAGCAATTATAATATCAAGTAAGAGTAAATAATAATGAAAAGAAAAGTAATTTTGCTAAAAATATTCTCGCTAGTGAAGTACCTGTTTTTCGTTTTATTTTTTGTGATGTTGTATGCGTGTGGACCCAAAACCATTTTTAATCAGAATGAAGATGTCCCCAATCCATGGTCATATGCTGATAAAATTAGTTTTGAATATGAGGTTCAAGATACATCAGTAGCTTATGATTTACTTTTAAGTATCAATCATGAAATAGATTTTTCTTTTGAAAACCTTTATTTAAATATCACAACAGTTTTTCCTGATGGAGAAAAAATTACTAATCCTGTCTCATTTCAATTATCAGATAGTCAGACCAATTGGATCGGTGATTGTGGAAGCAAAAACTGTGACATTGAAATAGAAATGTCTACAAAAGCATATTATAAAAAGATAGGAAAATATACATTAATATTCGAGCAACATTCGAGAAAAGACAGCCTTGAAGGTATTAATTCGCTGACTGTGAAAATTCAGGAACATGAAGAATAAATACATAGACTATATAATTTTGGCCATTTTTGTCATAGCCATTACATATTTCAAGTTTAATTATCATGAGTTATGGAAAGATGAGTGGCAAGCATGGTTTGTTGCAAAAGACAAAAGTCTTACAGAAGTCTTCTCTTTCCTTTATTATGAAGGTCACCCTGCGCTTTGGTATATATATTTAAAGATATTTACATTTTTCTCTTCACTGGCGAGACCTGAATACATTATTCACTTTGCACATACCATCACAGTAGCAGCGGGATTATATTTTCTATTTGTTAAGTTTAGACTACCTACAATTGTCAAAGTGTTGTTAGCATTATCTTACTTTGTATTTTTCGAATATGGTATTGTAAATAGAGGCTACTTTCTTGTAATATTATTTGCCTTTTGGGCTGCAAGTCTTTTAAAAAAGGAGGATTATTCACGTGTTCAGCTAGGAGTGGTGCTTTTTCTTTTGTGTCAGACCGAGGTATATGGTGCATTGATGGCAATAGCTCTAGGTTTTTATGTGATGATGAAAGAAAAAAATATTTTTACTGCTTTGCAAGGCAAGGATATTATTGGCTTAGCTGCAGGTCTATTATTTTTTGTAATATCTGTCTTCCCTAGGAGTTCTGGTCACGTCAGCAAAACTAGCGCAAAAAAGCTTGAATTTATGGACAAAATTCTGACTTCTTTTCAGGGCAATCTCAGCAATACTTATGCCATCGGTTCTACAAATGACACGTTTACTTACGGATGGACTTCTATAGGACTTTTGATATCTATGTTATGTTTAACAGGGATTGGCTTTGTGTTTTATAAGAATAAGATATTGCTAAAAACTTTTTTGATGTTTTTAGCAATGATGATAGCGTTTAGTGTTCTGTTTTTCCTAGGTGGTATCAGACAATGGGGTATGGGATTTATATTTTTTATAGCTCTGCTAGAGATTAGAGGTTTGGATATTAAAAAAGAACTTTTACCTACACTAGTTATCAGTGTATTTGCTATTTTTAATATTGTCCATAATGGAAAAGCAGTAGTAGAAGAAAAGAATATACCGTTTACGAATGCAGAACTCGCTGGCCAATTTATCAAAGAAAAGATACCAGAAAAAGTACCTATTGTAGCTATCAATAAATTTGAAGCGACACCAGTAATTGGGTATGCAAGAAGAAGTTTTTATGAATTGCCTGACGGCGTTCCATTTAGTTATTTCAGATGGGTAGACAAAATATATCTACCTGTTGAAAACGAACTAAAATTGTTTGCAAAATTTAAAGGTGTGGGTGGTATCGTTGTCTTATCACCAAAACCACTTGATGTTGATAGATTTCCTTCTTTGCAATTGTGGCAAAAATGGGAAGATAAAAACTATAAAAACGAAAATTATTATTTGTACACTTTAGCATTATCTGGAGCAAGAGAACAAAAACCTGTGACGCCTTTAGAATAAGTTTAAAACATAAAGAGATAAGTAATCGTTAACTTTTAATAAAAAAAATTGAGCGACTTGCTTATCCTTTTGCAGAAAACTTTGTTTTTTGTTTGAGTATATTCCTTCTTTTACAAGGAATGTTAGTACTAATTATTTAGGACATTCACCAGGTGTAAATTCTGTAATGCCTGAACAACTTGCTATACAAGAATTACCGTATGTTTTATTATTACATCCGCAAACAGGATCATATTGCTGGGTACAGATACAATCATTGTTAATATTTTCTACGCATGTAGTTGAATCTTCTTTGCAGCACGATGTCACTACAAAAAGTATGAAAGCGACACTACTGATTTTTAAAAACTTAATTATCTGTGACATACTATATATTTTTGGTACAATATTAAAGACGGAAATATTTAGCAAAAAGTTGGTACTAAAATAGTTGGTATCCTAAACCGAGTTGAAAATTTCTCAACTTTGTATCCGCATTTTCAATTTCATTACCTTGAGGATCAGTAAAAACGGTGTCTTTATAAAAAGAAGTTAATCCACCTGCATAATGGGCTTGCAAAAATAGTTTGTCTGTTGCAAATATTCTGACACCTACGACATAAGTAAAATCAGTACCACTAGATACTTTGGTAACGGCCTCTTCCCACGCATCTCTGATCTTGTATTTTTCGGATCCCCTGATTCCGACACCGAGTCCGCCATATATAGCTAATTGCTTAAATAATTTATATTGAACTTGTGGAATTATGTCAAGATATTGAAACTTGTAACCATCAATAAAGTCAGTAGTATCTGCATTTAAACCAAAGCCTTTCTGAGAAAATTGTATATCCAAAGCAATACACAAATTTTCAGTAAGATGAAATTCTGGTTTTACAGATAGAAAGTAATTAGTGCTAGACGTTGGTTTAAAACTATCTAAATTGTCTACTTTTAGGTTGCTGAAATTTGCACCTCCACCAAGAGATAGACCCAATTGTGCAGAAACAGAGACACTTATACAAAATAGAATAAAAAGGAAAACGATGTTTTTCATGATAAAAAAATTTGTGATGAATAAATTATAGTCGGGAAGTGATAGTGACAGTTACTGATGAAACGTCAACCTTTTAGGTCTTATTGTGGATTATATGTTAACGGTGAATTTAGAAAATAAGTTTACTTTTGGCTTAATGGATGGTATTTCATCATGGTGTCACGCAAATAATTTCTATCAACATGGGTATAAATTTCTGTAGTCAAAATAGATTCGTGTCCCAACATCTCTTGCACAGCACGTAAATCTGCTCCACCTTCTACGAGATGTGTAGCGAATGAATGACGAAAAGTATGCGGACTTACCGTCTTCTGAATTCCTGCAAGAGCTACAAAATTTTTAATCATAGTGAATATCATTACCCGACTCAAGCCCTTTCCTCTTCGATTTAGAAAAAGAATATCTTCAGACCCTTTAGCGATACTATGTAAAGACATTCTTTCTGTTGCCATATACAAATTAATATGCTTTACTGCCGAATCGCCTATAGGCACGAGTCTTTCCTTATTGTTTTTACCTAACACTTTTACAAAACCTTGATCTGGAAAATAATTACTTATTTTTAACGTGATCAACTCCGAAACACGCAGTCCACAAGCATATAAGGTTTCGAGCATTGCCCGGTTTCGTTGACTATGTGGCAGAGACAGGTCTATAGAATTCAGTATTAAATCAATCTCTTCATAACTAAGTACATCGGGCAGCGTGCGTTGAAGTTTAGGACTTTCTAGAAGTTCAGACGGGTCGGTATCAATGATGTCTTCCATGATTAGAAACTTATAAAATGCTCGAATTCCGGATATTATACGAGCTTGACTTTTAGGTTCAAGACCTAGATCGTTAATGTAATAAACAAATCCTGTGAGATGGTCACCATTCAATTTATCTGGCGTAAGGTCTATTTTTTGGATGAGTACATACTCTAATAGCTTGCCCACATCTCTTATATAAGCTTCAATAGAATGGTGTGAAAGCGATTTTTCTAAAAGAAGATAAGCTTTAAAACCTTTTAAACTACTATTCCAATCCATATTGACACTTCATATAAATATTCATACACTCAAACGTTTTTAATTATTATTTGTTATCAACGATTATATTTGCTTGAATATCATTCTGACAGATGTCTTTAGGAAAAACTTCAAGTATTTGGTCAATAAATCAAAACAACAACGTTTTAAAAATAGATAAAATGAAAATAGGTATTGTATGTTACCCAACGTTTGGTGGTAGTGGAGTGATCGCTACCGAACTTGGAATAGGTTTGGCGGACAAAGGACATGAAGTGCACTTTATCACATACAAAAGACCAGTAAGACTTACCGCTTTTCATTCGAATGTTTTTTTTCATGAAGTGACATCTCTTGAGTATCCACTTTTCGAAAATGCACCATATGAGACAGCATTGGCTAGCAAAATGGTAGATGTAGTCAAGTTTGAAAAGTTAGATATTCTGCATGTCCATTATGCAATACCTCACGCAGCCGTTGCTTATATGGCAAAACAAATATTAAAATCCCATGGCATTAATATTCCTGTGATTACTACTTTACATGGTACAGACATTACGCTTGTAGGTGCTGACAATTCTTTTGCTCCCGTTGTAGAGTTTAGTATTAATGAGTCTGACGGTGTGACTGCAGTTTCTGATCAGCTAAAGCAAGAGACTTTGTCTACATTTGATATCAAAACAGATATTAAGGTTATTCACAATTTTATAGATTTCAATCGTTTTCGCAAAACCAATAAAGACCACTTCAAAAAAGCGATAGCCCCAGAAGGTGAAAAGATATTGGTGCACATCTCTAATTTCAGAAAAGTAAAAAGAGTAGAAGATGTCATTGCTGTATTCAGTATTGTGAATAAAGAAGTAAGGTCTAAGTTACTTTTGATTGGTGACGGACCTGAAAGAAAAACGATGGAAGACTTGTGTCGTAGTTATCATCTCTGTGAAGATATAAGATTTCTGGGCAAACAAGAAGCCGTAGAAGAAATACTGGCCATTGCTGACTTGTTTATTTTACCTTCCGAAAACGAAAGTTTCGGTCTAGCAGCTTTGGAAGCGATGGCTTGCGAAGTACCAGTGATCTCTTCTAATGCAGGAGGTATTCCAGAGGTAAACATAGATGGTGTCACAGGTTATATGTGTGACGTAGCTGATGTAAATTGTATGGCAAAAAGATGTGTACAACTGCTAGAAGATGAAGAAAAGTTGGCATCGTTTCGTAAAAATGCATTTGCTCAAGCAAAAAGATTTGACATCCACGAAATCTTACCAATTTATGAACAGTATTATCTAGAAATCATAGAAAAAAGTAACGCTAGATTTCTATTAGCCAATAAAGCACTATTTAATTAACGATTAGTATCTTAGTGACAAACGCTTCTTTGTCTCTAGATGTATTTTCACTTGCACTGAATACTAAATAGACACCAGTTGCTGCTCGTCTACCGTTATAATCTTGACCATCCCAAATAGCTTGTCCACCCAAAGCTTTTGTTTCATAGATCAATTTACCATTGATATCCGTTATCTTTACATTGGCGTCCCTGACGAGACCTTTAATGGCTATCGGACCAGTATGATCTGGTCTGACAGGATTTGGGAAAGCATAAACTTGCGAATCATTGTGGTTTAGGACGCCACCAGTGGTTTCTGTTTTGAAACTTTGTATACCACCTGTAGTAATTATAAACATCTCACCAGAGATTGGGTTGAAGGTGAGTTCTGTCACGACATCTGTCAGCAATGGAGAGTTTTTTGTATCAAATTTTATTACTTGACTTGTCCCATCAGATGATTGCACAAAGATACCATTACGAGTACCAAACCATTTTCTATTTGCCCCATCAACACCTATGGATAGAATGTCTTCACTTTTTAATAAGGGAGCAGGTATATCGTCTACTACAACTTTACGAGTAGTGCCTCTACATGCTGTGGCAAATGGATCCCCACAATCAAATACTACGGGTCCTTCGTCTGTTCCTACCCAAATAGATCCATCAAGATCTCTCGTTATACAATTTACTTTGTTGCCTGTGATTTCACTATTATTTCTGGTGATGTACTTTATTTTATCGTCTGTGGGATCAGCTAAAGAGCCATTTTCGTTAAATACAATCATACCATTACCGACACCGGCTACCACTATCCACTTATTGCCATTATCATCAAAAACAATATCTGTAAGATTGGTTGCTGCTGGAACACCGAAATTATACCAAATGTCTTCTTTAGTTTTTACCACAAGTGGTTTTTGTGCCCCATAATTCGATATCCAGAGGTTTTCATCTTTGTCAAAGGCTAGACTACTTATCCTTGTTCTAGCAAAATCACCTTCTACTGGCTGGAGGATACTATTGTCTTTATTAAAATGCTCGGCTTCTTGTGTTTCTTCATTATATTTTATGATACCATTCCAGTAACCACCTACATACACAATCGGAGATTTAGGATCAAGCGCGATAGCTTCCACACTTGAATAGTCAGTGCTTTGCATTAGTGGAATATTGCTTTGATTATAGTTGGTCCATTCTTGATTTTCATATTTATAATATCCCCATCTAGTACCCGTAGGTTGAAAACTTTCTGTGATACCTTGAGAAGTTACATATGCGACATCTTTTTTAAAGCCTACTTTACCCGCCGTATTTGCAAAAGGTCCTCTGAAAGATATTCTTTGGCAAGTCGAAGTCTTTGTGTCGGTATATTTTATAGGATCCCAAAGATCCGCATACCAAACCCTACCTTTTTCATCTTCAATGGCATATTCCACTAGTGAAAAACAATCAGACACACCATTTGTGATATTATCATTATCGTCAATAAATATCATTTTACCACTGAATGAAGCATTTTGCATACCTACCATAATCGATGTTCCTTCATCAGAAATGAATTTAATAGTACCTTGAGCTGCAGAGGGTTTAAACAATAAACTAAATGATCCATCATTATTCATTTTGTAAATATTGTTATCTATATGCGCATACAAATAACCATGTTTGACGCCCATTCCAGAAACTTCATAAGATTGAGGTAGTCCACTAGACGCAGGTATTAATGTCCATTGATTAAAGTCGGAAAGATTGCGACCATCAAGTGCAACTTTGTATAGGCCTTCTTCTGTTCCTGCATATAGTTCATTATTAAAAACCTGAACAGAGAAAACGCGCAAATCAGTAAATGTTGTAAATGGAAACTCTTGTTTAGCAGGATTAAAGCCCAATACTCCAAAATCAGTAGCAATGTATGATTGTTCTCCATTAACAAGGTGCAAGTCATTTATGGATTTACTACCGACAATACTTGAGTTTGATCTGATAAAAGGTAAAGAATTGACATCTACACTTTTAAGAATATCAATGTTACTATCTTTGTAGAATATGATGAGCTGATCATTAAATTTGTCATAGGCAATAAATGAAGTATTTACACCAGAAAAACCATCTTCTTTTCCTAAAAAACTGGCAGATAAATCATCTTTATTGATAACAATAATACCTATTTGAGACCCATAGATGATATTATCTTCACTTTGGGTGACCGTCAAGCCTTCTCGGTATGCTAAATGAGATTTCCATTCGCCAAGCGCTAGATTACTTTGGCCGACTAAAACCTGAAAGCAAAAAACTAAAGGGACTATTTTAATAATAAAGTTGATCATAAAATAAAGACGTTTTCATTTTACTTATTAAATGTGCAATTACCGTTTTATATTGTTATCGGAATGATTTTATTTATGCACTAACATTAAAAACCACAAGATTAACTCAAATATTATGAAGGATGTTCTAAAGAAAGAGAAAAGATTTTACAATTCAAATATTTAAACCATAAGTTGCAAAAACTCTTAAAGTTTTCTTAAAATTTCTGATTTAATACCGTTTTGACGTTAATACAGAATAATATTTGGATATCGTATCTTAACGATTAAACCTTTGTGTATTTAAAATTGTCTACTTATTACGTTTCATTTTGTTTTAACAAAACATTTGGATTCCCAATATTTTTAGCTTAAGTTATTTACAATCTATCTTTTATGCAATTCAGAATAGTTTTATTCTTCGCCATGCTTTTTCCTTTTTTAGCCTATTCACAAGAAAAAGGACCGGTCATAAATATTTCAGGAAAAGTTATTGAAGAATCTACTGGCTTACCCTTAGAGTTCGCGACAGTATCTTTATTTTCAAAAACAGATAGTACACTATTAAGCGGAGGTCTTACGGGAGTAGATGGGACATTCAATGTAGAAGGTAGCATAAAAGAGATGTATATACTTATTGAGTTTCTTTCGTTTTCCACAAAGAGAATTGATAATATTTTACCAAAGGGCGGTCAAAAGTCCATACAGTTGGGGGATATTGTAATAGCTTCAGATGCTGTTGCGCTAGAGACCGTGGAGATCGTAGGCGAAAAAAGCGAAACTACTTTTGCATTAGACAAAAGAGTATTTAACGTAGGCAAGGATCTTTCAAATCGTGGCGGAACGGCGCAAGATATACTTGACAATGTTCCATCTGTTACAGTAGATGTAGATGGTGGAGTGAGTCTGAGAGGTAGTGGAAATGTCAGAATTTTGATCGATGGTAAACCAAGTGGATTAGTCGGGATCGGTGGTGCAAATGGATTGAGATCTCTTCCAGCAAATATGATAGATAGAATAGAAGTCATTACTAACCCTTCTGCAAAGTTTGAAGCAGAAGGGATGTCCGGCATTATTAATATTGTATTGAAGAAAGATAATAAAGCTGGTATCAATGGATCATTTGAAGTATCGGGTGGATGGCCAGAAAATTATGGACTAGGAGCAAATTTGAACTACCGAAAGGGCAAGACCAATTTTTTTGTGAATTATGGTCTTAATTATAACAATAATCCTTCGCAAGGATACACATATCAAGAGGCTTACTTAGAAGACACCACAGCAGCAAGTTATATCCTTAGGGAAGGGGAAAGAATCAGATTGTCCAATAGTGTGAGAGCGGGAATGGATTTTTCTTTAAGTGAGTCTCAGACATTGACTGGTTCGTTTTTGTATCGATATTCTTACAATGATAATAATAACCCGATCAGATATTATGACCACAATTTTTATGGCAACGAACCAAGAGGTCGATTTTTAGTGCCAACACTTTCTTATTCTCTGCGAACAGAAATCGAAAAGGAGACAAGTCCCACATTAGAATACACACTTGATTATATCAAAAGATTTAAACAAGAAGGGCGAGAACTAAAAGCTTCTGTGCAGTTTAGTAGCAATGATGAAGTAGAAAAATCTAATTATACTCAAGGCTTTTATAACTTAGGAAACTTCGAGGGAAACACGTTGATACAGCGTGCAGAAAATGCGGAAGATCAACAAACGATCATTCTTCAAGCAGACTATGTACACCCGTTTTCTAAAGACACTAAGTTTGAAGGAGGGTTGAGGTCGCAGTTAAGAGATATTCGCAATGATTATTTGGTAGAAGAGTTAGAAGGTACAGATTGGTTGAGAATAGACAACTTATCCAATGATTTTCGGTATAAAGAAGATGTCCACGCAGCTTATGCCATTTATGGTTCCAAGGTGAATAAATTTAGTTATCAAGGTGGATTGAGGTTAGAGTATTCTGATATAAACACAGAGTTATTAGAAACGAATGAAGTCAATCCAAGAACCTACTTTAACCTTTTCCCAAGTGGACATATCAACTATGAGTTTGCTGGTAAGAATCAATTTCAACTTAGCTATACCAAAAGAATACAACGGCCAAGATTTTGGGATTTGAATCCGTTCTTTACATTTGCTGACAATAGAAATATATTCAGTGGTAACCCAAATCTAAACCCTGAGTTTACAGATAGTTACGAACTAGGTCATATCAAGTTTTGGGAAAATGGAAACATTGGTACTAGTTTGTTTTGGAGACATACTACAGATGTAATCCAAAGGGTAACTACTTTTAATCTTGACGGTACGACCAATACTAGACCATTAAATCTAGCTACTTCTGATAACGCCGGCATAGAGTTTTTGTTTGCATACAATCCCAATAAGTGGCTCAAGCTTGATGGAAATGTAAATCTTTTTAGGAATGTGATCAAAGGTGAGTTTGATGGATTAGATCTTGGTGCAGATAGCTACAGTTGGTTCGGAAGAGTTGGGTCGAGGGTATCTTTCTGGAAAAACGCTGACTTTCAGTTGAGATTTAATTACCGTGCACCAGTTGATATCCCTCAAGGCGTACAATTTCCACAGTATATAGTAGACATTGCATTTAGCAAGGACTTTTGGTCCAATAATGCATCATTTACATTGGCAGCGAGAGACTTGTTCAATTCTAGAAGAAGAAACTCAGAGATATTTACTGATGACTTTTATCAAAGGGTAGATCAACAATGGAGACGAGCACCCATCGTAGCCACAGTCAATTATCGTTTGAATATGAAAAAAGAGCGTAAAAAACCAGGTAGAGAAGGTGAGTTTGAAGGTGGTGGCGATATGTAATAAGCGGATAAGGATTATCCTAAAGTCTTATGAAATCACTTAAACGATTCTAAAGGTAAATTTACTTTTTATCTTCATGATTTGACAGATATAAAAATGTCAACTTCAGCATTTTCGGGGTTTTGGGTGCGTTCATCATAGACTTCAAAGTCTGCTGTAAACGCTCTGTTCAAATCAGCATTCCAGATTTTGGTCCATTCTTCATAAACAATACCTTGCATCAGGTTGCCTTTTGCTACTCGTTTTATATATGTCTGCTCTTCAAATGTTTTGCCAACCAAACCATATGGTATTTGATCCAAGTTTGATACATTACATCCAAGTATCGTGGTGTATGGTTTAGTATGATCTTTTTCATAATCGGTATAAATACAATACAAAGTATTATTTATTTTATTTGGTATTTGACCCAATATGCCTTCTGTCATAAAACGATTCCAAAGAGCAGGAATATCCTGAACTGATTGTCCATTTTCATTGGTCGTTCTCAATGCGATACCAATCACGTGGAATGTCTTTATTTGCTGATTCATTTTATTTTTTTGATTTAGCTGCAAAAGTATAATGCCCTTATGACAGCCTTATGTCAGGGGTTAATATTGAATTAGAATATTTCCTTCGAAAATTTTTGTAATTAAAAAGACCAACTACCTTTTAATAGATAATTGGTCTCACTTATATTTTGATATCTAATTGTACTTTAAAAAGTAAGTTCTGCGCCAAATGTAACTAATCTCGGCAATCCCAATCTGATGCCCTGTGGCCTTCTCGAAACGATATATCTTTCGTCAGTAATGTTTTTGATACCGATGGAAAATGTAGTATTCCAAGGTTTGAGTTTATAAAATACATTGCCATCTATCGTATGGTAGTTCGGAATGAGTCCAGTTCTTCCATCAGGACTAGCAATAACAGTATTCAGTTCATCGGTATATTGGTCGCCTACATAATTGGAAGCGAACCTAATACCCAAGCCACTAAAAGTCTCAAAGGTTATGGCTGAATTTATCAAAAGATTAGGCGCATAAGGAGTAGCGTTTCCACTCAATAATTCTCCACCTTGCTGTCTGTCTCCTTCAAAATGTGCATCGGTGTAGGTTGCATTGGTATTGATGATCAATGCGTTTTTGGTCCAACCAAGCATTTGACTAATGTCCAATGTTACAGCTCCTTCTATGCCTTGATGAACCGTTTCACCACCATTTACCAATCCTGCTCCCGTGCCGCCACTCGACTCAGAAACAGGTATAATCTGATTGCTAAAATTCATGTGAAAAGCAGTCAATTCTGCGTGTAATCCTTTAGCAAGATCTGCTCTAATACCCAGTTCTGTATTGATACTTTTTTCTGCTGCAAGATCATACACTTCACCGTTATTTGATATTGCATCTTTGGTACGTGGTGGCGCAAATCCCATGTGTACACCACCAAAAATATTGACTTTTTGATTTGGTTTCCAGTTAAATCCTCCACCAGGTATCAACTGACGCACATGATTATTACTTGTAAGAAAGGTATCTCTCAAAACATTCTGTCCTCCGACTGCAAATGTCCGTCTAAATATATCTCGACCATAACTAAAATGTTCCAATCTCACGCCATAGTGTAGCTCAAATTGGCTAGAGATTTCAGATACATTTTGTGCATAAATACTTAGAGCATTTCCTGGTCTTTCTTCATCTTCTACCAAGGCGCCTGAGGAAGCATTTGCTTTAGTGCCATTGATGCGTTGCTCGTCTGCTTTTTCATGCATAAACCTTGCACCTGTATTAAGTTTATGATTAATACTGAAGAATGAAAAAGATCTTTCAAGATTAGACTCTACACCTACTACTTCAAAACTTCTATTTCTATGTGCATTTTGATTTCTCATGTAGATTGCTCCACCAGGGATCGACTCATCTCCCCAAGCTACACCTGTCCAGTTGGATGGTTTGTTGTTGTTATTGGTATTGGATACAAAATCTTGACGTCTCCAGTCACGAGTCGTTGTATAGGCAAAAGCAGTGGATTTTAATTTGGTTTTGTCATTAATTTTCAGATCGTGATGTACACTCATGCTATATCTACGCACAGAAAGCAAGTCATCAGGTGCCATGTGGACAAAATCTTGTCCACCTTTTTCATACATCGTTTGTGTCAGTCCGATATAGGTCGCATCTGAGACCTCATTATAAAAGCCAAGCTTGATAGATAGTGCTGACTTTTGTGAATAATTAAACAGTAATTTGGCATTCAAATCCGTGATGTCAAATCCAGTATAAGCAAGTTTGTTAGCTCTTTTTTTCAATAATGAAATGTGGTAACCTGTTTTGCCAATGGTATTTCCATAGTTTATTAGGCCATTGATATATCCACCATTTGCAGCTTGAAGACGTATTTTACCCGATGCTTCTGCAGCTGGATTTGCAGTTAGATAATTGATGACGCCACCTATCGTCTGTGGTCCATAAAGAATCTGTCCAGCTCCCTTTAAGATTTCGATGCCAGACATTCTATCAATCGGTGGTGTGTAATACATCTCTGGCTCTCCATAAGGAGCAAGTGCCACAGGGATACCATCTTCGAGCACAAGTACAGACCTGCTTCTGTCAGGATCTAGCCCACGTATGCCTATATTTGCACGCATACCTGCGCCTTCTTCGTCCACAACATGCACGCCAGGCGTACGTCTGAAAACTTCATTGCCAGAGATCGGGTTGATATTTTTAATTTCTTTGGCATTGATAAAAGAAACGGATCCAGGTATTTTAGAGAAAATTCGATCGTTTTTGCCAGAGATCAATATTTCTGGAAAAATGACCTCATCTTCATCAAATATGATATCCAACGTTATTGGCGAATTGCCATCAAGCGTTATTTCTCTAGTTATCGTCTTGTACCCTATAGCAGATATTCTTACAGAATAAGTACCTGGTTTGATATTGACTATGTTAAACTGCCCATTAAGATCAGAAGTCGTGCCTACCAAAGTCCCATCTATGGTGATGTGTGCACCGATGATAGGTTCTGAAAGGTTAGACTTGATCATTCCAGTGATGACAGGGATGACTTCATTGTTTGGATTATGGGAAGCAAATGTGTTGATATATCCAAAAACTGCGATGATGATAAGTAAATAGATTGGGGCAAAAAGACGACGCATAACTATGTTTATTTAGATTAATTCTAACGAGCACAAAGGTAATTGCTGTAAAGAATATAGCCAAATTTTATTTAGATTAATTCTAGTTAAATTATTAATTCTAGTTTATGAAGGTATGGTTTAAATGAACCCATATCAGTTAATCAATTGACCAACAAGAATTTAACCAATATAAAATACTGCAAAACGATACTCAATAGAATTTGCCACCAAAACGCACATAGGATTTATTAAGGTTATGATTTATTTTACTTAGATACAGTAAAACATGAGCGTTAGCAACTTCACTTTATGAAAGTTGAATTGATTGATTAATTTTGATCTGATCTAAAAATGTTTCATCGTGTGATACAACAATTAATGTTCCTTGATATTCGTTTATGGCTGATGTCAATATTTCTATGTTTTGAATGTCCAAATTGTTGGTTGGTTCATCCAAAATAATAATATCTGGAGATTTATTACTAATTGTCAAACAACAAAGAATTAAACGCATTTTTTCTCCACCACTTAATATATAACAAGATTTTTCCCAATCATTTTGTGAGAATAAAAACCTACTAAGTCTAATTTTTATTTCATGTTCCTGCAATCTAGAAAAATTATATCGCTGTGCTTGTTCATATACTTTGAGTTCATTTTCGATCAACGAATAATCTTGATCAATATAAACAGATTCATTTTCTTGTTGATAAACGGAACCTGTCATCGGTTTTAATTTACCTATAATTATTTTGATCAAAGTTGTTTTTCCCGAACCGTTAATACCTTTCAATTCAAGGCGTTGTCCACTAGTAATTTGAAAACTCAAGTTATCTTTCCACAATTGGTTGCTATTGAACTTATAATTAATGCCATCAGCTTTAAATAGAATTTTTCCTTTATGTAAACTAGAATTGTCAAATCCAATTTTCATTCTATCTATATCGGGTAATGCTGAACGAAGTTCTTGTAATTCCGTTTTTATTCCAACAATTTTTTCTGTATGGACATCTTTTAATTTTGACGTGCTATTTTCAGCATTGTTTCGCAAAGTATTCATCATTATTCTAGCAACACCAGATTTTTCTTGTTTACCTCTTCCGCGATTATCTAATTTTTGCTGTCGCTCCATTGTTTCCCTTTCCTTTTCTTTTGCCTTTCGCAAAGCTTTTTCTTTGCTCAATAAATCCTGGTTTAATGCGTTATTTTCTATTTGTTTTTGTTTGGTATAAAAATCAAAATTACCTCCATAAATTGTTATTCTACTTTTATTTAGTTCTGCTACTTTGTCTATTAAGTTCAATAGTTTTCTGTCATGACTCACTATAATTAAAGTGCTTGTTGTAGATTGAATATAATTATATAAGAGCTCTCTTCCTGCCAAATCTAAATGGTTACTTGGTTCGTCAAGTAAAACAAGTTCTGGCTGATGTATGGAAATCCCAGCTAGAAATACTTTTGTTTTTTGTCCTCCACTCAATGTTTCCATTTTTTGCGAAAGATCTAAATCATTTAATTGCCAATGTTTTAAAGCGTCAATACAGCGATCTTCTATCGTCCAATCATCATTAAGGCAAGAATAATTTTCTTCGCTTATATTACCATTAAGAATTTCTTCTAAAGCGTAAAGTTTATTTTCAACATTCAATGCTTTTTTGATCGTCAGATGATTGAATTGGCCAAAAATTTGTGGTATTAGATAAGGTTTAGAATTTACAATTATCTGACCATGCAAAGGCTGAAACTCCTTCGAAATGAGTTTCAATAAAGTTGATTTACCTGAACCGTTGTTGCCGATTAAAGCTATTTTTTCATTAATGTTTACTTTTAGATTGAAGTTGTCAAATAACAGACTTTTGTTTGGATGAGAGTATGATATGTTTTGTAAAATAAGCATAACTTCTTTTTTAAAGATGAATAAAATGGTTAAACCATATTTTGTTTAACGCCATTTAATTGTCTGAAAGAAATTATGTATTACATGATTTACAATATCTTTTGAAACGCAAATATAACAACATTTTCGCAATTGTGTGCAGCTTTAACAGCATCCGCAAAATAATCTTCTGTTGTACAGAATTAAGTGACCAGCCCCAATTTCGACCATTATGCTGAGCGAAAGTCTTTGCTTCACATCACTTTAGACCATTACAATATTACCCTATATAATGCGAATCAAGCTCTGCACAAGCAATTGTGTGCAGCTTTAGCAGTATCCATCAATTCATCCACTATCGCAACTTTACAACTTGTTCGTCTTAAACTAAACCAAATGGCATCAAAGTCATGTCCCATTAGGGACAAAATATCGGTAGAAAAAAACATTAAAACCTTATCCCAGTGCCTTTAGGTACGGAACAAAAACACAAAAGAAATGCTAACGATTTTTGTCATACCTTACCGCCTTCGAGCCTCAGTAGCAATTGAATTTTCAATAACAAAACTGGCCCTTAACTCATAAAAACTAGCATTTTTCACTAAAAACATAATAGGGTTGTCCCGACGTTGTCCCAAGGTTGTGCCGAGGTTGTCTCGACGTTAGCCCGAGTCAACTCCATAGATGCTAGCCTGACGTTCCACATGTGCTCCCACCACGCTCCTCAAAAACTCTAGTTGTAAACCGTATTCATTCAAGCTTCATTATGATGATGGCAATACATTTTATACAAACACAAACAAAACCATTTTTAGAAAAAGTAAATCTCATTCATCAAAAGTCAATAATATGTAAATCATAATAGTTTTTCTTCTAAAAGATCTCTATAAAAAAAGCCTTCTGAAAAATCTAATTCTCAGAAGGCTTTAGTAAGGTGATTGTTTAATTTTATCTTACTCCATGCATCAATTTTTTGATAACAGGAGACATTAGAATAGAAAATGCTGCTAATACAAAAGACACGATGGCCAACAACCAGAAGAAGTAACTAATGCCGTTCTCTTTTGCTATTTGTTCTACGTTTTCACCGAAGACACCTGCACCTTTCATACCGATGGCTACAGCTAGATACCATACACCAAACATAAATGCGATCATCCTTGCAGGGACTAGCTTACTCACGTACGAAAGACCTACTGGAGAGATACAAAGCTCTCCCATTGTATGGAAAAGATATACCAAAATCAACCAAATCATACTTACCGAAGCGGTCTCGGCACCAGGCGCAATACCACCTGCACCAAAGCCAACAGCGGCCATACCAAGTCCTAATAATATCATACCGATACCGTACTTGACATTGGCATTTGGATTGTACTTGCTTTCCCAAACTTTAGAGAATAGCGGCGCAAGTGTTATGATAAATAAGGAATTTAGGGTAGAGAACCAAGTAGCGGGTACTTCGGTAAGAGGGACGGTAACTTTATCAATTTTTAATGTTTCGAGAATCCCGTCAGAAAGATTAATATATCCTGCCGTGTAATAATCTTTAAGTAACATCCACAATGCGATCGCCCAGATGATCACAAAACTAAAAGTAAGAATAAGACTTGCTACCTGATATGTTTTGAATGTTTTTTGGAAAAGTTTAAACATCACCCAATTGATAATGATCAGTGGGATAAGCGTCATCATAGAGTTGATAATCAAAAACATAAGACTCGACCCACCTGTCAAAACCCTATTGGTATATTTGTCAGCAAAGACGGTCAAACTATTGGGTGACTGCTCGAATATTGCCCAAAAGAATATCGTGATAAATGCAAAAAAGGTGACGGCAATGAGTTTCTGACGAGTGATTTTTGAATATTGAAATAACCTAATTCTCAATAATGAAATGAATAACACTAAGCTTATTAATATTGCTACAGTATTTCCACTAATATACTCAACTTGTCCCATAAAAGTATATTTTATTTCAAAAGGAAAAATATCATACATGCCCTTAGATATTTTTGTCATTGGTGAGTTAATCAACCAAAGTAAAGCTAGAACAGAACTTATACCTATCAAACCAAATTGGAAAGTTGTAAATGGCACTCTTTTGTCTGTATCGTCCACATCAACGATTTGTTTGTCTTTGGCTACAGGCTTCAATCCTATGTCACCAAAGATATTCTGGCTTAGCCAAAATTGTAGTGTACCGAAAAACATAAAGATTCCCGCAAGTCCAAAGCCATATCCCCATCCAACTTTTTCACCTAAATATCCACATAATAAGATACCAAAAAATGCTCCTGCATTTACACCCATATAAAAAATGGTATAAGCACCATCTTTTTTCTCAGAGTGATCTTTGTACATTTCTGAAATTATAGAAGTCATATTTGGCTTAAAAAAACCATTACCAAAAACCAAAAATACAAGACCAAGATAAATAGAAAACGTAGTCTCAAATGCCATCGAAAAATGCCCCAATGTCATAAGCGCGGCACCTACGACAACAGCCCATCTGAAGCCTATCACTTTATCAGCAAAATATCCACCCAACATTGTAGAGAGATAAACAAGACCAACATAAGTACCAAATAAAGAAGACGCAGTAGCCTGCTCCCATTCCCAACCACCATTGACTATAGGTGCCATAAAGAAAAGAACTAATAAAGATCTCATTCCATAAAACGAAAACCGTTCCCACATTTCTGTAAAAAATAACACGAATAACCCAGCAGGATGCCCGATTACCATGTCTTTAAAAAAGTCGTTTGTACTCTTGATTTCTGACATATTTTGAATTTTTTATTTAAAGATATTCTGTTTATTATTTGACCTCTTGCATGAGTTTGCGAATAATTGGAGAGATTACAATTAACAAAATGCCTGCTACAAGAGCGTAAATCGCTAACTGATAATATCCATCTGTGTAGGCAATTAGTTTTTCTGGTAAGCCAGCATTAGCATCAGGAGTAGACATGCCAGCACCGAGAAGTCCTGCTACATATTGGCCATAAGCACTTGCCAAAAACCACATACCCATCATCATACCTCCTAAATGTTTCGGAGAAAGCTTCGTGACAATAGACAGACCAATGGGAGAAAGACAAAGTTCACCGATAGTAATGATCAGGTATGCTGCGGTAAAGATGTTTAAAGAAGTGATTCCATCTGCTCCTGCAAAAAATTTAGTAGCATAAAAAGTATAAAAAGCACCAGCTAAAAATAAAAAAGCTAAGCCAAATTTTATAACAGTATTTGGCTCTATCTTTCTACCTGACATCCATACCCAAAGCAAACCTATTAATGGGCTAAATAATATTACAAATAATGAGTTTGAAGTATTGTTGACCACATTAGGGTCAATGTGTAATCCTAGTAGATTAAAAGATAGATTATTTTCTGCAAATAATGCTAATGATCCGCCACTTTGCTCAAAGAAAGCCCAGAAAACTATTGAAAACACAATAAAGATCAATGCAGCAATCAATTTTTTTCTGGAAGCAGGACTAGCAATCTTAAACATTTCATAAAAGAAATATACTAATGCTAACGGACCGATTGTGTACATAAACATATCAGTATATGCAGTATTTTTAATCATGATAAAGATAAGTGGAATACTTAACAGCGAACCAACATAAACCATGATTTCACGGCTTTTACGTTTGCTATCTTCTAGATTTAATAAAGGAGAATCTCCGATTGGACCTAAGTGCTTTTTGGTATAGTAGAATGTAATCAATCCAATAGTCATTACAATAGCAGCTGCCAAAAATGCATAACTCCAAGCATAATATTTACCCAACCATACACACAATGCGCCACCTAAAAGTGCTCCAATGTTTATACCAGAATAGAAAAGACCAAAACCTGCATCTCTACGGCTATCCCCTTCTTTGTATAGATCGCCCACCATAGACGAAATATTAGGTTTGAAAAAACCAGTGCCGATGATCGATAAAGTAATACCTAAATAAAATAAAGTCTGTGGAGAAAATGCAATAATCAAATTACCAGCGATCATGATCGTACCACCAAAAAATAAAGACTTTCTAAATCCAAGTATTTTATCAGCGAAAATACCGCCTATAAATGTAAATGCATAAACAAAAGCTTGGATAGCGCCATATTTGAGGTTCGCATCTTTATCAGATAGGGCTAGACCTAAGACTTGATCTGCCATAAATATGGTTAAGACTCCACGCATACCATAGAAACAAAAACGTTCCCACATCTCGACAAGAAAAAGATACCATAACTGCTTAGGATATTTACCCTCAAAATTTTGAATTTCTTCCAGTGTAGGCTGCACAAAAGCTGTCTGACTCATTGTATAATTTTGTTATTAATTGTGACTAAAATATAAATTAAGGCACCAAAATAGGGCATTAATTATATAAATAACAATAAGTGAATCAAAATTTTACAAACAGGAAGTCATCAGTACGTATGACAACAAATTATTTTTAAGGGAGATAGTAGTCTGATCACAAACATTTAGAAATAATGTTTTGCTACAAGCAACAAGATGCCATTTTATAAGGAAAACAATTAAAAATCACTCGTTTAAGGAAATTTAATTTTGTAACCAAAAACAATAGGATGTTAATAATTACTTGTTCAAAGATTTCAATATGTGCTTTGCTTTTTTTCCTCCTTTGGATGCAGCATCTTTGATATCTTTTACATATCCGTTTTTGCCTGCTTTTTGTTTGGCAATACCTCTGTATGTTAGAAGGTCTGTTTCATTTACGCCATCGGCAATATCAGGAAGGTTGGATGCTTTGTCGAAAGCTCTTAGTGCTTCGGGAAAATCTTCCATTTCTAAAAGTACTAGACCATATTGATAAAAAGCCCACCTTACCCAAAACTTATTAGGATTATCAGATTCAAAGGCACGATTTGTAAATAGTTTAAGATCGAAAGCTGCCTTTTGCCATTCTTTGAGTTGAATGTGACATTCTGCTTTTAATTTTCTTGACTTCCAATATAACGTTTGTAATGCAATAGACTTTTTGATAGATTCATCTAGATTTTCTATGGCTTCTTGCCACTCTTCTTTGATCATGTGTATTTTAGCCTTGCCATAATAAGCAGTAGGAATGGTAGGGTCTATACCTATACACTTATTGTAATCTCTAAGAGAGTCATGATAATTTTTCATCATAAAATTGACCTTTGCTCTTCGCTCGTACGCTTGGGCATGTCGATCATACTTTTCTATGGCTTGGCTAAGTGCTTCTATCGCTTCTTTTTCCTTTCCTTTTACTTTGACCAATTTTCTACCACGTACAAAAGATTGTACCGCACCCTTGTCACTATCAGGTTCTAAGGTTTCGAAATGTACGATATCACCTTCATTTATGAGCCAAGCTCTAATAGATCCCGCCACAGCAAATTGTGCACAATAACCTAGCAGTCCAGTGGTCGTTCTGAATGCTTTATCTGTCACTTGGCTTACATGTCTCGGTATCTCTAGGGAGAGTTCATCGTCTTTGAAGATGTCTTCATATTTAAAGAAAACATCTGACTTATAATAATTCTCTAACCTCTGAAGAAACATTTTTGTCACCTTCTCATAACTCTTTTGCGTCCCGAATTCCAGCCTTCCCTGTATGATTGTCTTGAGGTACATCCTATCTTTATTACATTAATCTTATATAGAAAAAATCATTCCACTTTTTAATTTTCTGGGTAAATTAACGTAAAAAATAAAAATTAATGGAATAATTCTCTTTGTATGCATAAAAAAAGGGCACTCAGAAGATACATTCTGAGCACCCTTTCTAATTTATTTTAAATTCAATTACACTAACTCATCTTTAAATGATCCAATTTCATCAATGATATCATCTTTTTTATTGAGCCCTGTGATATCAGCAAATCCTGCATAATCAGCGATGGCTACAATAGGAATTACAAATAGTATCCCGATTATTAAAGCAATCATTCCGCCAATCATTGCTAAAAAAGCAAGTGCACCAAATGCAATATGCATAAACCAGTTTTTATTTACTAGTTTCCAACTTGTTTTGATCGCTTCTACAGCATCATATTTATGAAAAACTATAAGGTAATTGGTCCATCTAAGTGATACCGCAACATAAGTGAATATAATAAACATTATTAAAAACCCTAAACCCATACTAGCAATTTGAGATGTAGACTCCAATATCGTATCTACATCACCTGTTGCAATAGCCATTATTACTGAAAAACCAACAATAAAAACCAAAGGTATAGCTAGAACGATATAAATAAGCCACATTATGATATTAGCTACTAACAATTGGGCGATATGATCAAATCCCTTAAAAAAGTTTCCAAACTCTTCACTACCCGATTTTTCCTGTTTGTGGGCTGCAATGGCAAATCCAACAACAAGCGGAGGATTAATTACTATCCCAATCAAGCTACCCAAGATGGGAATTAAACCAGTCACCGTTGAAATTAAAAAAAATACGACCACATAACCCAAATAACCCCCTGGGTTTTTCTTGAAAATTTCGAGACCGTTATTAAAATAGTCTCCAATCTTAAAATCATAACCATTTTGGATGGCGGACTCTATATGAGGATTGTAGCTCATAATTGTTTGTTTTGATGTTATTAAATAAATTTATCAAAAGTAAAGGTGACAAATACTAGCCAAATATCAAAATAATATTTGTTAAAATTTACCACTTCTACATTTTATATCCAAATAATCCCTTTTCTTTAATCATTTCTACCAAAACATCAGGGACATTGCTTTCCCAACCAGCTTTGTTTTCTTGAATATCTTGTAATACATTAAAAGGATAAATATGAAGAATATCCTTATTGAAGGCATAGACAGGCACAATTTGTTTGCTGTCTAATAGATATTGGTATAAAAACTTGATACCTTCAGGCACTTCCATATTTTGAGCCGTCATTATCTCCTTACTCATTTCATTTTGAGCAGGATAAGCATATATTTTAATGTTCTGACTGAATAATTCGCCAAAAGCAACAAGCAATCTACCATCTTGATTATTGTTGTATTTGTCCGTGATGATTTTCTGCAGTTCCCTAGCACCGATGACCAATCCAAGGTTTGCAATTTTGTAATCACTCAAATAATTGATGAGCATCTGATGGTTGTCACAATCCGAAAGTAATACATTGTGACCCAATATACCCAACATGTCCGCTCGATCTAGAAAGTCTTTTTCATCAATCTCAGCATTTTCACCCTTGAGATATTCCATAGTCATTTCCATCATCAGGTTGAGCTTGTCATCAGGAAGACTTGTTTCTAACTTGAATTGTCGATAACTCGAATCTATTACATCTTGCGTGACAATAGTCGGTGGTCTGAAATTTCCTCTGATGACCATTAATGATTCACGATATAAAAACTCTGAAGCATGAATGCTATTGTTATTTACATCAAACATTGTAACAGAAGTAAGCTTGTGCTTGACTAAATATAAGGATATCAATCTTTTATCAAAGAAGTTAAAGTCCTCCCCATTTATTCTGAGCAGGTCTATTGATACACGGTCTTTGATATTATCGACTAGAGATCTGACCATTTTTTCAGGATCATCATTATAGTAAAAAATGGCATAAATCATGTTTACACCGAGTACGCCGATGGCTTCTTGCTGCAATCTATTATTGGTATCTAACATTTTTACATGTAGTACCATATCGTTTACAGGTCCACCAGGAGTAAGCCTAAACCTTAGGCCTAACCAGCCATTTCCTTTGATAGTTCTTGTATAATTAATTGCTTGAACCGTGTCTGCAAAAACAAAAAAGGTAGCATCAGGTCTAGACTCACTGAGTCTTTCTTCCATAAGGCTCCATTCATGATCTAGCATCTTGTAAAGACGATTTTCGCTGACATATCTATTCGAAGGTTCCACACCATATATTGCATCAGAGTAGGTTTTGTCATATGCAGACATCGTTTTTGCAATAGTCCCTGCTGCAGCCCCAGCTTGAAAGAAGTTACGCGCCACTTCCTGACCAGCTCCTATCTCTGCAAAAGTACCATAAATCGGATCATTAAGATTGATGTCAAGTGATTTCTGCTCCGTCTTTATCATTTGGTATTCCATAAGAAGTAATGTATTTATAAAATCTATACAATATAACTGCAAAAGTAAGATTTTATAAGGAAAGCAAAGGTCAATGTGATGATAAGTTGATCAAAGAAGTCGTTTTATTTTATGTTATTATAGGTCAAAATACAGCGTTTCAAAAAATAAATAATAGCGACTAATGACTTTTTATTACCTTTGGCAGTCAAATGAAAATAAAGAAATTTAAATAAATAGTAAGTTATCATAATGAAAATAGGAATAACAATCGGAGATATAAATGGAATAAGCCCCGAAATAATTATAAAAGCGCTTTCAGACGCTCGAATATTAAAATCTTTTACGCCAGTAATTTATGGGTCTTATAAAGTAATGTCTTATCACAAAAATATAGTAAAAGATAGTGCGGTAAGTTTCCACTCCATCACAAGTGGTAAACAAGCCATTGCAAACAAAATAAACCTTGTCAACTGTTGGGATGAAAATATTAATATAACACTTGGTAAAGCCACGGCAGAAGGAGGAAAATATGCCTACATAGCATTAGATAGAGCGCTCCAAGATATCAAAGATGGAAGCATTGATGCAATCGTGACCGCTCCTATCAATAAGTACGCTATGCAATTAGCTAACTTTCCATTTCCTGGACACACAGAATATTTTACGCACAGCGATGACGCAAAACAAAGTCTAATGCTAATGGTGAGTGATGCGCTCAAAGTGGCATTGGTGACCAATCATGTGCCTTTGTCTCAAGTTTCTAAAACTATCACAAAAGAGTTAATCATTGAAAAGCTCAAGATTTTAAATAAAACATTGATAGAAGATTTTGATTTAGAAAGACCTGTTATTAGTGTCTTGGGTTTAAATCCACATGCATCTGATGACTCAGTGATTGGAGATGAAGAAGAAAAAATCATCAGACCAGCTATCATTGAAGCTAAAAAACAAGGAATTATCGCAGCGGGTCCGTATCCAGCTGACGGCTTTTTCGGTAGTAGTCTTTGGAAAAAAAGCGATGCAGTGTTAGCAATGTACCATGACCAAGGATTAATTCCGTTTAAGTCATTGTCTTTTGGAAATGGTACCAACGTTACGGCAGGTTTATCTTTCATCCGCACTTCACCAGACCACGGAACAGCTTATGATATTGCTGGAAATAACGAAGCAGATGAGTCATCCATGATTCAAGCTATTCATGCTGCCGTTGATATAGTCAAAAATAGAAAGGAATACTTTGCATCAAGAGAAAATGCACTAGTACGCAGAGAAAAACAATCGGCGGGTATCCATGATTAAGTCTTCAGGCTTTAAAATCAACAGATGAATCTCATTTTAGATGGCTTACTGCTTGGACTGACGCTAGCTATCTTGCTTGGTCCCATCTTTGTGGCTTTAACACAAACGGGCATCCAACGAGGTGTCAGAGCAGGACTATCAGTAGGGACAGGTATTTGGATAAGTGACATTTTGGTCATTGTGACCGCTTATTTTTTTATTAAGGAAATAGATGAGATAGCTCAAAACAAATCTTTTCACCATTGGATGGGATGGATAGGTGGCTTGATTTTGATAATATTTGGTATCATATCTCTAGTAAAAAAACCGAAACTTGACGAAAAGATACCAGCTTTTAATGCCAAATCTTATGCGGGCTATTGGACAAAAGGTTTTGCAGTCAACTTTTTCAACCCATTTACTTTTGTATTCTGGATAAGTGTCATGACGACTTATGTAATCGGTAAAAAAATAGACGGACCGGATGCCACATTGTTATTCGGTAGCATCATGTTTACCATAATAGTCACTGACTCTTTAAAAGTAGTTTTAGCTAAACTAATAAGAAAGAAACTAAAACAGAATCATATCGTCCTGTTTGGAAAATTGGCAGGTATAATATTGATTACTTTCGGATTGGTGTTGATACTGAGAACGAATGTTTGGAATTAGAGTATGTTTAAAAATTTTCTTAGTAGCTAATCAATTGGTTATGGTTCTGACGATAAAAGAATTAAAGAGTTTAGTGAACTAAACGATGAGATTATTTTGAAGTCAGGTTCATAAGATATTGATTATAAAGCAATAAAAATTTAAACATACTCTTAATTTCCTTTATCGACTATAATCTCAATAATCTCACTTTTTACAGTGTCTGAATTAAGGATGATTAGTTCCTTTTTACCATTCATTAAGTAAGAAAGGGCGATAGTAGCTGGCGGATTTCTACCCATATATTCTGCATGGAGCAGTAGGAAGTTCTTACCAGTATCATTCATTTTTAGTGTGAATTTGAACGGCTTCTCTGTAATTTTAAGTTTTTCTACGATCCAATCGCCATTAAAACTCAACGAAACCACATCTCCATCAATAATTTTATGGTCGTAAACATCAAAATTTACTACTGTGCTATCGACTTTTATAGTTCTAGTTGCGAGAACAACGCTTCTACCTTTCACAACTTTTGGCAACTCTGTAATGACAGGGTCAGATGCCGCGAGGAATTCGGTTTTATCAAGCATCTTAGGATATATCACCTTAAAATAATGAGGCATTTCAAAGAACCTAACAACAGGTACACCTAAGTACTCAATGATTCTGTTTTTCTCAAAAACGATACCATTTCCATACCTATTAAATTTGTTGATAGCAGAAATGTTATAGTAGTAGTAATATTTATCGTAGAGTTTGTACTCTTCTGGTATCGTCTCAGATTCAGCAAATGCCTGCTCTGTTAATAAAGCTTCATTGGATTGTCTCTTAATATTATTCCAATACATTTGCACACGGCTATTGATCAATCTTGTACTATTGTAAGATGCAAGATCTATTCCATTAAATTTTTCCAAAGCACTTCTTTGAGCTGCAATTAATGCTGTATAATTATCATCATCTTTGTTATAAAGTGCGTGCAGCGAAGCTCTTGTGGTTTTATACAATCCTCTTATGGCAGCAATGACTTCAGGAAACTGTATTTCTTCAGCTGTAACAGGAATAGTTTTTGCATAGGTTTCAATTTCTGATTCTAAAGCAAGTTGTTTTGTATAAAAATCTTTGTACAATTTGACACCTTCTTCAAGCTTATCATATACCAAACTAAGGTTTTCTCGTTTGGTAAGGTCTAATACTTTTATTTGTTCTTCTAGTTCGAATCTTAGCTTATTGACCTTTCCCGTAATGGATTGCATATCACCTGCAATGATACTTAGTTTTGTTTGAGTTGCTGCTGGTAATATATTTTCTCCTGTGGTTGCTTTTGTGTACCACTTATTTGGAGATGTTTCGTAAAACCAATTTTCAGGATCTTCAAAGATATCTTGTGGTAAGTCTTTGTTAGAATAAAAATTGATTTGTTGGTCCGGTAAATCAACAAACTTATTAATATTTTTATTAAAATTTTCCAGTAATCTATGCACAATCAAAAGTCCATGAGTACTTTCATTCGAAAAGTTGACATAGTTATTTAAAGCTTTTACTTTTTCATTATTGGTCACTTGTCCTATACCATTAGCAAATAGTAAAAAGCTAAATATGATGGTACTAAAGATTTTTGCAGATGACATTATTCGTTTGTTTTGTAATAAACCCAAGGTGTAAAATATTTTAAACCGCAAATATCAGAAAATTATATCATATATTCTGTAGCTGGCGACGCTTTTAGAAAACATTAAGATATCCTACAATTAGAAAAGTGTAATAGTACGGATCGGAACAATCTAATAAACCAGTTATTTTTTGTTTACACAAATTCAGAACTTCCATCCTCTGGCTTAATAAATTTTTCTTTTATTTTCTGAAGGCTCTTAGGGTCGTCAATATAGTTTTCAGTAAATCCACAATTCGTACACACATATCGAGTGAGGTATATCGTTGTCAAACCATAACTTAATGTGTTGTAAATATTACCTTTGAATGCTCCTCCTTCTACAATGGCGATCTCCGTATTTTGACATTTTGGGCAACAGAAATTATACTTCATCCCTATTATCTACCTATGTGGACCAATAATACTGAAATATCTGAAGGCGATACACCACTGATGCGACTTGCTTGGCCTATGGTGCGAGGTCGGATACTGTTCAGTTTTTCACGTGCTTCAATTGAAAGAGATTTGATCGCCTTATAATCAAAACCTTCTGAAAGTTTCAGGGATTCAAGTCTGTCCATTTTGTCCACCATTTCTTGTTCTTTGCGGATATAACCTTCATATTTCATGGAAACTTCAGATATTGTAACGGTCTCATCATCGTACTGAGATAGAAAAGTATCAATTTCTTTCAACTCTCTTCTCACATCTTCCATACCAATATTCGGACGGCTCAATATGCTCTTGGCCTTTACTTTTTGCTTCAAAGGTGACGAATCTATACTTTCTAAAAAACCATTGATAAGATCAGGATCTACGCTTGTATCGTCAAAATACCGCTCTATGACTTTTGCATTTTCTATTTTTGCATTGACCCTTTCGATTCTTTCGTCCATATTTATCATACCAAGCTTGTGTGCGAGCGGAGTAAGTCTGATATCTGCATTATCTTGACGAAGCAATATCCTATATTCAGCCCGAGATGTAAACATTCTGTAAGGCTCATTGGTACCTTTATTGACAAGATCATCAATAAGAACACCTATGTAAGCTTCTGATCTTTTAAGGATAAAAGGTTCGAGTTCATTGATAGCTTGGTGTGCATTTATACCAGCCATTAACCCTTGACAAGCAGCTTCTTCATAGCCAGTTGTACCGTTAATTTGTCCAGCAAAAAACAGATTTTTGACCAACTTCGTTTCCAAACTCATGTTGAGCTGCGTAGGCGGAAAGTAATCGTACTCAATAGCATAACCAGGTCTGAACATCTTCATGTTTTCAAAACCAGGTACTTTTTTGAGTGCTTTATATTGTACGTCTTCTGGAAGCGAAGATGAGAATCCATTTACATAAATCTCACAAGTATCCCATCCTTCTGGCTCTACGAATAGTTGATGTCTATCTTTATCGGCAAACCTATTTATTTTATCTTCGATAGATGGGCAATACCTTGGTCCTAAACCTTGGATACGACCATTAAACATGGGTGATCTATCAAAACCTTCTTTTAATGTTTCGTGCACTTCTTCACTTGTATAGGTAACGTGACAAGGAAGCTGTTTTGCGATGGTCGGGGTATCAGAGTATGAAAATTTACCTATTTTAGCATCACCATCTTGTACTTCCATCTTGGTATAATCAAGAGATCTACCATCGATACGTGGTGGCGTACCTGTCTTCATTCTACCAGACTCAAATCCTAGGGTAAGCAATTGTTCTGTTATTCCTGTTGCAGATTTTTCTCCTGCTCGTCCGCCGCCAAATTGTTTTTCACCGATGTGAATTAAGCCATTCAGGAAAGTTCCATTGGTCAAAACCACAGCATCCGAAGTGATCTCTAATCCAAGACCTGTCACAATACCTTTGCATACGCCATTTTTGACGATAAGACCAGGCACGGTTTCTTGCCAGAAATCAATATTTGGATGTTCTTCTAACATTTGACGCCATTTGGCAGCAAACATCATCCTATCATTCTGGGCACGTGGACTCCACATCGCAGGACCCTTGGACATATTGAGCATACGAAACTGAACCATAGAATGATCCGTAACAATACCTGAATATCCACCGAGTGCATCTACTTCACGGACTATCTGACCTTTGGCGACACCACCCATAGCAGGATTACATGACATCTGAGCTATGGTATTCATATTCATAGTCACTAAAAGCACTTTCGAGCCTAGATTGGCAGCAGCGACGGCAGCTTCACAGCCTGCATGTCCTGCACCTACCACAATTACATTATATTTTGGAAACATGGTGCAAAGATACTAATCAATTGTAAACGAGCAATCAAGAAATCATAATATTGAACAATGACAATACAAAAAAGATAAAATTCAACACTTTGGTACGTAGTTTGTTTGAAATAATGAGACATTTGCGGTCTTTTAAAAATAATATTTGTCATGGACAAGAAGGGAGTGGACATTCTTAAAGATAGAAAAACAAGTAAATCTACTGCATTTACAGCAGAAGAAAGAAGCCATAGAGGTTTAAGAGGGCTCTTACCATATACGATATCAACGCAAGAAATTCAGAAACTAAGGGTCATAGAAAACATTCGGAAAAAAGAATCAAATATTGAAAAGTATATATTTCTATCAGCGCTTCAAGATAGAAACGAAAGATTATTTTACCGAACGGTCATTGACTATCTCCCTGAATTACTTCCTATCATTTACACGCCAACGGTAGGAGAAGTGTGTCTTCAATTTTCGCACATATATAGAATTGATAAAGGATTTTATATTACGCCTGAAGACAAAGGAGACATTGACCTTTTACTAGACAATTGGCCAGAAGAAGATGTTAGGGTCATCGTAGTGACAGATGGATCACGAATACTAGGATTGGGAGATTTGGGGTGTAACGGTATGGGTATTCCTATAGGTAAATTATCTTTATACATTGCAGGAGCAGGTATCAGACCAGAATACTGTATGCCAATAATGCTCGATATGGGTACCAATAATGAGGAACTTCTAGAAGAGCTGATGTATCTCGGATATCCACACAAAAGACTCGAAGGCAAGGAATACGACGAAATCATCGATGAGTTTGTTTTGGCTGTTCAAAAAAAATATCCAAAAGCACTCATACAGTTTGAGGACTTTGTGACACCTAATGCATATAAAATTCTAGAAAAGTATCAGGAAAAAGTCTTATGTTTCAATGACGATATTCAGGGTACAGCGGCTGTTGCCTTTGCAGGAGTTTTGACTTCACTAAAAATAACGGGCAAAGTATTTAAAGATCTTAAAGTTATGTTTCTTGGTGCAGGGTCGGCGGCCACAGGTATTGCAGATCTACTGGTAAAAGCATATATTCATGAAGGTCTTACTGAAGAAGAAGCTCTCCAAAGATTATGGTTTGCAGATATCAATGGTCTTCTGGTACAGTCAAGAACGGATCTGATGTCACACAACATACCATATGCACATGAGCATGAAGCTATGTCATTTATCGATGCACTGAAGGAATTAAAACCAGATGTTCTTATTGGTGCATCAGGCGCTTACGGGACATTTACCCAAGAAGTCATCGAAATTATGTCAGAAATTAACGAACGACCAGTGATTTTTGCCCTGTCTAATCCTACATCAAAAGCCGAGTGTACAGCAGAAGAAGCATACACATGGAGTAAAGGTAAAGCAGTATTTGCCAGCGGTAGTCCTTTTGATCCTGTGGAATATGAAGACAAAAGGTTTGTACCAGGGCAAGGAAATAATGTGTATATCTTTCCAGGAGTAGGATTGGCGGCAATTGCTGTAGAAGCCAAATATTTGCCAGATTCAGTTTTTTTGGTTGCTGCGGGTGAACTAGCTAGACAAATAAACCATTCTGATCTAGATAATGGCACACTATATCCAAAACTGACATCTTTGAGAAACATATCTTTCGAAATAGCCGTTTCTGTATCAAATCACTTGTTTGACATAGGATTAGCAACGATTGAACCACCAAAAAACATGAGGATGCATATCAAAAATATGATGTACGATCCCACGTATTAGGTTAGTCCGTTGGATGGCTCTAAGACTTCGCACGGATAATTTTTCCTAATCCGAAAAATTGCCAAATTACCAAATTCACAACTTAAACAAAAAAAAATGAAACTTATCTCTTGGAATGTAAATGGCATCAGAGCCGCAGTAGGTAAAGAGTTCCTTAAACAATTTGCAGAAATGGATGCGGACATCTTCTGTCTTCAGGAGACAAAAGCACAAGATGATCAGGTAAAAGAAGCCTTATCAAGTCTCGAAGGTTACCACGTTCACAGCAATTCTGCAGAGAAAAAGGGATATTCAGGTGTTTGTACCATTTCGAAGCAACCACCATTGTCCGTAACGTATGATATTGGAATATTAGAGCATGACAATGAAGGTAGGGTGCTCACTACCGAGTACGATGATTTTTATCTTGTAAATGTTTATGTGCCTAATAGTGGCGATGGTCTAAAAAGATTAGAATATAGAGCAGAATGGGACACAGCATTTGCACAACATTTATCATCACTCAGAGGCAAAAAAAATGTGATAGTCACAGGAGATTTTAATGTAGCACACCAGGCCATTGACCTAGCAAGACCCAAGGAAAATTATAATAAAACATCAGGCTACACCCAAGTAGAAATCGATGGTATGACCCTAATATTATCTAAGGGTTTTACAGATTCGTTTAGATTTGTTCATCCTGAGAAGGTGCAATATTCGTTTTGGAGTGTAAGATTTGGGGCACGACCTAAGAATTTGGGTTGGAGAATAGATTATTTCCTAGTAGATGAAAGAATGAATGAAAACATCAAGGAAGCATTTATTCTCGACCAAGAAATGGGTTCAGACCATTGTCCTATTGGGTTAGTGTTGGGGTAATTTTTAACTATTGTAACATATACCATCCATAGATCCTCCGTAGTTACTTAACATACGTTCCACATATACTCCGTACACGTTCCATATGTAACTCGACTGCATTCCGACCGAGTTCCGACTGAGTTAGCACTGAGTTCCGACGAGTTCCGACTGAGTTCCGACGAGTTCCCACTAGCGTGGACTAGCGTGGACTAGCGTGGACCAACAATGACAAAAATAATTGAAAATTGATCCTTTTTTAAAACGCATAATTGTATTGCTTACACTTTCAATAATAAACCGTACACTAATTCCGTTATATCTTTTCATTTTTGAATCAATAATCTTTAAAATAAACGATATGAAGATCATAAAATTTTTACTTATTCTGGTAAGTATATTTGTTTCCACTCAACTTATAAATGCTCAGTCAAAAGCTGCAGATTTGGACCAAAAAGTAAAAGCTGCGGAGAAGGAATTAAAATTAGCAGAAAAAAGTGTGACCACAGCGGATAAGATGCTACTAGTAGCAGAAGAAAAACTAGAAAAAGCACTTATCGAATATGAAGATGGTAAAAAAGCCACTGCTTACAAAAATAAGTTGAATGCAGAGAAAAACAAAGACAAAGCTGTAAAGAATAAAGAAAAAGCAGAAAAGTTAAGGGACAAGGCTTTAGCAAAAGTAGAAGCCATCGAAGCAAAAAGAGAAGCAAAACTTGCAAAAGAAGCACAGTCCGAAGAAGCAGAAACAGGAGAAGAAGACAAATAATTTAACAGCACATTACAATTAAGTTCAGAGTAAGCTGTAATTTTTGGTATTTTTTCATCAACTTTGCGGCCTTATGACAGATGTTGGTTACTCTTATTTAGACGAATTAAATGATATCCAAAGGCAGGCAGCTACTGCTTTGGATGGACCTGTAATGGTTATCGCTGGGCCTGGTTCTGGCAAAACCCGAGTGCTCACTTATCGTATAGCGCATATGATAAATCTCGGTGTGAATCCTGGAAATATCCTTTCTCTAACCTTTACCAATAAGGCAGCGAGAGAGATGAAAGATAGGATAGAAAGAGTGGTAGGGCCAAAAGCACAAAGGGTTTGGGCAGGTACGTTTCACTCACTATTTGCAAGGATACTTAGGGTAGAGGCGCATAAAATAGGTTATCCAAACGACTTTACGATCTACGATACTGACGATACAAAAAGTGTCATCACAGAGATCATCACTCAGATGAATCTGGACAAAAAAGTATATGCTCCTGGTGTCGTAAGGTCTAGGATTTCTGCCGCCAAAAGTAACCTGATCACACCAAAAGCATATTTAGCCAATGAGGAGTTGATGGCATACGACAAGATGGCAAGAAGGCCATTAATTCACGTTATTTATGAGAAATATGCGGCAAAGTGTATGAGAGCAGGTGCAATGGATTTCGACGACTTATTGTTGCAGATGTTCAGACTTCTATATCAGAATCCTGATCAAGTGCGAGATAAATATCAGATGCAGTTTAAGTATCTAATGGTAGATGAGTTTCAGGATACCAACTATTTACAATATGAAATACTGAAATTACTAACCGTTTATCCGGGTAGTAAAAATAATATTTGTATCGTAGGTGATGACGCGCAAAGTATCTATTCGTTCAGAGGTGCTACGATAGAAAATATCCTTCAGTTTGAGAATGATTTTCCCGACTTGCAGACGTATAAGCTAGAGCAAAACTATAGATCCACCCAGTTTATAGTAGAAGCCGCTAATGAAGTCATTAACCATAACAAAAGACAGATTCAGAAAAAGATATGGACAGACCGTATCGAAGGTAATAAAATAAAAATTATCAAAGCTTCTACTGAAACGGAAGAGGGAAAACGGGTAGCAGATACCATTATTGAACAAAAAAACAGACATAATCTTCAGAATAAAGAAATAGCCATATTGTACAGAACGAATGGTCAGTCTAGGATTTTTGAAGAGCAACTACGACGACATAATATCTTGTATCGGGTATATGGAGGGCTTTCATTTTATGCTCGAAAAGAAGTAAAAGACTTAATTGCATACATGCGTCTGACCATTAATGATAAAGATGACGAAGCACTCAAAAGAGTCATTAATTATCCTAGAAGAGGTATTGGTGAAAGCACCATAGAAAATATATCCAAACTAGCTGATGATAACAACATGAGCATGTGGGAAGTACTGACAAAGATAGATTTTAACCAACGTTCTCGAAAAAGTATTGGTGATTTTGTCCAATTAATCCATGCCTTTAAAGCCAAAGCAGCAAAGTCAAACGCATATGAAATTGCAGATTATATCGCTAGAAATAGTGGCATCATAGAGTTGCTCAAAGCAGATAAAAGTGTAGAAGGTTTAGGTAGGTTAGAAAATATCACATCCTTACTAGATGGTATCAAAGAGTTTGTGGACGATGACGAAATACAAGTAGGTGAGGAGATGAACACGGACAAGAGTTTGTCCACTTTCTTGCAGACCATTTCACTTATGACAGATGCTGATACCAAGGAAGAAAATCCAGATACCGTCACACTTATGTCCGTACACTCAGCCAAAGGATTGGAATTTAAATCAGTCTTTGTAGTTGGACTCGAAGAAAATTTATTTCCAAGTTTTATGGCCCTTGCTGAGGGCAATCAAGTAGATGAAGAAAGACGGTTGTTTTACGTGGCGATCACCAGAGCTGAAGAATTATTGTGTCTGACTTATGCGCATAGCAGATACCAATATGGAAACATGAGATTTAATGATCCGAGTAGATTTTTGGAAGAGATTTCAGACAGAAATTTGGATTCTATTATTTCTATTCACAAAAAACCTGAATTCCCTGAACCAAAGATCTTGGGTAATTTCAAACCATTGGGAAGCAAAAAACCGATGCTTTCGGTCAACGTTGATGACTTCGTAGCAGCCAATCCGAATGACATAAAACCAGGTATGGAAGTCATCCACTTAAAATTTGGTCAAGGCAAAGTCATGAGTGTGGATGAGCGACTCGTAGCATCAATAGTCTTCGATGGACTAGACGAGAATCAAGAAAAAAGAATCATGTTACAATTTGCTAAGTTGCAAATTGTAACATAACTTTCATTAGCTCATTATGGCTTTAATTCCTTTTGAGCCGCTTTCTGCATTGGATTTAGTTTCTCCTTATACTTATGCTGTTTGAATAATTGGAAACGTGTAGGCAATTCTTTGATTGGCCAGTTGTTATTGGATTCATCGATGTCTGCTGTTTCTTTGTTTGGGTCAATGATGATTGAAGTTACTTCTTTCTTTTTGACAAATACCTTGGTAAACTTCTCTTCGTTTTTGCGCCAAATTTCTACGGGAACGCGCTCTACTTCCTTGCTACCGTCTTCAAATGTCCATTCAATAATCACAGGCATCACAAGTCCTCCTTTATTGCTAAAATGAAGTTCGTAATAGTTTTTATCACCATATTTCTCTTGTTTTTCTTCAGGTGTAAATAGACTGTCGTATTTCATTTGAATGGTGATATCTACAGAATCTTCGGTTTCCCAAGGTCGATAGGTATTGTAAAAATCAAATACTGTACTGTCTTTTTCTACAGGAAACTGCCCAAACTGTGCTCGGTTTCGTTGACGAGTAAGGAAATCTAAAGGTTTTTTGATGACGTTTTTCATGGTATCGATCTTTTTCTCTGGATCATTTTCAAGATCGGGTTTGTACCAAGCGACACTGTCAAGAGAGACATCCACAGCATCTATACTATAAAACCATCCTCTCCAGAACCAATCTAGATCCATGGCGCTTGCCTCTTCCATCGTACGAAAAAAATCATCTGGTGTAGGATGTTTGAATGCCCATCTACGACAATATTCTTTAAATGCGTAATCAAAAAGCTCTCTGCCCATGATCGTTTCTCGGAGAATATTTATGGCTGTGGCTGGCTTATCATACGCATTATTGCCGTAATCAATAATGTTTTCACTATTAGTCATGATAGGTTCGAGCTTGTTTTTTGGACGAGACATGTACTCCTTAATATTATGAGGTACTCCACCTTCAGATTTGAAATCATTGTCCCATTCTTGCTCAGTGAGAAACTGCATAAAACTATTGATACCTTCATCAAACCAAGCCCACTGTCGCTCATCACTATTGATAATCATAGGAAAATAAGTGTGACCTACTTCGTGTATGATTACCAAAATAGCAGCTCTTTTTGAACCTTCCGTATATGTGCCATCATCTTCTGCTCGACCAGGATTGAATGAGATCATTGGGTATTCCATACCATTGGCAGCTTCCACAGAGATCGCTACAGGATAAGGATACGGTATGCTATACTTGGAGTATGTCTTAAGGGTGTGGTCTATTACTTTAGTACTATACTTATTATAAATTGGATATGCTTCTTTGCCATAAAGGCTCATACACATTACTTTTTGACCCAATTCGTTGACGTGAGGCATGGCATCCCAAGCAAATTTTTTACTAGCAGTCCATGCAAAATCACGTACATTTTTAGCTTTGTATTTCCATGTTTTTGTTTTTGTAGCAATGGGTGTTTTTTCGTTTGCTTTTGCTTCATCAAGGTTTACGATTAGCAAAGGTGTCTTGGCAGATTGTGCTTGGGTCCATCTGTTATATTGGGTTGGTGTCAATGTTTCTTTATAGTTTTGGCATTCACCAGTTGCAGCTACCACGTGATCTGATGGGAGTGTGATATTGACTTCATAGTCTCCAAAAGTGAGTGCAAACTCGCCTGTACCTAGAAACTGTTTGTTTTGCCATCCTTCAAAATCACTGTAGACACACATCCTCGGAAACCACTGAACCACTGTATAAAGGTAATTTTTGTTATCTGCAAAATATTCGAATCCACCTCTTCCCCAACTTGGTGTCTTCATCCGATCTATCATATAATATGACCAATCAATGCTGAATGTGACTTTTTTGCCAGCTTTCAATGGTGTAGGCAGATCTATTCTCATCATACTTTCATTGATAATATATTTTAGAGGAGTTCCTTTATCAGACACGACTTTTTTGATATTGACTCCATATTTGTCCAATTGGCTTGTTGCTTCTAAACGTTCTAATGCACCTTCATTCATCACGTCAAACATTTTTGAAGCGTTCATATGGTGTTTTGTATTAGAACTTTGGTGTTCATTTTCATCTAGCTGTACCCATAGATATGGAAGGTCAACAGGAGAGTTGTTATGGTAAGTGATAACCTCTGAACCGTCTATCCGTTGTTCCTTAGTATCAAGCGTACAATTTATTTTGTAATCTGCTTTTTGTTGCCAATATTTAGGTCCTGGAGCTCCATCTGCACCACGATATTCATTAGGTGATCGGAGCATATTATCGAGTTGCTCAAATTTTTTACCATGGTTAGATCGCTCTTGAGCATGAATTATTGAGAAAGAACAGAGTATCAAAAACAGGAATTGTACGGATAACTTCATATTGAATTAATTAATATTTGGGTTCAAATATAAGTTTAATATTGAGAATCATTTTCTTTTTCCGACAAATGAAATCAATTAATATATTAACTAGAGAAAAGGCGAACCTAACTAAGTTTATTATATTATCTTGATAAAGTTAATTTACTTAAAAATCAAAGGCACACTATACCAAACAAATAAGGTAATGAGCACTATAGCGATTAGATTCATAACAAAACCTACCTTTATCATTTCTATCATTTTGATGTGATTGCTTGCAAATACGATGGCATTCGGTGGTGTGCCCATAGGTAACATTCCTGCACAACTGGCTGCTAATGTCATAGGAATGCCTAGTAGCAGTGGATTGATATGCATAGCGTCTGCCATAGATGATACTACAGGTGCAAATACAATGACTTGCGCTACATTGCTCATTACTTCGCTGATAAAAATAGATATGACTGCGATCATAAAAACTAGTAATAAGACATTAGCAGTACTACCTGATAACCAATGACCAAGGATCTGTATTAGACCCACTTTTTCTAATGCTTCTGCTAGACAGATCCCACCACCAAATAGTAATAAAATACCCCATGCCATTTTATTTGTGTCTGACCAAACTAATAAAGCAGTTTCTTTATCTGATGAGTTTTTAGCTCCTGATGGTATGACAAACAAAGCTAGGGCTGCCATCAGCGCTATGATGGTATCATCTAGTTTGAAAAGTTGCTGACTGTTATTTATTAACGATCTGAATATCCACATAACAGCAGTAACTATAAAAACAAATAGTACTCTTTGTTCAGGAATAGTAATGGGTCCCAAGGTTTTTATCTGATCATACATCAGGTTTTGAGAGCTTAGGTCGTATTTGATGTGATTGGGATACAGCCATTTTACCATTACAAAATAAAGGGCTATCAATAATAAAATGGCTATTGGTGTACACAATAACATCCATGACATAAAATCTATGTCAGTGTTATATTTACTCTGAAAATAACCTATGTATGCCACATTAGGAGGAGTACCGATGATGGTAGCAATGCCTCCTATGTTGGCAGCATAAGCAATGGCAAGCATTATGGTAAGGTTGAAGTGACCATAATTTGCCCCTTCTTGTTTGTTTTGTGAAATAACAGCAATTACAGATAGTGCAATAGGATACATCATCATAGTCGTGGCAGTATTGCTCAGCCACATGCTCAATAGACCTGTTGCAAGTATAAAACCCAAAACTATTTTGTCACCACCTGTACCTGTTTTTTTGATAATATTGAGTGCTATTCTTTTATGTAAATCCCATTTTTCGATAGCTAATCCTAGCATAAACCCTCCAAAAAATAAGAAGATAACCGGATTAGCATAAGACTTTGATGTTTCTTCTAATGTGGAAATTTTTAATAATGGAAATAATATCAGCGGTAATATAGCAACAACTGGCATGGGCAAAGCATCTGTGACCCATAAACTTACCATGAGGATTGCAATGGAAAGCACTGTGGATGCATTATTTGCCAAGCTTAATGGGTTTATATACCAAAAAGCAACAGCGCACAAAGCAGCTATTGAGATTACAAGTACATTTTTAATGGGTGACGACAAATTGCCTTTCATGTAAGGAGAAGACTATTGTTTTACGATTTTTTCAACAAAGGAATTAGTTCCATCATTTACTTGTAGAAGAAACATTCCTATTGGCAACATTGAAATATCTAGATTAACGAGGTTCTTATTTAGTATAGAATATTTAGGCTCAAATTGTTGACCTTTTATGTTGAATAATTGTATATTAATATCTTCGTCAAATTCTTTATAAAACTGAATTTGGAGATTATCTGCTGCAGGATTTGGTGAGAATGTAAATAAAGAATTTGGGGATTCTTCTATATTGCTACTATCTATTTTCCATACGATGTCTAGATAGTCAATCCTGTTATTCACCCAGGTTTTTAAGTAAATGACTTCTTCTTGATAAGTATTTCCTACGTAATAATTTGGCCAAACATATTGACCTAAGACAGGCCATTTTTGAAAATTTCTAGTTTTTGATTGGTCCACTAATAGTGCGATAGAATCGATGACAAAGTGCATTCTGTCTTTTGACAATTGATTCGTCCTGAGTTCTTTCCACCTAAGCTTTAAGTCTTTATAAAAGCTTTCATCTTGTAGAAACCTGTTCCACCAAAAGTGTACGACCCAATAATCGTCACTACAGACATTATTAAATGAATTAATGACCAATCCATTTGGATCTCCTTGCGTACAATAGTCTACATTGCCAAATCCTAGATTAAAATCCCATATTGGACCAAACTTTATTTTACCGCCTTCGCTGTCCCTATCTTTGTAAAAAAAAGTACTCAACCTATATGCATCTGGATTTTTGGTCAGTTCATTCATAATGATATAATCCATGAGACTTTTTGTATCAATATATTGACGATATCCCGTCAAAGGGTCTTTAAAATTACTTGCAATAATTGAATTTTCTACTTTATTTATATGGTTTTGGATATATGCTTTTTGTTGACTGTTTATGTCTTCGATTTGGGGGAATTCGAGTTGGAAAAAGGTGTTTTGCCATGCATTTGGGTATGGTTTGTATGGGGAGATCCATCCTTCTCCACTATTTGATCCAGTTTCTTTATCTATCTTTAAAATGTATCCGCCTGTCAGTTTGTCACCACTTATGTCTTCGGGTTCAATATTTTTAATATCAACCCTATTTTTGTCTCGTTTGATTTTTTCCATAAAGATGTACACTCCCTCATATTGACCATTGATGACTAGTTCGCAGTATTTTCCCCTAGTTGTATAGTCCATAAAAGATCCACCTATGATGTAAGCCAACATATCGCGCATCAATGATTTGTCATTGTAAGTAGCATTAAGTATCCAATCGTTTTCCTCAGGCATACCTAACAGAGAAATGTTATTGTTTTCACCATCAGCGGTAATGGTTTCTAGACCAAAAGGTTTTTTAGGAAACTGCTGAGATGATGATCCACGAAACTCTATGCCAATGAGACCATTATACTCATTAGGTGTATCCGTGACTTTATTTTCTACGCCAGGACCGTTGTATATGATAGACATTTGGGCAGTAATCTTAGGATCGTCTTTAATTTCCTTGCCTTGTGTATTGATAAGGATGATGGGAAGGTCAGACTTAGTAAAATTTACTTGAGCGTATATGTGTATGTGAACAAAAAGTACTAGGGAAAAAGATATGAAAAACTTCATAAATAACAAATTTCTGTAAAGATAGTGTTTCCACCAATAAGTCAGCCATGAAATATCTAAAGCCTAGGTCTTAGATAAGATTAAAGGTGTTTTTTATACTTATAATACTCATATTATCTGAACATGAAGTATAGTTATTGTAAATCGATAATCCACTGTATTTAATATAATTATAAAATTAATGACTAAAACTATTGACAAATCAATTTAAATAATTTAACTTTGAGTTAAATTTTAAAAAACCATTAGATATGTCGGCCACAATAACAGAAAATGTAACCTTAAAAGGAGGCGAATTCCTTATTAAAGATAGTAATTATCAGGATCTTTTTATTCCTGAAGATTTTAATGAAGAGCAACTCATGGTCAAGGAGACTGTCAAGTCTTTTGTAGAGCAGGAAATACATCCTTATGTAGAGCGGATAGAAAAACTAGAGGAAGGATTGATACCTTCTATTCTTGATAAATTTGCAGAGCTCGGATTATTAGGTACACATATGCCTGAATCTCTTGGTGGAAGCAATCTTGATTATATCACCAATACCATTATTGGCGAAGAAGTGGGACCATCAGGCTCCTTCAGTGTAAGTTACAATGCGCATACAGGCATCGGGATGTTGCCTATTTTGTATTATGGAACAGAAGTGCAAAAACAAAAATACCTTCCAAAACTAATCACAGGAGAACTTAAATCTAGTTATTGTCTCACAGAGCCATCAAGTGGTTCGGATGCTTTGTCTGCAAAATCTACTGCAATACTGAATGCAGAAGGAACACATTACATACTGAATGGTCAAAAAATGTGGATTACAAATGCAGGGTTTGCAGATATATTTACCGTCTTTGCACAAGTAGATGGTGATAAGTTTACAGGATTTATATTGGAGAAAGGAATGGAAGGTTTTACACTAGGTGCAGAAGAAAAAAAGCTTGGTATCAAAGGATCTTCTACCCGTCAAATCTTTATGGAGAATGTACAAGTACCTAAAGAAAACTTATTGGGTGAGATAGGAAAAGGCCATTTGATTGCCTTTAATGTACTCAATACGGGTAGATTCAAATTGGGAGCATCATGTCTAGGTGGTTGTAAAAAAATAACAAGTGTTGGTATCCAATATGCCAATGAAAGGGAACAATTTAAAACACCTATATCGTCTTTTGGTGCTATACAATACAAATTGGCAGAGCAAGCTATTAGAAATTTTGTGACAGAAACAGCCGTATATAGAACTGCCCAACTCATCCAAAATGGTGAAATACACTTTAAAGACGCAGGCAGTGACTTTGCCAAATCAAAACTTGAAGCCGCTGAAGAATACGCACTTGAGTGTTCGATCATTAAGATCATAGGGTCAGAAACGCTTGATTATGTGGTGGATGAAACCGTACAAATATTCGGAGGTATGGGATATTCAGAAGAAGGAATTATAGCAAGAGCATATAGAGATTCAAGAATCAATCGTATATTCGAAGGTACTAATGAAATCAATCGTATGGTCATGCTCAGTACAATACTTAAAAGTGCGATGAAAGGAGAACTGGACCTCATGACACCTGGTATGGCAGTACAAAATGAACTTATGAATGGTGTAGCATCATCAGAAGTTTTTGTGGGAGATTATGCAATGGAACAACAAGCGGTAGCTAATTTCAAAAAAGTGCTGATCATGCTTCTTGGTACTGCGGCACAACAAGCTATGTCTGGACAGTTGAATCTTAAAACGGAGCAAGAGATATTAATGAATCTTGCTGATATTATCACAGAAATATTTAATGCTGAGAGTACATTGATGCGAGTGATGAAAATTGCAGCTTCTTATCCTGATAAAGATATCAACTTGTATAATGCCATCCTCCGTACCCATTTGCACGATGCTACGAGCAGAGTTACCAAACAAGCTACGGATGCTATTGCTTCATTTGTAGCTCCTGAAATGCAAGGTGCCTTCATCAGTGGATTAAGAAAGTTTACTAAATATCCATTGCAAAATGTTAAAGAAAACAGACGTAAAATTGCAGGTGTTTTGATCGCTGCTGGCGAATATAGCTTGTAGTAATGTTTTAACATAAAAAATAAAAGCACATTATGGACATTTGATTCTAGTGTGCTTTTTTTATTAATAAAAGAAATCTGTAATCGTTACAAGTGTCATCTAATTTAAATTTGTATAATTTCACCAACTTTTTAATTAGATCAATGTGCTTCTAGCCAATTATTTCCTACGCCAATTTCTACCAAAATCGGGACTTTCAAAGAAGGAATGGCATTTTTCATTAAGTCTGTGACTAAAACTTTTAACTTTTCTAGTTCTGGTTTATATACGTCAAAAACTAACTCATCATGTACTTGAAGGATCATCTTAGATCTAAAGTTTTGCTCTTTTAATGCTTTATGAATATTGATCATTGCAATCTTGATCATATCCGCTGCGGTACCTTGTATGGGTGTATTGATTGCTACTCGTTCTGCATTGCTTGATGTTAATGAGTTTCGAGAGTTTATGTCTCTTAGGTTTCTGCGTCTACCAAGTAAGGTTTTTACGTATCCGTTTTCTCTTGCAAAACTAACCGTTTGGTCCATATAGTTTTTGAGACCTGAAAACTCTCTAAAATAGTTTTGGATCAGATCTGTTGCATCTTTTCTTGAGATGGCCAATTGTCTTGAAAGATTAGTTGCCCCTGCTCCATAAGTGATAGAAAAGTTTACGGTTTTGGCATTTCTCCTTTGTTCAGATGTGACTTCGTCATAAGGTACGCCATACACCTTTGCAGCCGTAGCTCTATGGAAATCATTGCCTGCCACAAAAGCTTCTAACATTGACGTATCATTACTTATCTCTGCGATGATTCTTAGTTCTATTTGTGAGTAATCGGCAGCCATCAATACGTGATCTTCATCTCTTGGGACAAAAGCTTTTCGAATTTCTCTTCCTGCCTCATCTTTGATGGGAATATTTTGTAGGTTGGGATTTTCAGAACTTAGTCTACCTGTTGCTGCTCTTGCTTGATTAAAATTGCTGTGGACTCTTCCTGTACGAGGATTGACCATAGTCGGCAACGCATCTACATAGGTGGACTTAAGTTTAGAAAACTTTCTGTGTTCCAGGATGGTGTCTATTACTATGTGCTCACCTGCAAGTTCAGTGAGTTTGTCAAAGTCTGTCGAATATTGACCCGTAGAAGTTTTTTTCCATCGATAGGGTACTTTTAATCTATCAAAAAGAACTTCTCCGACTTGTTTTGGTGATGCAATATTAAAATGCACGCCAGCATTTTTGTAAATCTCTTGTTCTTTATTGGTTATTATTTTTTCTAACTCTTTGGAATAATCATTCAAGAAAGAAGCATCTATTCTGATACCTTCATACTCAAGGTCACACAAAACTCTGATTAATGGTTCTTCGATATCCATGTAAAGTGGATCGAGTTCGTTTTCTGCCATTAGTTTTTTCATGACAGGTGCTAGTTGAAGGGTAAGGTCAGCATCTTCACCTGCATATTCTTTTACTTTTTCTAAAGACACGTCTCTCATACTCAGTTGGTTTTTACCGCCTTTTCCGATTAGGTCTTCTATGGGTACCATTTTATAATCAAGGTAGGATTCAGTAAGATAATCCAACTTATGTCTAAGATCTGGTTCACATAGGTAATGTGTGATCATGGTGTCATAAAGATTTCCCGCTACTTCCACATCATACCATTTCATTATAGACATATCATACTTTATATTCTGGCCTATCTTCGTGATGGCCGTATTTTCGAGTACTTCTTTAAAATAACTAACTGTTTTTTTTGCTTCGTTCATGTCAGCAGATACAGGTACATAGTATGCTTCTCCTGCTTTATATGAGAAGGACATACCTACTATTTCAGCTTGATGTGGGTCAATACCTGTTGTCTCTGTATCAAAACTAAATGTATTCTGCTGTTCGAGCACTTTTACTAAATCTTTTATGTCATCTTCTGTATTGACTAAAAGATAATTATGTGGTGTATTCTCAATGTTTCTTTTGGCAATTTGGTATTCTGTTTTTGGTTCTTCTGGAGCAGAAGGTTTGCTTGAAACAAAATCATTTCCGAATAAAGACTGCTGCACACCTGCTTGATTTTGAGGTGTGGAAATGACATCATTTCCAACTATTTGTTGAGCTAGGGTACGGAATTCGAGTTCAAGGAAAATTTCTTTTAGTTTTTCCTTGTTCATTGGGTCTAGGTTGTATCTAGTAGCGTCGAATTGAATAGGAGAATTGATATCTATTGTAGCGAGACGTTTGGACATAAGTGCCTGCTCAGCAAAGTTTATGACGTTTTCTTTTTGTTTACCTTTGAGTTTGTCTGCATTGGCAATGATGTTTTCGACAGAACCAAACTCTTTTAGTAAAGTTACGGCTGTTTTTGGGCCGATTCCTGGTACACCTGGGATATTGTCTACACTATCACCTTGTAGTCCAAGGACATCTATTACTTGATCTACACGTTCGATATCCCAATTGGCAAGGATTTCCTTTTCACCTAAAATTTCCACTTCATTTCCTTGTCTACCAGGCTTATACATATATATATTGGGAGAAACAAGCTGTGCGTAGTCCTTGTCTGGAGTCACCATATATACGGTGTATCCTTCTTTTTCTGCTTGTTTGGCTAGGGTACCTATAACATCATCTGCTTCATAGTTTTGGACCATGACAACGGGTATGTTAAAACCTTCTATAATGCTAGGTATGTATTGCATAGCAATGGTAATATCTTCAGGCTGTGCGTCCCTATTTGCCTTGTATTGTGGGTAATATTCATGTCTGAATGTACCGCCTTTAGGATCGAATGCTACAGCAATGTGTGTAGGTTTTTGATTTGTCATTAAGTCCCATAGTGTACGCACAAAACCAGTAATGGCAGATGTATTGAGTCCTTTAGAGTTTATAAGTGGCCTTGTGATAAATGCAAAATGTGCACGATATACAAGTGCGTGACCGTCGAGAAGAAATAGACGTTTATCCTCCATTATTGATAGGTTTTGATGATTGAGAACAAAGGTATAAATAAAAAATGAAAAAGGGGATGCATCAGACAAATGCATCCCCTTCAGGAATTAATTTAAGCAAATTGTTGTTACTCGAGGCCGATCATCTTTTTGGTTGCAGTGTACGCTCCACTTTCAAGCTGGTAAATCATAACTCCTTGGTTAGGAATATCATTTTTAGTCAGCGTGAAGGTATTGATACCTTTACCGAAAGATCCTTTATTTGTGTATATCACTTTACCAGTCACGTCAAATACTTTTAGGGTAGCATTGCCAGACTCAGGAAGGTTAAATGTGATGATTGTTTTGTCATTGAACGGGTTAGGTTCGTTTTGGTATAAAGCAAATTCAGAACTAGTCTCTTTACCTGCAAATCTTAGGGACAATTTGTTGGTATTTAAGTCATCACCAGAATAAACTTCAGCATTTGTCAATGATGAATTCATTTCTATGATGTCAGACAAGTTTGCATTTGTTTTTGATGCTACGCTGATAGAAAGGATATCGTTACCATTTACTGCTTTGATATCATTCCAGCTTACAGTGTATTTGTTGTCAGCAAGTTTAGCGATGTTGCTATCAGCAAGTTTTTGGTCACCTACATACACGTCTACAAGATCGGCATTGTTAAGTGTAAGTGTGAATTGTAAACCATATACGTTGTTGATCTCAGCACTAAATATTGCTGTGTGTATCTCATTCGCAACTACTGCTTTATCTTCTGCTAGTAATTGTACAGCACTTCTTGATTCAGTAGATGCATCTTTAACATTTCCAGTCGCAGAACCATTTACATCACCCACTTTCACACCTACAAAGTTTTGGTTGATCATTGAGTTGTCAAGATTTGTGATAAATCTCTTTTCTTGTAAAGGCCATGGGTAACTTGCATCCGTGAATGTCTGTCCACTGTTGATAAATCTCCAGCTATTGTTACTAGGCAATGTTGTGTAGATACCAAGGATCAATTTTCTCAATTCTATAAGATCGGCAGCTGTTACTTTCTCATCTTTGTTGATATCAGCAGCAATGATGTTGTATGGTCCTTGAAGTTTAGCTTGGTTTAGTATATGTCTTTGAATCAAAACTAAATCCAATGTACTTACACCATTCAAGTAATCATCATTTTTCTTACCTGCAATCTCGTAATTGTAATACATTACTGCATTGTTGAATGAATAATTACCAGTTGTGATCGTATTTGCTGTTTTGGTCATTTCTACGATACCGTTACTCAAAGTAACTTCAGCACCTACTATTTTTTGACCAGTCTGAGAGATGATATTTCCAGAAACAGTTGTCGTTTGAGCATTACCACAAGCGCCTTGGTTGTCAGCAAGATTTAGTGTTACTACACAGAAATCATAATTAAGCTTCTCATCCCAAACGGTCATTTTAACATCAACTGAAGGAGCGTCGTCGCAATTGAATATTTTACCTGAGCTCTTAGTTGCAGGCAACCATTTTTGAGCATTTCCTGCATTGTATTCTGCTTCGGTAGCATTAAGACCTGCGCCTTTGAAATAGTGGATCTGGTTCAATTTTGTAAGAACGGGATTCTCTTCATTGAATGTGTACAATAAGTTTGCTTTTGAAGTACAGTTATCAAATGAACCTAAGTTAAAGTCTACAGCCCAAAGTTCTACTTGACCATTACTCATAAGGGCAGAACTAATGTTCAAACAGTATGGTGTTGGTTTTTTCTTATCTACTACCATAAAGTTTTGTGTACAGTTGGTCACATTACCACAACCATCCAATACTTTCCAAGTAATTTTATGGTTTGACATACTACCTACGATATCTTCTGGTAATGTTACTTTTACTTCACCACCTTGTCCTGTAGGAGAAACGTATCTGTCAGGAATTCCATTACCATTTGTATCATTGAATGAAGCATCTGTAGCAGGTAAGAAACTTGAGTACTCATAATCATTCGTACCATCTCCCCAAAGGTCAACAAATACGATCCATTTTAGCCAGTCTGAAGCACATTGACCTTGGTCAGTAGCTGTTTGTGTAAGCACTAGGCTTCTTCTCTCGCATCTGTTACCGTCATTATCATCATCATTGTGGTCATTGATTTCAAACATTAAGTCTGCACATGATCCCAATACTGGTTTTACTTCGTCAATAACTTTTATCGTTTGAGTATGCGTGTAATATCCTACAGGAACAGAAGCATTCGGGTCATAAGTACACCAGTTGATTACTGTCCATCTGTTTAAGATTTTCATACATGCATTACCTTCGAAGTAGAAAGTATCACTCTTAAGACTTACACCAATCTGATCGCATGGTCCAGAAGTCCAAGTTGGTTTTCTATCAGCTGCATCAGTTGTACAATCAGTTGTAAGATCTGGTGGCCAAATAATACTACCTGCGAATGCTGGGAATGGATTTCTAAGGTCTATTCTTTGAACGCAAATAATGTTTGGTCTGCTTTTTATTCTCCAAGTACGTAGGATATAACCGATGTTACAACCACTTAAGAATTGTTGGTCAGTATATTCTGTTTCTAGATCAAGACAGTTAGAAAATGCTGTTGCTCTTCCTGTCACATCAAGATCATTCTCATCATCATCACAATCGATAGTAACATTTGCAGGACATACGATCTGAGGAGCAAGTTTATCTTCTACTCTTACTTCTACCCATGTCTCATTGTAATTATCAGATTGTCCATTGACTACGTCACCAAATACTCCTGACATATTACCATCATCCCATACTCTCATCCATACTTTCACGATACCGAAAGGAACAGCGCCTTCTCTATTTGTGATATCTGCACAACAGAATTTCACATAAGCACCATTATCTGTATCGTAGTTAGGACTATTAGGATTGGTAGATCCATCATTCGGATGACCATCTGCATTGTACGTGAAATTACCTGTGTAATCACAGCCATCTTCGTCTCTAGTAGGATCGTCTTCTCTTCTCAATTCTAAGTGTACTGGAGTACAACTATCATAAGAACCATTATCTACAGAGTTTGCAAATAATTTTGCAATACCATCAGCATCGCTACCAGTTGTTAGTGAGATAATGATGTGTTGTTTAGCAACTGCTATCGGTGCAGTAAGGTCTAACACTGTTACGGTGATTTGGTCTGTACCAATGTTTTCACAACAGTCTTTTGCTTGGTAAGTAAATGTATTTACACCTTTTGGTGTACCTGTTGCTAAGTATCTTCCACTAGGTATATCATAAACGATATTTACACCAATTGGTCCAGATACTGTATAAGTTACTGTACTAGAACAGTTATCGTGTAAAATTTCAGGTACTGGAAGCAAGAAGTTTGCTGAACAAGTCCATGGGTCTACACTAACAGTTATGTCTTTTGCAACAACTGTAGGTGCTTCATCATCCGTTGCTTTAATTACTTGCGTAGTTGTTCTGGTAGCACCAGTACACCAATCTAATATAGTCCATACACGGATGATTTTTTTACTGTTTGAACAAGTAGGTCCACAAGCGTTAAGTTCTGTATCAGACTTAGCAGCAAGGATATTACATACGTGTCCTGTCAACGGAACACCATTCACTGTAGGCCAAGCATATCTTGTTGCTTCAGCTGTTGCGTCTCTATTTGCAGCAGCTTCAGCAGCAGCTACATTTGCATATGTACCAGGAATCAAAAGGATGTAAGCAGCTCTGTACTCTGTGTATAATTTAGCTTTGTAGAAAGCAAAAATGCCTGCCATGCTAACATCTGATCCGCATGTCAACTGAACATTGTTGTAAGGATCTGTGACTGATCCAATAGTTACTGGGTCAAATCTGTATTCTGATACACATGGAATAGATTTATTTCCATAGATATCTGTGAATACCCAAGTTCTTCTGATAATTTTAGCACCGCAATTTCCAGTAGGAATTACTTCGTCAGAAATAGCAGTGGTGTAAGAAGAACAGTTTTCATTAACTACAGGTCTAGGATAAACTAAAGTGTTTGCTAGAAATGCAGCTTCGTCGGTACATCTGAGTGCACATGCAGGATCGTTATTTCCTACAGGGCAAAGACACTCTACTTGTGGTGGTAATTTGTCTTCTACTCTGATCTGTCCCCAGCAAGAATTGCCAGAAGGATTGGTAATAGTAACGGTGTACAATCCCGGATTTGTTACCACCGGGTGTGTGTAAGGAGTTGTCGGCGTGATGCCACTTACTCTGACTTGGTGTGTTTGGTTGGCTCCCGCAGGACCGCCTTCCATCACCATATCAGGTCTAATAATAGCTTCGCAATCATCATCTAATGATACTTGTACTAAATCGTTACAAGCAATCTGATTTTGGCCTAAGCTTTGACTAGAAAAAACGAAAATTAACAGGAGACTCAACAGTGCAGAACGCAATACCGGAATCCCCTTACTTTGGGTAAGTAAATCTTGTTTTACCATGGGTAAAAAGTTTTGGTTATTAAAAAAATGAGTTCGTGCCCGCGTCTTTCGGGCTTAGGTCAGATTTAAATAAGATTTACTCTATTGAGTGGGAATGGTGCAAAGGTATGATGACAAATAGCCTGTGAGGTAATTTAACTTGGGGTAATTTTGGTATTTTTTTTTAACTAATATAAGATTTTTATTATGTGAAGGAAGTTATAAAAGATCTTTATATGTGTATTGGGCTTTCATTCAAAAGATTGAAAATTTTGGTGTTTGATGATAGAGATAAGAAAGATAATAAAATTTTTTATAGTTTTTTTTTGGACGTAACCCATAGTATTTTCAATAAAGGTATAATTCAATTTTCATGCCAAAAATTTAAAGGATAAGAAATTAATATTCCATATTGTATTATAGCAAAAAGCACCGTCTTACATTGGATTGAGACGGTGCTTTCTATTTTACTATTTCAGGTATAAATTTAGAACTTTACTTTTTTGACTTGACTCATAACTGCAGAACCAAATGCCGCAGATAAATCATCGGCCATACTAAAGTCAGAAGGAAAAAATTCGATATGATCATCCATTTTGTTTTTGCTCTCAGAAGTTAAGGCTCTTTTATCGCCCACAAAATTGCAAGCATATCCATTGAAGTCATGGTACACATTGATAGGGACAGAAGAAACATACTCCTTACTATTATTATCAAGAACTTTCATTTTGCCATGGAGTTCTGATTTCTTTTCTCTCATTATTTCAGATATATTTGCTTTTACCTTTTCCCAAACTTCTTTTTCTACTTCTACAATTACACTATCCCGAACTTCTTTAACGATCTCTTTTCTGATCAAAATTTCTTTTTCTTCTGTATAACTATTGACACTCTCTCGCTCTGGACTAAAGTTGATATTATCTAATTCGATGATGACAATAAAATCTGCATCTTTTCCATCATCAAATCCGCCAATATTATAATCGTTCCAAAGGTTGTCTAATTTAGATACAGGAAGGTTCCACATATCTTTTTCTATATCGTTACCATGAAAATCTCTTAACTCATTGGATACATCAAAGTAGATTTTGGTCAGTCCAAGACTAAGGGCTTTTTCTTTGAGCCTTTCTTTGTCTTTATAACTTGTGCGGTATTGGTCGATTTTGCTCAATTCATCATATGCATCTCTTGCAAATAATTTATCTTTTGTTTTCTCAGATTTATCAATGAAGTCTAGAGCTCTATTATAATGGAACAATATGGTATTTTCTTCTGCATTTCTAAGTTCTGCAGTTACGTCTATCATATCAAAAGAAGCGCGATATCCGTCTTCACTTACTAAAGGAAGTAAAGGGTCGAGTCTATCTTGTCTTGATAATATGCTTTTGTAGATATTATGAACAGTGACCCAATTCGCTGGTTTTGCTTGTGGGTTTAGCCTATCTATTTCTTTAAGATTAGCGCTATTGAGTTTATCAAATGCTTTTTCTAGCGCTTTGACATACTCTGTCTTTTTGTTTTTCTCCCCTTGGAGCTTCGAAATGGCGTATGAGAATGCTTTGTCATATTCTCCTTTTTCTACCATTTTTTCGACTGACTTACAGGATGCCAACAAGGCCATAAATACGATGGAGTAAAATACTGCTTTCATAACTTTGGTTTTTAATGGTATTTAAATAGGATCTGCTGAAATTCACAAAAAAAAATTGATTACAAACCAATACTGAGTTTAATTTATTTTTGTAAGTCAGCTGCACTCAATCTACTTCACCTTCTTCGCCTTGAAGTATTCATATACATCGGCGCATCGAAGTTTCGTATCTTAAGAACATCTGACTTTTTCATCAGACCTTTAAAATGTTTTGATATTACCAAAACTATATTAAAGCAACAAAAGTAACACATGAGAAAGGCTTTTATATTTTTTTTAACGTATTTGTAAAATGGAACCAAAGAAAGGACTGTTTCAATCGGTTTTATGAGAAATTAGCACATATTAATAACATAGTATTTTTAGTCATCAATAGAATTAATTTTAAAATAAAACAAAATCGTGTACGCCTAATAAAAAAAAGGGTTAACTTCGTTACTCATTAGAAAATATCCAATTGATAGACATCCCATTTGGCTCGCGTTCGGAAGTGATGAGAGCCATGACAGACTTTGTAGCAGAGTCTGTTGATAAATTTTTAAAACCCATAGAAACAAACTGGCAACCAAGTGATTTTTTGCCTGATGCCAGTACACAAGAAGATTTTTATGACCAAGTCAAAGAATTGCAAGGAGCTGCACAAGGGTTATCTTATGACTTGCTCACAGTACTTGTGGGTGACACTATAACAGAAGAAGCGCTACCGACCTATGAAACTTGGCTCAGTAGACTTGAAGGTATCCATGAAGCACCGGAAACGAATCCTTGGAAAACTTGGGTAAGAGGATGGACAGCTGAAGAGAATAGGCATGGAGATTTGTTAAATAAATACTTATATCTCTCTGGCAGAATAAATATGCAAGAATTCGAGCGTTCTACACAATTCTTGATAGCTGATGGATTTAATATAGAAACGGGTCAAGATCCATATAGAAACTTCATTTATACTAGTTTTCAAGAATTGGCTACCAATATTTCACATCGTCGGGTGGCAACTATGGCAAAACAGCAAGGAGACAGTCTGCTGAGCAAGATAAATGGTGTGATTGCTGCTGATGAAATGAGGCATGCAAAAGCTTATTCGGCTTTTATCAAAAAAATATTTGAATACGATGTCAATGAAGTGTTGATTGCTTTTGAAGACATGATGCGCAAGAAGATCGTCATGCCTGCCCATTTTCTTAGGGAGACGGGTATGGATGTAGGTGGACTGTGGGGACATTTTACAGATGCTGCGCAGCGTATAGGAGTATACACTGCCATAGATTATGCCAATATCCTGAAAGATCTGGTCACAGATTGGGAGCTTGAGCATCTCCGAGACTTAAACGAAGCAGGCGAAAAATCTAGAGACTATCTAGTAAAATTGCCAGACAGATTGCTCAGAATATCAGAAAGAATGGCCAACCCTGTAAGCGAATACGAGTTTAAATGGATCGGTGTGCGAGGCTAAAATTCAGGACTAGACCTTAAAATGTCAGCTAAAGATTAAACAGACTTTTTAACAAATTTTGTGAGGATGACAATGTGTTGGTCATTTACTCTGCCTTCTATTTGTTCAGGATTATCAGTTACAAGCGTGATACGTCTTACCGCAGTACCTCGTTTGGCTATAAAATTTGCACCTTTAACATCTAAGTCTTTTATTAGTACAACATTATCTCCTGCTTTGAGCACTTGGCCATTGCTATCCTTATGCACTGAAACATCACCGCCACTGCCTTCTGCCCATTCTAGCGTCTCATCATCTAGGTATATCATACCTAAAAGATCTTGTGCCCACTCTTGGTCGCTAAGTGATTGAAGCATTCTGTAAGAGATCACTTGAACAGCTGGAACAGTGCTCCACATACAATCATTGATACATCTCCAATGTGTAACATCTATTCTTTCTGGATTTTCTAATTGATCGTGGCAAGTATTACAAATAGCTACTTGTTCATCTACATGATTACCAGTTTTAGGGGCTACAACAAACGGAAACAACTTACCACCTGCACCACAAATTTCACATTTCGAACCACATCTAGCAGTTAGTTCTGTCGATAAAAGACTCATAAGGTATTAATTTTAAAGACGCAAAGGTATGAATATTAATCACCAATTTTATTTATTGTGAAAAATGATAAACCAATTTAAGCGAATCAGAATGAAAATGCCACATGCACACAAGTCTAATAGTGTATAGTAGTATATTTGATTAAAGTAAAAAAGTATGAGTCTAATCCGAAAACACTTAACATATGATAATCAACCTTTTTCTACCCTGCACCCTGAAGGGAAAACGTTGATTATCAAATTTTTAGAAAGAAATTAGGTCATATTTTTCTAACAATACTTTACGAAGTAGACTCCAGTATTGATACATTTTCATTGTAAATACTCTTAACTCAATCGTTTAAAACAATAAGGTAAAAATTTAATCTTCTAAAACCTTCCTATCAAAACTCACTAGTAAAATGAAACTGCACTTCGGGATGGTTTTCTTGAGCCATCTTTAGCGTCCAAGCTGATTCTGCTAAGAAGACAAGTTTTCCATCTGTATCTTTAGCAAGGTCTTTTTTCCGTCTAGAGATAAATTCTTTTAATGCAGCAGGATCTTTACAACTAACCCAACAAGCTTTGTGGAGATTGACAGGTTCGTAATCGCAAGAAGCACCATATTCATGTTTTAGACGATATTGGATTACATCAAACTGGAGAGCACCCACCGTTCCTATGATCTTACGGCCATTGTCTTCTTTGGTAAATAATTGGGCTACACCTTCGTCCATAAGTTGATCTAGACCTTTGTTTAGCTGCTTTGTTTTCATAGGATCCGTGTTATTTACAAAACGGAATTGCTCTGGTGAGAAACTAGGTATCCCTTTGAAATGCAACACTTCTCCTTCTGTAAGCGAGTCACCAATCTTAAAATTTCCAGAGTCATAAAGACCCACGATATCTCCAGGAAATGCTTCATCAATGACCGATTTCTTGGAAGCCATAAAAGCAGTTGGGTTAGGAAATTTCATGTTTTTGCCTTGGCGTACATGAAAATAATTGGTATTTCGCTCAAATGTCCCAGAACATATACGTAAGAATGCAATCCTATCTCTATGTTTTGGATCCATATTGGCATGGATTTTAAAGATGAATCCCGAAAACTTTTTTTCTTCTGGGTTTACTTCTCTTTCTTCTGTCTCTCGAGGCAAGGGATTAGGAGCAATGTCAACAAAACAGTCTAGCAATTCACGTACACCAAAGTTATTGACAGCACTACCGAAAAATACTGGGCAAATATCTCCATTCAAATAGTCTTCACGTTTGAATTCAGGGTAGACAGACACAATAGTATGTATTTCAGCTCGGAGTTCATTGGCAGACATTTTACCGACTTTGTTTTCTAGTAAATCGTCATTAAGGTCTGTGATTTTGATCGCATCGCCTTCTTCTTGAACACCGTGAGCACCAAATAAGATCAAGTTTTTTTCATACAAACTGTACACACCTTTGAATCTCTGACCCATTCCCACAGGCCAACTCAATGGCGTCACATGAAGTCCAAGTTTAGTTTCTACTTCATCTAATAGGTCAAAAGCGTCTTTACCTTCACGATCCATCTTATTTATAAAGACAATGATCGGTGTATTCCGCATTCTGCATACTTTGACAAGTTTTTCTGTTTGCTCTTCTACACCTTTCGCGACATCAATTACCACGATGACACTATCTACAGCGGTAAGCGTACGGTAAGTATCTTCCGCAAAATCTTTGTGACCAGGCGTATCAAGGATGTTTATTTGTTTATCACGATATTCAAATGCCATTACAGATGTTGCTACGGAGATACCCCTTTGTTTTTCGATCTCCATGAAATCTGAAGTAGCATGTTTTTTTATTTTATTAGACTTGACGGCTCCTGCTTCTTGTATGGCACCACCGAATAAGAGCAGTTTTTCGGTCAAGGTAGTCTTACCCGCATCTGGGTGAGATACGATACCAAATGTTTTTCGCTTTTGTAATTCGGGAATATGACTCATATTAATTTTTACTTTTTCTTAAAAGGAGCGCAAAATTAAGAAAATCATGACTAATTTTAGGTTTATTAGTTGGATTCCTTTTCTAAAATACAATTTATTTTGATAATATAATCCATTAGAAATCACATAAGTACAAAATTATCTATTCTGGAACTACTTTTTATTTTAAAATAGACACAAAAAAATGCGTCGTCCCTAGTCTAAAAAATTACGTTGTGGCACAGTTTCTGTGTTACAAGAGATATGGACATACAAAAATTAAATAGGAGACATTTTGTAGAAACTGACCTTTATTATAGAGTTAGTTTAGGCTTGTCGTCCAAGCTTATCAAGTATGAAAACTGTGTTATTCATATAGAAGTGACGCTCGGACGTAAGTGGGATAAGAGTTATAATGCAACAGCGGCTGAGATTGCACATTGTTGGAAAAACAGTCATCCTGAGTTGGATAAAGCCATTGGGTGTAAAGTTTTTATCATTGATCTAAAAGACAATGATATGAAAGCTACGCTTATGCAAGCAGGCATTACACCAGGCTATGATGCTTACAAAGGTATATTATTCAGGAAAAGTTATCTTAATTGATATTGTTTATATTTTAAAACAAAAAGTATGTCTTACATCCATAAAGAGACTTTTCGTGTAAGGACATCTGAGATCAATCTGCGCAAAGAAATTCATCCACATCATCTTATCCAACTCATGCAAGAGTCTTCCATGCAGCACACGCTTGGCATGAAAGTGTCCGTTTGGGACCTTGAGTCGCAAAACGTTTCTTGGGTATTGTTAAAGAAAAATATTCAGTTTTTTAGATTTCCTTTGCTTGGAGAGCAAATAGAAATTCATACGTATCCTTCTGGATTGGATGGTTATTTTACATACAGAGATTATTATGTCTATGACGAAAAGGGAAATATCTGTGCCAATGCTTCTAGTATGTGGACGCTTATGGATACGGTAGGTCGAAAAATGGTGAAAATTCCTGCTGAATTTGGGTCTTTAGTATATCAGACAGATCATTATTTACCTAAACCTTCACAAAAATTAAAGATTCCTAAAGAAGGAGAATTATCCTATAATGTGACAGTAAATTATCTACATTTAGACTGGAATGGTCATGTCAATAACGTACAACTCATCAAGATGATATTCGAGTCACTAGGTGAAGCGACGTTACAAAATCGAATTTTATCATCATTCACCATACAGTTTAAATCAGAAGCAACTATTGGCCAAAACTTAGTTGTCAGAAGTGAATTGATATCTGAAAACGAAATAATCCATGCAATAAAAAACAGAGAAACCGAAAAGGATATCATTTTGGCAACAACAAATTGGGTATAATTCTCAAAAAAGACTTATTTTTACTATTGCATAAATGAGTATATAATTATGTCTAAACAACAGGAATTAGGAAAACTAGGAGAAGATGCAGCATGTGTTTTCTTAGAAAATCTTGGTTATAAAATCTTAGAGCGAAATTGGCGATTTTCCAAGGCAGAGATAGATATTATTGCCAAGGAAAAGGAAGTCTTGATTTTTGTAGAAGTAAAAGCTAAATCATACACATTTTATGGTTCGCCAGAAGAAAGTATATCCGCTTATAAAGAAAATTTAATCATAGATGCAGCTTCTCAATACATGATTAAAGTAAATCATGACTGGGAAATACGATTTGATATTATTTCTATTGTTTTTGACAAACAGTTGAAGCCAGAAATTACACACTATAAAGATGCATTTTATCCATCTATTTGACAGGCGTCACCTTCATTCCTGCTTTACGAAGAAGATGGATGACACCAATTGGTCCGCCTAAGTGCCCTGCACCTACTGCAAAAAAAGTAGGTTCCTTTTTTGCACCTTCAATAATAAGTGGTATCCAGTTTTTATTACGTTGGTTGAGCAATTTATCTTCGTAACCTGCAATGTCACTTCCTTCTTCTGAGATAGAGTTTACCATGGCATTTATGTTTTGAGAAGTATACATATCTGTCATTTTCTGAAATTCATCATTGCCAGAATCAGCAGATTTGATAGCATCGACCAACATTTTTGCCTGTGCTTCATAAGGTACTTCATCGAAGAGATTTAGTTGGTAGTCCATTGTTTCTAGTCCACCCACAGTCTTACCAGCGTTTTTTGCCATGTCCATAAATTCCATTTCGTAAGACTTAGTATTTCCGTTTTTCAATCCTGATGGATCTAGGTCTCCGTACGCAAATACTGTCAAAAACATTGGTTTCATCCTTTCTAGCATAAAAAGAGGGAGTCCTATCTTTTTAAAATGATTGCCAACTAGTTCATATTCTTCTTCTGTGATAAGGTCTTTAAGTGTTTTGCCATCTTTCATCATGACCTTATTCATCATTCCCATCATTGCTGACATGTCTGACATCTCAGCCATATTAATTTCGAAAACAACTTTATCTGACGCGTCTATTGCAGCCATCGTACCTTTTGGAAGAAAATAATCCTTAGTATCTATAATGTGGATCGTACCATACAAATAAGATGGTTTAGAAATACCGGGACCTTTTATTTCCCATAAAAGAGCATTTTCAAGTGGCTTGTATTGGAGATCAGCTGATTTGGTTGTTTTGCAGGATGTAACTGAAATCATCAGAAACGCACATGCAAACATCCCAAATAAATATTTTTTAAATAAATTCATATCAGTATATTATGACATCAATAGGTCAATTGTTAAAACTTGTGAGTTAACGAAAAATAACGAAAAAATGTTTTCAAAGCTTAGTTACTACGTTGTTTCGCGCTTTCGTACAAAAAGATTCCTGCCGCAACAGAGACATTTAAAGAGTCAAAATCTGTTACAGCGGGTATTTTAATGACTTCATCTACGATTTCCAATACTTTATAATGCAATCCTTTGTCTTCTGCACCTAGAATGATGGCTAATGGCTCTTTCATGTCTGATTGTTCTGGTTCGATTGCATCTTTAAGGCTGGTCGCAACAACTTTCAGTCCTAGACTTTGGAGGTCGCTCACCAATGTAAGTAAGCTATTAACTCGACAAACAGGAATTCTCAGAATGGCACCTGCAGAAGTTTTAACGGTATCTTCACTAATTCTTCCAGCAAAATTTCCAGCAATAATGATAGCATCTGCTCCAAAAAAATAAGCTGACCGCGCTATGGCACCAATATTTCTGACATCTGTGACGCCATCAATTACTAAAACCAATGGTGACTTTTCAGCTTTAAATGCAGACGCAATAACATCTTTAAAATTATGATATTTTATGGGTGATATCAAAGCTACAACGCCTTGATGTACTTTAAATTTGCTAAGTTCGTTTAGTTTGACTTCAGGTACTTTAGCGAGAGGTACATTGGCTTCTTTACATAAGTTTCGAATTTGTATCTCAAAATCTCCATGAATACTACTCAAGACAAATACCTTCTCAATATCTAATCCTGCGTCAAAAGCTTCGGTCACCGCATTGCGTCCATATATCGTGTCAGACATAGAAAAATGGTTTTATTTGGTCACAAAGATGGGAATAAAATAATAATTTTGTCGTATGGGGAACTTAATTATAAAAAAAGATAGTCAAAGAAACAATGTTTTTATACTTTTATGACTCGTTCATTTAAACCTATTTAAATAAACGCCTTTTATATTTATTTTCAAACAATCTATTATTAACTAAATTTTCACCACATGCAGCGCAAATTTTACATTTTAGTATTAATGTTGCTTATCCAATCTCCTTTGATTTTCGGTCAAAGTCAAACAAGATTAGATATCGCACTTAGACACATCGAGCAAAATGCTGAGAAATGGAACTTGACAACTTCTGATTATGCAAATCTTCAGATTAGCTCAGAAGCAACTTCCAAATCTGGTATCACTTATGTTTATCTAAATCAGACACATGATAATATTCCTATAAGAAATGCCATGATGACATTGGTAATAAATAAAGAAGGAAAAGTAGTGTCAGACATGCACAATTTTGTTGCTGATGCAAAGTCAAAAGTAAATAAAAAAGCACCAACAATTACCGCAGAAAATGCAATACTTCAGTCAGCAAATCATCTAGGAGTAAGTGTGAAAGGTAACCCAATCCTAAAATCAAGAAGTGATAATGGTAAACTTACTTTCGAAATGCCTGAATTGACAAAATCGTCTATTCCAGCAGAGCTTAAGTATGACATGGTAGATAACAAATTAGTTCTAGTTTGGAATTTAAATCTTGATATGAAGTCTAGCGCTGATTATTGGGATATCAATATTGACGCAACAAAAGGAAGTTTTGTCTCTAAAGCAAACTTTACAACATATTGCCAACATCATAAAGATGCATTTGCAAAACATGACAAGTGCGCCATTAACACATTTAGAAAGATCAATAAAAAGACACAAAGAGTTTCTCAAGTATTGGCAAATAGAGCAGCGGCAACATATAATGTGTATGCTCTACCAGTAGAAAGTCCGAATCACGGACAAAGAAGTTTAGTATCAGATGACAAATATTTAGCGTTTTCCCCTTTTGGATGGCATGATACCGATGGCGCGGATGGTGCTGAGTTTACGATCACAAGAGGAAACAATGTGTATGCATATCAAGATAAAGACGATGATGATGATGCAGATGGTACGCCTACAGAAGGTGGAGCAGCATTAAATTTTGATTTTCCAATAGATCTTAATCAGGATTCAAGGGAATTTGCTGATGCAGCAGTTACTAACTTATTTTATATGGTCAATATGATGCATGACATCTCAGCATCTCTAGGCTTTACAGAACAATTTGGTAATTTTCAACAAAGAAATTATTCAGGAGCAGGCGATGGACAAGATTATGTTCTTGCACAAGCTTTTGACGGTATAGAACTGCATGAGGCAGGACAAACAGATCCTCCAAAAGTAAATAATGCCAATTTTTCTACACCAACAGATGGGTTTAATGGTAGAATGCAGATGTTCTTTTGGGAGAACTCAGGTGGTGCGGTATCAATAGATTCTCCACAATCCATAGAAGGATTTATATCTGAATACGGTGCAGCGTCATTTGGTAGAGTCATACCTGATGCCACAGAAACAGCGATCATAGGTAATGTAGCAATTGCAAAAGATGCTACTACAAATCCTACTCTAGGATGTAATGCGTTTACAAATGTGTCTGAGATAACAGGTAAAATTGCACTTATAGATAGAGGCGTTTGTGAGTTTGGTAGAAAAGTATTAAATGCACAGAATGCTGGTGCAATAGCGGCTTTGGTATGTAACATATCAGGTGTAAATGGTGGTAATGGAGAAGAGATATTAGGAATGGCAGCGGGTGTAGTAGGAGCAACAGTTACAATTCCATCGGTTTTTCTTAAAAAATCAGATTGTGATAAAATAAGATTAGCTATAGCAAATGGAGAGACAGTACAAATGACCTTCCAAGAAAGAGAGCGTATGGGTGCAGAATATCTTGATGGAGCTTTAGATAATGGTATTATTGCTCATGAGTTTGGTCATGGTATTTCGACAAGACTTACTGGAGGTAGACTTAACTCTGCTTGTCTTAATAATGATGAGCAGATGGGTGAAGGATGGAGCGATTACTTTTCATTGATCACAACACATGAAGAAGGAGACAAAGGATCGGATGCTCGAGGTATTGGAACATTTGCCGCTGCTCAACAACCTACAGGTAGTGGTATCAGAAGATATCCTTATTCTACCGATATGACTATCAATCCGCAAACATATGATGATATCAAAGGAACCACAGCACCTCACCCACTTGGTGAAGTGTGGACATGTATGCTTTGGGACATGTATTGGGGCTTTATAGATAAATATGGTGTAGATCTTGATTGGAATAATACAGAATCTGGTAATTACAAAGCAGCATTCTTAGTTATCGAAGGTATGAAAACTCAACCGTGTAATCCAGGTTTTATTGCAGGCAGAGATGCAATATTGAGAGCAGATAGTATTCATTTTAATAAAGCAAACCAAAAAATAATATGGGAATCTTTTGCAAGAAGAGGATTGGGCTATTTTGCTGATGGAGGCTTGACAACTGACAGGAATGATGGTACAGAAAATTTTGATGTGTTACCTACTCTTATTGAAAAGCTTAAAATAACCAAAACAGCAACAGCTTCAGTGGATGCTGGTGGAGAGATAGATGTAGAAATAAACACGATAAACCATATACCGTCTAGACAGAATAATGTCATAGTTACAGATGAATTGCCAAATGGTGTTTCATATGTAGCGGGTTCAGGAAGTATCGAGCCAGAAATATCTGGCAATGTTTTGACATTTAGCTTAGGTAATTTAGAGTATGAGCAGAGAAATAAAATTACGTATAAAACAAAAACAAATAGCACAAATAAATCTACAAGATTAGCATTTGACAATTTTGATAATGATTTGACTTGGGATATTCAGAAAAACCGTGGTAGTGAAGATTGGTTACCAAACTATGATATTTACAGAAGTCCTGAAGTATCTTGGCATGTAATAAATGTAGTAAACGAGACAGATGCACTCTTAATATCTACACCATTTACCATCACAGGAACAAATCCTGCTATGAGATTCTGGCACAAGTATAATACACAAGGTGGATTTGATGGTGGATTTTTAGAAGTAATCGTTGATGGTGGAATTCCACAAGTAGTCGATAAATCTAAATTCTTTAGAAATGCATACAATTCTGAAATTGCCTATGCAACACTTGCGGTACCGTCATTGAGTGGTTTTACAGGTTATTCTGGAGAGGAGTGGACAGACTCATACGTAGATTTGTCTGAGTATTTAGGAAAGACCGTAGTGTTCCAATTTAGATTTGCTACAGATGCAACCATTGCACCTGATGCTGATTTTACTGGTTGGATAATTGATGATTTTGAATTATTAGATATATTTAAGTATTCATCACAGGCTTGTATTTCTGCAGAAGATGGTCAAGGTGAAGAAACTTGTACACAAGCTATTGAGACTGTTATAAACAGTGATGGAACCGTTTCTACAGAAGATAGCAATAACGATTATTTCGGTGTGACGCTTACGCCAAACCCAGCAGAAGATTATGTAATTATTTCAGCTAGTTCACCTTATAATGTCACTGCGAATGTTGAAATCACTAATATTGATGGTAGGGTCATATATACATCATTGATGAAAATAGATGGCAAAGAAGAAAGAATGACATTGAGAACAAATAATCTTCCAGGAGGCGTTTATCTTGTAAAAATTCAGTCAGGCAAAAACTTTAGCATCAAGAAGTTAGTAATAAAATAAAGTTATATTAATTTCACACTTATTGTAAAAGAGGTGACATGTTTAAATAAATGTGTCACCTCTTTGCATTTATTGAAAGAACTACGTAGATATGGATAACTTTGAGTACATCTAAAAAAATCATATTAAAAATCTTTTAAATATATAATTTTAATATCTTTGCGGATTATATTCAAAGCTTGATGATTATAGCTGATATAATGGAGAAAGTTTTTAGTAACATACCAAAAAGATTTTATATTGATTGCTTACCTTAATGGTTCTATATCCCACAAGACTCCTACTTATATTTATGTAGATTGTAATGGTGTAGGATATCATGTAAACATAAGTTTGAACACATATTCAAAACTTGAGAATTTATCCAAAATAAAAATCTTCACTTATCTCAATGTTAAAGAAGACGAACAGTCTTTGTTTGGGTTTTTTGATGACGAAGAGAGATCCTTATTTGTATTGCTAATATCAGTGTCAGGAGTAGGTGTCAATACTGCAAGGGTAATATTATCGTATATGACGCCCGAAGAAGTAAAATCTGCGATAATTCATGAAAATGCAGTAGCTCTGGGCAAAGTAAAAGGTATTGGTCCCAAAACAGCAAAAAGAATTATTTTAGACCTAAAAGACAAGGTAATCAAAGAAACAGGAGGAGAACAAGTCATTTTATCTTCACCTGAAAGCAATACAATCAGAAATGAAGCGTTATTTGCATTGATTGCTTTGGGATTTCCAAAACCAGTAGTAGAAAAACAGATAAAATCAGTATTGGATAAAAATCCGAATATTGAGATGGTAGAGGATCTAATTAAGCAAGTTTTAAAGCAAATGAATTAATTTCCCCATTTTTTCAGAATAAAATATACGAGAATAATAAAATTGGTCGTTATACGCTGATGTACATTTGTGTTTATGTAAAAAAGCAAATGATATCAACTAAAATTTAAAGGTTTTATGAGTTTAAAACAGGTTCTTTTAGTGTTTGGTTTTTGTTTTGGGGTAGTATTTACAATGTTTGGAAAACTGCCTTCAAAAAACTTACCAGATCCATATGCAAATGATTTTGTGGTTGCTGCTTTAGTGGATACTATCCCACTGAAAGATAGGACTGGTGATTTTATTACCGATAAACAGACCAACCCTTTTGATATTACGACAAAAGAAATTGTACAAAAAGTAGAATACGACCCTGTGTCAGGCCACTATATCATATATGAAAAAATAGGAAACGAATTCTACAGAACGCCTACTTACATGACCTTTGAAGAATATTTAGACTATAAATCCAAGGAACAAGAAAAGGAGTATTTTAACTCGCTAGCAGGTATAAAGTCAGACAAAAAATCACGGTCAGGCAAAATAGACCCAATGGATAAGGTAGAACTCACAAATAGTCTCATAGATAGATTATTTGGAGGTACAGAAGTGAATATAAAACCTCAAGGAACGGTAGATTTAAGTATAGGATGGTTATATAGTCGTAGAGATGATCCATCATTGCCAATTACTGCACAAAGGCAAAGTCAACCTGATTTCCCAACGCCACTAATCAAGATGAATGTGGATGGTAAGATAGGTAAAAAGCTTGACTTAGGGTTTAATTATGATACACAATCTCAGTTTGATTTTGATAGACAAATAAAACTTGCATTTGATTCAGATGCTTTTTCAGAAGATGATATCATAAAAAAAATAGAAGCTGGAAATGTAAGCTTGCCGCTGAGAGGAAATCTAATCCAAGGGGCACAAAGTTTATTTGGTTTAAAGACTGAATTGCAGTTTGGCCGGTTGAGAGTAACAGGTTTGTTATCTCAGCAGAGATCAAGGGCAAATAATATAAAAGTAGAAAATGGTGCATCTATTCAGGAATTTGAAATTTATCCTGATGATTATGATGAAAACAGACACTTTTTTATATCGCACTATAATAGAAATACATACGAAAGATCACTTTCTACCTTGCCTTTTATCAATACATCTCATCAGATAGCACAGATCGAAGTTTGGATATCTGACGATAGACCTGAATATCAGGATAACTCTACCATGGTGGCGGCTATTTCAGATTTAGGTGAGCCGGATCCCAATAAATTTACGTCAAATCCTAGTTTTTTTAGTCCTAATGGAAATACAAAGGACGAAACGGGTATTCCCATACCAAGAAATGGTGCAAATACCATTTATGCACAAATACTCCAAAGTCCCAATATTGTAGATATTGATAAAGTAAATAATCAGTTGACATCATTTGGATTAAAACAAACTAGAGACTTTGAGGTATTCAGAGGAAGAAGATTATCTACATCAGAATATACCTACCACCCAAAACTAGGTACCCTGTCACTAAATATTAGGCTAAGACCAAATCAGGTACTCGGTGTAGCATATAATTATTATTACACTACTATTTGTGATACACTTTTTCAAGTAGGTCAGTTGTCAGCTTCTTCCGTACAGCCAGGAGATCAGACAGATACCACAAGAGTAGAACCACCCAAAGTTCACTTTGTAAAATTATTGAAGTCAACCAATCAAATAACAAAATCCATTAATAGTCAAGGTTTATTAGTTAATGCTCCGATGTGGGACTTGATGATGAAAAATGTATATCCATTAAGGACAACGTCACTAAATCAACAAGATTTTGAGTTTGATATATTTTTTGAAGATGATAGAAATGATGGAACGTTAAAAAAATACCTTCCTGAAGGAGATCTTGATAAATTGCCACTTTTGCAGCTTTTTAATCTTGATAGATTGAATAGATTTGGGGACCCACAGCCAGATGGATATTTTGATTATCTTCCTGGTATTACAGTTATTGAACGTAGTGGAGCAGTTGTAATTCCTGTTTTGGAACCCTTTGGCAAGCAATTAACTAAAGAAGTCTTAGAAAAGGAGTTAAATAAAGGGCTTATTACTCCACAGTTTATTGTTGATTCTGCTGCAATTTTAAAATATCGGTTCCAAGAGTTATATGATACAAGTATTAGTATTGCACGACAAGATTTGACAAGAAACAAATTCCGAATGACTGGAAAGGTCAAATCTACATCAAATAATGGTGAGATACCTTTAGGTCCGTTCGTTCCACAAGGTTCAGTGCGTGTTACGGCTGGTAGTAAGGAACTCGTAGAAGGCCAAGATTATGAAATCGATTACTCCTTAGGAAGACTTAGAATCATAAATGAAGCATACTTGGCTCAAGGCACACCTATAAATGTGTCTTTTGAAGACAACTCCTTGTTTAGCTTGCAGCAAAAAAACATGATGGGTATTCGAGCAGAGTATCAATTTAATAAAAAATCAAGTCTTGGTGCTACTTTCTTAAGATTGGCAGAACGACCATTTACCCAAAAAGTAAATATTGGTGATGACCCAATTAATAATAAGATATTTGGACTTGATTATAATTATAATGATGAAGTCCCTTGGGTCACCAAAATGATAGACAAATTACCATTCTACAGTACTGCTGAAAAATCAAATATCAATTTGACAGCTGAAGCGGCAGGAATCATTCCAGGTCATGCTAAGGCGATAAATACTGGATTTGATGATACAGGAATAGCCAATATTGACGACTTTGAAGGTGCCATTACAAATCTTAACTTAGGAGGTTTTAACGCCAATCTATGGTCACTTGCAAGCACACCATCTAATTTTGGTAAAGGAGAAGGACTATTACAAAACAATCTCACATATGGTGCCAACAGAGCACGTCTTAATTGGTATGTGCTTGATTTCGGTACACCGAGGACGTCACAAGATAACACAGATCCATATACTAGATCGATAAATCAAAACGAACTCTTTACAAATAGACAATTGCAGCCGGGTCAGAATCAGTTATTTACTTTTGACCTAAGTTATTATCCGTCAGAGAGGGGACCTTACAATTTTGATAATAAGAATGGTATTTTGCCATATACAGAAGGATTTACGTTAAGGGATAATCAAATAGTATTGAATAATCCAAGAAGTAGATGGGCTGGAGTATCGCGCTATTTCCAAAATGCAGATTTCGAAGCCGCCAATTATGAAAATATTGAGTTTTGGATGCTTAATCCTTTTATGGCAAGAAGAGATGATCAACATGACATTGACGAAGAAGGAGAAATAATTTTTAATCTTGGAAGTGTTTCAGAAGATATTATTAAAGACAACTTTTTGTTTTTTGAAAACGCCATTCCTACCGCTAGACGAAATGTACCGACAACGAGTACAGCATATGGTAGAGCTACTGTAAGCATACCATTGGTAAATGGTTTTGATTTACAAGATGGTCCTGTACAGGATCTCGGTTTCGATGGTCTTAGTGATGCAGGAGAACAACAAAAATATAATACATGGTTGCAAGAAAATCAGCTAGCAAGTTTGTCAGAAGTTACCCTAGACCCAGCTAATGATAATTTCAAGTTTTTTAATGATCCAGACTTTGCTAATCAATCAAACCTATTAGTAAAGATGAAAGAATTTAATGGTCCACAAGGCAATGCTCCATTAAATAATAGCAATCAAGAACAATTTGTAAGGGGAAACAGATATCCTGACAATGAAGATCTAAATAATAATAAATCGCTTGACCAAACGGAAGCATTTTATGAATATAAAATAAAAATTAAGAATAACAATGGAGAGCTTGATACTACCATATTGGGTAATTATTATAGACAATCTGTCATAGTAACAAGTCCAAGTGGCGCCACTGAAAAATGGTATAGATTTCAGATACCTATAAATTCTTACACTGATACTGTTGGACCAGTTGCAGGATTCAGATCCATACAGTTCATGAGGATGTATATGACAAACTTCAGTAAACCCAAGACATTTAGACTTGCGGAGTTCCAGCTTCAGAGAAGTCAATGGAGGAGACAGGCTCCAAACTGTTCAAATGATGCAGGTTTGACCGATGTAGTCTTCAATGTGGACGATGTGGGAGTAGAAGAAAATTCTGGAAAACAACCATTTAATTATGTCACACCCAAAGGAGTGGTAAGGACTCAATCATTCGGTACAGTAGCCAATTTATTGCAGGATGAAAGGTCCATGGTATTAAAATTTGAGAAATTATCCCCAAAATGCCAAGTCAGTGTCAGTAAGTTAGCAAGGGTAAATTTAACGCTATATAAAAGACTTCAAATGTTTGTCCATGCTGAGAAAGCACTAGGAAGTTTGACTGATATAAAAGATAAAGAACTAGCCATCGTCGTGAGATTAGGAAAGGATTTTGATAATGGAGGAAAAGAAGAGGGAGCAAATAATTATTATGAATATGAGTTGCCACTTATCATTTCAAAAGAAAATAATCAAAATCCATCCAATATTTGGCCAGATAGTAATTATGTAAATATTCCTTTGGATAGTTTACTTGAATTAAAAAGGCTGCGAATAAGAAATAATATACCTAATTCCGATACAGTAGAACTGGCTATAAATGAGGGTAGGGGCGACAAGATCCGTATGATAGGCAATCCTTCTCTCGGAGTGATCAAGGCATTTCAGATTGGGGTGAGGAATATAGCAACAGGTGGCGAAGTTTTTAATGGAGAGGTGTGGATTAATGAGTTAAGGGTTACTGGTTTTGAAGAGTCAGGAGGTGTCGCTGCACAAGCCAAAATGCAGGTACAAATGGCGGATTTAGGAGAGTTAAATATAGCAGGTAATTATAGTAGTATTGGTTTCGGGGCATTGGACAAACGACTGATGGAAAGAAACAGAGAAGAAACAGTTCAGTACGATATTGCTACTAATATAGATGCAGGCAAATTGCTGCCCAAAGCACTAAAAATTACTTTACCGGTCTATGCACAATATCAAAAGACATATATCACGCCACAATTTGATCCTTTTGACTTAGATTTAACAGTCAAAGAAAAATTAAATCTAGTAGACACACAGGCGGAAAAAGATTCTATAAGGAATGTATCAAGAGAGGAAATCACTATCAAAACCTTTAACGTTACTAATGTAAAAGTACAAGCAGGAGATGGATCAAAACCTTGGTCGCCATCCAATATAAGTGCATCATACGCATTTACAGAAAATATCAAATCTGACCCAATAATCAAAGAAGATAAATCCACCAACAGGACGGTCGGCCTTGACTATGTATACGCTAGAAAGTCAAATTATATAGAACCGTTTAAGTTTATTAAAGTCAAGGCATTAAAGATATTATCAGATTTTAACTTTAGTTTATTGCCAAGTAATTTTTCTTTTACGACAAGGGTAATAAATATTAACAATTCACGAACTTTTAGGCTTCCTGTCGAACCCGTATTTGTTTTTGATGATAATCGTTTGAGTTGGGAACGAAATTATGTGTTGGATTGGGACCTTACAAGATCACTAAGGTTTAATTTTAGAGCCAATACAAATTCAGTCGTAGACCAATTGAGACAGACAGGTATTGCGAATACTGCTGACGGTAGAGATTGGGTAGACGAAAATGGATCAAGGGTGGATGAAAATGGTAACTTTTATAGTGATGTGATAGCCAATGATGATCCAAATTATGCACAGAAATATAGAAATCAGAATTTTAAGAGATTGGGACGTAGTAAAAACTACACCCATAACGTTTCTGTAAATTATAAATTACCATTCAAGAGTATTCCAATACTAGACTGGATACAAGCTGGTGTAGATTATAAAGCAGACTATGCATGGGATGCAGGGGCGTTAATACAGATAGATGCATTAGGTACACCACTAGGAAATACAATCAGAAATAGTCAGAATGCGGGCGTTAATATGACTTTTGGTTTTGATAAACTTTATAATAAGTCATCGTACTTAAAATCTATCGAAACTGGTAAAGCACCGCGCGCTGCTAGAAACAGACAATCTCCAAGCAAACCAAAGACCACAACAAAAGATGGTGACAAAACCCAAATGGAAGTTTCGCCAGAACTGACAGATGGTTCTGATCCAGCACCGAAAAAGAAAACAGATAAATCAGATGAACCTAAGGATCCGTCTTTGGCAGAAAGAGTTTTACTCCGACCATTGATGCTAATAAGGTCAATCAAATTTAATTATAAGGAGGAGCGAGGCACCATTATACCAGGATTTATGCCACAATCTAGCTTGCTCGGACAGAGTGAAGGATTTGCGGCACCAGGATGGGATTTTATAGCCGGCGTACAACCTAATTTGGTGGGACAGAATAACTGGTTGATCAGAAATCAAGGATGGTTTAATCCAAGTCTAAATTTCAATGGAGAGTTATCTCAAAACAAAAGACAGACACTGGATGTAAAATTACTTGTAGAACCGTTTAAAGATTTTAGTGTAGACATAAGTTTCAAACGTAATTATACAGAAAACCATACTGAAGTCTTTAGGACAAAAGCTAGTGAAAACGGAGAGTTTATGCAGCAAGCAAAATTTGATGTAGGAACCTTTGATGCGTCTTATTATGCATTAAATACGCTGTTTGGAAATAGTATTGATTTATATAATTCATTTAAATCCAATAGAGAAATTATTTCTAGGCGATTGCCAAATATTGAAAACCCTGGTTTACACCCTTCAGATCCAGAATATGTAGAAGGTTATGGCCCGTCTCAAAATAATGTCAATGTAGCAGCGTTTATTGCTGCCTATACAAATAAGTCAGCATTTGATATTGAACTTGATCAGAAAAAGGAATTCTCTAAAAGTAATTATATTCCAAGGCCTAACTGGCAACTAAATTATAATGGACTGTCACGATTGAAATTGTTTAAAGATATCTTCTCAAATATTACGATCAAACACGGTTATTCTTCTACTATTAGGGTAAGTAGGTTCGAAACACAACCTAACTATAATTCATTAGATCCATTCGTAGAGTTGTCACCAAATAATAATTACTATTCACAAATAGAAATACCGACCGTAAGTATCCAAGAACAATTTGTGCCAGTAATAGGTATTAGTGTCAAGACGGTGAAGGATATGAAAATAGATTTCGAGTACAAAACGACTAGAAATCTAGAATTGGGTATATCACAATTGCGTGAGAACAAAGGAAAGGAGATTATAATAGGTGGTGGTTATGTTATCAAAAATTTCAAAGCTTTCAGCAAGAAGAAAAAGTCTGTTAAGAAAAAGAAGAAAAAGGACGGTGAGCCAGAAGATGACTCTCCAGAACCGGATGATAAAGCTAAAAGAACCACTGTAGCTAAAGGTAGAGATTTAAGATTTAATTTGAGCTACTCACTTAGGGATGATCTTTCGCAAGTATATGATCTTTTGACAGGTATTAGTGCACAAGCAGATAGAGGTAGCAAGACAGTAACCCTTAATCCTACCATAGAATATGATGTAAACAAAAATCTTTCATTAAGATTTTATTTTGATTATTCGAAGATTACACCAAAGACATCTTTAAATTTCCCAGTCACTACCATACGGTCAGGATTAACACTTAGGTTTAATATCAATTAAGATTATGGGAAGATAAAAAATCAATATCTGATTAATAAAGAAAAAGGAGTCTTGAAAACAAAATTTTCAAGACTCCTTTTTTTGTTTATATATCGGTGTGAATTCTTGGTGATAGACCTATTAACTTTCATCATCATAATAAAGTATGTAGTATTTCCTACCTTCATTATCTGTTCCTTTTTCAATTTTGTTTTTGTCGCCATGGACGTAAATATGAAAGTTTTTGTCCAGTTTTATGATACTTTTAAATACGCGTGATTGTTTTTTAACTGCATAGTCTGAGATATCAAACTCATCATTTAATGAAGCTGATCTAGTATTTTGGTACTCTTGTTTATAATCTTGAAAAGCTTCTACTACTTTGTCATCTTTAAATACTCTGACTTCGTATTCTGCTGCGTCGAACTTTTCCTGATGTTTAAAGTATTCAAATGAGCGATTCATGACAGCGGCTTCATCTGTTTTGTCAGTGTCAAACTCCTTCGACATTCTATCTTTAATAAAGTTTTTAGTAGCCTGGATATAGTTTTTTGTTTGATGGTAATCATCTGCTCTTGCTGTAATCATAAGAAACTCTTCACGCCAATATGCTGCTTCTTTGTATCTATTACTGTGGTCAATATTACAAATTTTAAATCCACTTTCTCTTTCAGTATTAAAAATAAGACAGCCTTTATCTAATTTTCCAATATTGGTACCCACATCTTTAGTAAGGATGAAATCTGTACTTCGTGTATCCAACTTTAGAAACTGATCTTTGTTTTCAGTTTTAAATATACCAACAGCATCTACCAATTCATCATCGACAAGAACATTTTTAAAATAAGAGATATATAACTCTCCTGATTTAATGTTAGGATGTTTGGACTTTTCATACAGATGTCTTGCTATTTTGACAGATTGTTCGTGTATGCATGAGGGATCATCAAAAATATTGGCAACAAAATTAAAAATAGGATTTAACTCTATTTCACCTGAAGAAAATGTAAAGTTAAAGAACTCCGGTTCCTTAAAGTGAGTCATAAAATACTTAAATAGTATTTGATAAAGCTCTTCATCTTCTACTGAAAGCACGTCTTGAGAATAGGTAATATCTTCACCTTCTGAATGACTACCGATGTAATGGGCGACTATGGCTTCTAAACTTGCTTCTATATAATTGATCATAAAATTTTATATTACTTTAAATACTTATCCAGCCCAACCTTCTCTATCAAGACTTCTGTACTGAATAGCTTCTGCTAAATGTTCTATCTTTATATCTGCGCTTCCTGCTAGATCCGCACCAGTACGAGCTACTTTAAGGATTCGGTCGTATGCTCTGGCAGACAGTTGTAATCTTGTCATTGCTGTTTTGAGCAAGTTGGCGCCAGCAGGCGTAAGTTCACAAACGTCTCTCACCATTCGACTTGGCATTTGGGCATTGCTAAAGATACCTGGTTGGTCCTTAAATCTTTCGTTTTGAATGTTTCTAGCTCTGACTACTCTTTCTACGATTTGCTCAGATGTTTCTGAACTATATTCATGATTTGACAACTCATCATATGATACTGGAGTGACTTCTACATGCAAATCGATACGGTCTAATAATGGCCCAGAGATTTTTGTCAGGTATTTTTTTACGACGCCTGGACCACAAACACAATCTTTTTCTGGATGGTTATAAAAACCACATGGGCAAGGATTCATGGAGGCAATAAGCATAAAACTGGCAGGATAGTCGACTGATATTTTGGCTCTTGAAATGGTAACTTTTCTTTCTTCCATTGGTTGGCGCATGACTTCAAGCACCTGTCGCTTGAATTCTGGCAATTCATCCAAAAACAATACACCATTGTGAGCCAATGATATCTCACCAGGATTAGGATTAGAGCCTCCTCCTACAAGGGCTACATCACTTATGGTATGATGAGGGGATCGAAATGGTCTCTCTGTCACCAACGATGAGTCTGTCCCAAGAATACCTGCTACCGAATGTATCTTTGTGGTTTCGAGAGCTTCATATAAATTTAAAGGTGGTAGGATGGTAGGTAACCTTCTAGCTAACATGGTTTTGCCAGCGCCAGGAGGACCGATCAATATAACGTTGTGACCACCTGCGGCCGCAAGCTCGAGGGCACGTTTGATATTTTCTTGTCCTTTTACATCACTGAAGTTTACGGCATATTGATTGGAAGTATCAGCAAAAACTTCACGAGTGTCATATACTACAGGTGTTAGTGTGATTTCACCTTTTATAAAATCGATGGCTTGTTTCATATTTTCAATACCATAAACATCAATACCTGATACGATGGCTGCTTCTCGAGCATTTGCTTTTGGTAGGAAAAAGGATTTGAAGCCTTCTTTTCGTGCTTGAATTGCTATGGGTAGTGCTCCTTTTATAGGTCTGAGTTCACCATCTAAGGCAACTTCGCCCATAAAAATAATCTTTTCTAGATCTGCTTTATTGAGTTGATCTGTTGACGCTAAGATACCCATAGCTATAGGCAGATCATACGCAGAGCCTTCTTTGCGAATATCAGCTGGAGCAAGATTTACGACAAGTTTGACACGAGGTACGTTCAGACCTATGTTTTTAATGGCAGCTTCTATTCTTTGCCATCCTTCTTTCACAGCATTGTCAGGGAGCCCTACTAAAAAATAACCTTGTTTGCCAGCAGCTACTACGCCACCCGCATTGACTTCGACGGTTATTGTTTGTGCTTCTACTCCGTGTACTGCACTTGCATATGTTTTTGAAAGCATGTTTTCAGTTTTCTTTAAGAGGATAAAGATATACTTCTTTCACAATATTATTGAAGTAATTGATTTACATTTATAAAAATGACAGATTATCGTTAGCATCAATTTTTTTAAAAATGAGGTGTTAAAAATGCTTAACACCTCATTTTATATTGATTACTTCATTCTTTCGATTAGTCTTGCTGTGATCCTAAGAAACTCTGTTTCAGATATAAGTCCTACTAGTTCTTCGCCATTCACCACAGGAAGACAACCTATTTTATTTTCCTTCATTAGCTTCATAGCATCAAGGATATTGGTCTCTTGTGTGACAGTAATTGGATTTTGTATCATTATCTCAGAGACAAGCGTGGTTTTTTTAGGATTTTGTCGGTTTTTGATATAATTCCTTAATAACAATCTTGCTGTTACTAGACCCACCAATTTCCCTTTGGTGTCTTCTACAGGTGTATATCTTATGGTATTCCAATCCATCAATTCTGCTACAAGATCTACGATATCGTCCTTCTGTACGGTATAAAGATCAGTGAGCATAAACTCTGATACTTTGAGGTGTGATGGTTTGTAAAGTTTAAGGTCGTCTATACTAGGCATTTCCCACTCGTGTACAGGTTTATTAGATTGTTGATTATTGATCATGGTCGCTGTGAGTACACTCAGAGCTTCGTCTGTATTTGAGTTTTCGTGTAGTTTTGTGAAAGCACGTAGCATCCATCTTGCGCCAGTCATGTGTTTTTCAGCACGCTGTTGGATTACATTTAAGTATTTGTCTATATCTGCTTTATTTACATTTCGTGACTCTAGACCTTTTCTTGCAATAGGTATAAGCCGTTGAATAAGATCTACCGCGGAGATTTTTTCGTCATTAAACCAAGTAAACTTAGAGTCCACACCAAATTTTGCTGCTTTACCGAAATTATCACGAGCATCTACAAATGACATCATCTTTCTAATATCGCCTACTTCATCTGCCATTCCGATCATACAACCGAGCCAAAAACAAGAATTAGCAACTTCATCAAGGACGGTAGGGCCTGAAGGTAGGATCCTATTCTCAATACGTAAATGTGGTTTTCCATTCTCGCTGATGCCATAACATGGTCTATTCCATCTGTACACCGTACTATTGTGCACCTGAAGTGACCTAAGTTTAGGTACTTGGCCGTTTTTGATCATTGCTTGTGAATCTTCTTCTACGTCGCTACTCAACAATACACGGAAACGAGCAATATCTTCTTTATATATTTCTAAAATAGAGTCGTGTAACCAATCTCTACCGAAACTTACCCTTGGACTACGCTCGCGCATATGGTCATGCGTGGTACGTGTGTCTAGAGACTGTTGGAATAGCGCGATTCTTGTCTCGTGCCATAATCTTTTACCGAATACAATAGGACTATTAGCAGCGATGGCCATCATTGGTCCGGCAAGAGCCTGAGCGATATTGTACATTTTGACAAAATCTTTTGGGGCTACTTGTAAGTGGACTTGAAAACTCGTATTGCTTGCTTCTAGTAACGGTGAGCTATGCTTTACTAATAATTCGTCAATACCTACGATACGCAATTCATATGACTGGCCGATTAGTTGTTTGTCTAAGGCTTCCATTAAGGCAAAATATCGTTTTTTGGGCGTGAGATTTTCCATTTCTAAGTGGTATTTTCTCAACGTCGGCAAAATTCCAGTTAGCACTATGGATGTATTCATACCATCTAGTACGTCTTGGATTTTATTGAGTTTACCAGAGTTTTCTTCTTCTAAAGCAGAGAAACAGTCACCTTCGAAAACTCTCGGGTCTAGGTTTGTCTCTAGGTTAAACTTGGCGAGCTCTGTCTCCACCCATGGATAGTGGGTCATTTTGTCTAGGGCTTCCATGGCCACTAGTGCGGGTTTGAATGTATCTTTATCTACCATGACCATTTCTTGTTCGGCACCAATACGGACGACATCGGATTCAAACCAGTCATTTTCTATCATATATTCTAGTGCACTTACATCATTTAGTAGTGACTTGACAAATTTTTGCATTTGTTTTTGGTCATTAACCAGCGATACTTTCTGTTCTCCCATTTTAATATTTTTAGTTATTTTATTTAACCGATTATTACTACTTCCAAATAAGATACCAAACTTTTGGTTTGACCCCACAATATATAGCAGGTCGATAAATATTATGATCATTTAATCGAATATTTTTTTTGGAAGCCAAATTTTTTATTTAAGCAATCTTTATTTGAGCTTTGGAGAACATCATTTTCTTTATTTTTGCAATTTATATAACCTAATTTTAGTTATATAGGTATGAATCTAGTTCAATCAATGAAAATGAAGTATTTAAAAATATTTAGTATTTTCCTAATATTTAGTATTTTAGGATGTGAAAAAGAAAGGGTGCCGCTCTTTGAAGTAAATTTGGATGCAGAATTTGAAATCCAATCAGGCTTAAATACCATATCTACGCATGTGTTTATCATTAAAGATGTACCTACAAACTATAAAATTTCGGCAGATAATCGTGGTGTAGATACTAGTCAGATTACAAATATTCAATCGGGGAGAGGGCTTTTGAAAGCAAAGTTTGGAAGTGCTGATTATGATTTTATCAGTAGGGTTTCTGTGTATGCATTGTCAAAGAGCGACCCAACCTTGAGGAGAGAAATGTTTTATCTTGACTTTGTGCCTCTCGAAACAAATGAAGAATTGCGAATGTTAAGTAGTACTTCAGAATTGAGAGAAATCTTAAAGGATGAGTATATAGATGTGGAAGTCAGGCTCAATTTTAGATCATTTACAGGACCTAGCCTCCCTACGAGATTGGTTTTTGGTTATGCTGTATTTTAAAACATACCCTTAATTATTTTATCTTATTATGTCAGATACCGGTGGAAATACAAGATTTATGGTCGAGTTTACCCTGCCTCATGATTTTACAAGAGAGATGGCAGATACGATACCCGAACAACGTGTAGTCGTAGATAGACACTTCTATAATGGTAAAATCTTGTCCTACACACTTGCATCTGATAGAAGTAAATTGTGGTCTGTATTTGTTTGTAACAGTGAGGCGGAACTCATTAATTTGATAGAGAGCTTACCAATGACTAGATTTTTTGATTATAATTACAGTCAGATTTTGTTTCATGAGATGGTTTCACACTTTCCATCTTTTTCATTAAATTAATTGTGCTTTGTTAAATTAAAAGCTAGCTACACAATCTAATTAATTCAAGCCTTTCAGGCTTGTTTTTTTAGTCATTTTTACAGTAGGTTACACCTACGGTTATTAAAATTAAAGCCTTTTCAGGCTTAGGAATATCATGTGACTTAAAGCTAACAAAAGTAGCATTAAGGTAATAAGATTATTATTCCTATATTATTAGTATTTAGTAGCTTGAGCATGAAAAATATCTTCATATTTTTGATTACATAAACACTATTCACTACTTTTATGATTAAATAGGTAATAACTAAGAGTATGTTTAAATTTTTATTGCCTTATAAGCAATATCTTATGAACCTGACATCAAAGTAGTCTCATTGTTTAGTGCACCTGCCTTTCTATTACATTGCCGGCAGACAGGCTAAACTCTTTAATTCTTTTATCGTCAGAGCCATAATCTATTGATTAGCAACTAAGAAAATTTTTAAACATACTTTAAAGAAAATAGATAGATTTTGTGTAAACCGAAAAGTTTTTTAGAGAATTGTATGAGGGTAGTAAAGCTAATATTGACTTTTATTATAGCTTTTAATACCATAGTTGACGCACAACCTACTATTTGTAGTGGTACGCCTGCTATGACATCTTTTTGTTCAGATGCTTGTATCATTTGTGATATAGATGGTTTTACAGGTATTAACAATAGTACTACAACTGGACAGGCACCACCTGATTTTTGTACCACTTTTGTGCATCATATGCAATGGATTGGTTTTGTAGCGGGTACTGCTAATGTAAGTATAGAGATCACTGTTTTTAATTGTAAACAAAACGAAGGATTAGAAGTTGGACTATATGAAAGTTTTGATTGTCTGAACTTTCGAAAAGTGAGTGAATGTGATACGGATATCAGAGAAAATGAATCAAAGGTTTTTACTAACACCGTACCCCTAACTATAGGTCAATACTATTATTTTGTCATGGATGGAAGTAGTGGCGACGTATGTAATTATTCTATAAAAGTACTGAATGGTTCCACCAAAGTAGATCCGCTAGATAATGCAGCATTCATAGATATGCCCGAAAAAGTATGTCAGTTTGATAGTTTTGAAATAAAGACACCTGGTATTGCAGGTGCTATTTTTTATAATTGGACCTTAAACGGGCAGACCATTCACAATGGTACAGCGTTTCAATATGCTTTTGCCAATCCTGGTAGGTATAATATATGTCTCAACCCTTCTAATGTGTGCGACCAAGCGCCGCAATCGTGCAAAAACGTAGAGGTGATACAAGGGTCACGGTCATCATTCAGCCATCAAGTTTGTTTTGGTGAATGTTATAATTTTGAAGGGACAGATTATTGTGCTACTGGACTTTATGACATCATCTATACAGCTGCAAATGGTTGTGATAGTATCGTCACGCTAGATTTACTAGTGGATGATCGCATAGAAACATATGCATCTTTGTTTCTTTGTAGAGGAGATACCCTTTTCATAGGGGATAGTTTGTTTCTTACTGACGGTAGGCATCAGGCGGTCATACAGACGGAAGAAAACTGTAATGTTTACCTTACATTTGACCTAACGGTACTTGAGTGCGATATCCAAGTTGCCACTGCGGTTACCCCTGTAAGATGTTACCAAGAAAACTCGGGAAGTATCCGTTTTTCTGTTACCCAAGGTACACCACCTTTTGTGTACAAAGGTTACAAAATAGAGAATCAAAGTATTACATTCATAGGAAACATTACGGGTTTAAATAATGAAATTGAAATACCTGGTGTGGATGAGGGCAATTATATTTTTGAAATCACAGACCTGTATGGGAATATTCATATTGTCAATGTATTTGTCTCTCAACCTAGTAATATCACCATAGATCAATACGTCACTGATTATAATACCTATCAAGTATCTTGTTATGGTGGATCGGATGGCGCTTTTGTGGTAAAACCGATCGGAGGAGTGACTCCTTATACCTATTCACATGTGGGACAAGTGTCTGTAAGTGACTCTTTGTTTGGTTTAATGGCAGGTACATATGAAACTCAAATTACAGATGCCAAAGGTTGTATATATACCATACAAACTGAACTTAGACAGCCAGATAGCTTGATGTTTGTTTTAGATCCAGATAATCCAAATTGTGATGGATTAGGTACAGGTCGCATTCAAATCAACAATGTGGCAGGTGGACTAGCTCCTTACAGTTTTGCGATTAATGGTGGCGTTTATGCAGAAAGCATGTCCTTCGAAAATCTTATGGAAGGAGATTATACCATTACAATAAAAGATAAAAATGAATGTACCACCGTACGGAAGGTATCTATCCTAGCGCCAGAAATACCGATTATAACCCTAAACGAAGAAGATGTCACACTGCGTCTTGGCGATAGTATTTTGCTAGAAGTGGTATCTAATCTAGACGATCAGGCTGTCGAATGGACGCCTGATTTGGGCCTTTCATGCGGTGAATGTTTGATTACTTCTGCGAGACCATTTGACAATACATCCTACATCGTGACGGTCACATCAAAAGATGGCTGTACAACTACAGCAAGGGTAAATATAGATATCGATAAACAAAGAAGCTTTGTGATATCAAATGTCATCACTGACAATGGTGACAATATCAATGACAAGATGCGATATTTTGCTGGTACTGATGTGGCTGGGTTGGTAACATTTCAGGTATATGACCGATGGGGCAATCTCATCTATAGGTTAGACAGTAGCGAATCAGGCTTGGTAGATATACTATGGGATGGTACATACAAAGGCAGTAAGGTAGCAAGTGGTATTTATACATGGATTGCCCAAGTCGAGTATATAGATGGAGAGGTAATAGGTTATAGTGGGAGTATTACGGTGATGAGGTGATGAGAAACAACTTTTAATAACGATTGTATCTACTGATTAAATACTATATTCTTGAGTCCACTCTTAAAATATAAATTTACTGATAATCAACCGTTTTTTACCCTGACCCTGAATGGAAACGCTTGATTATCAATGCAGTAGTGATCAATATTTCTCATTTTGTTTGAACTACGGACTTTTAGGAGTAGACTCATTTATATATATTTATTTTTATTATTCAAACTTGGATTGGAACTTCTTTTACGACTTAATATAGCAATAAACCACGAAGACTATTTCTGTTGAATATCTCATCCTGGACAATGAAGCTATAAATTTAACTTCAGCAGAATTTCTTTTGTGTCTAGTCCCATATAGTTACAAAAATCACCAATGGTGAGTAACTGATGGCTACCTTTTTTTAAATCTGTGCGAATTTTAAGTACAAGTCTACCTGCACTTCTCAGGCTTTTTCCTGTAATTATTGCGGCATCTTTAGGGTAGATGGCGCTTCTAAGATTCCTACTTGTACTTTTCATACAGCTAAAAATATTTGATACGTTTTAAGATAAATTAAATACATGGTCATTGATCATTTGGGGTATTTTGATCTTTAAGTTGATTTATCATTAAAATTACACTTAGTTTAAAATTCCTTTTGTTTTACCCCGACCCT
>DLGT01000057.1 GCA_002482845.1 Saprospiraceae bacterium UBA7687
GATGATGAAGATGCGCTAGAACAAAATAGTGTACATCAAGCTGGGGCTGCTTATATTTACACTCAAGATATTAATGGTACTTGGAAATTAAATAATTCAAAAATTTCAGCACCGGTAAGAAGAATAAATGATTATTTCTCGGCGTCAATTACTGCTAACTCAGAATTTATTTTTTTCTCTAAGGTTTATGATGATTATGATTTATTGGAATCTAATTATTTAAAAGATGCAGGATCTGTATATTGTTATAATTTTGATCTTAATAATAAATTAAAATATCATCAAAAAATTGTACAAAAGGATAGAAAAGGAGAAGACCTATTTGGTACTTATATTTCTTGCTCAAATAAATTCTTGATTGTAGGCGCCCCACAGGTAACTTATCACAACAAGGCTTCTACTGAGGTAGGAGCAGCTTATATTTATAAAAAAGATGAAAATACAAAACTATGGGTTGAACATCAAAAACTTGTTCCGTCAGACGGTAAATATGGGGATTTATTTGGTATGTGTGTTTCTATTTCAGAAAATTATGCAATAGTTAGCGCGTACAACCAATATCAAAATGCTTGGGGAACAAATCCATATCCTAACACCGGTGTAATTTACGTATTTAGATTAAACTCATCAGGTATTTGGGAAGAAGTACAAAAAATAGTTGCTCCAGATCGTGCTCTAAGTGATAATTTTGGGTATCAAGTTGCTATTTGGGACAGTACGATTGTGGTTGGTGCACCTGATCAAGATTTGGACGAAATTGGGCAAGATACAATCCAAGATGCTGGCGCTACTTACATATACGAAGCATGTCCCTCATCTATAGCCACAGACACGCAGATCGCATGCGGTTCATACAGCTGGATAGATGGTCTGACTTACATATCATCCGAACAAGACGAAACCTTCACCATACCTAATGCTTTGGGCTGCGATAGCATCATCACGCTGAATCTCACTGTCCATCCCATAGATAGCATTATAGAAGCTGTTGTAGAATGTGATGTTTACAATTGGAATAGTTTGTCCCTGACCCAAAGCGGTAGTTATGTTTCCAAAGGGAAAAATCAATATGGTTGTGATAGTACCTTCACGCTAAACTTGACCATCCACAATGCCACAAATAATATAGAACAAAAGTCTGCCTGCGACTCCATCATGTGGAATGGCAGTACCTATGACAATTCAGGTATCCATACCTACACCACCACCAATATATATGGTTGCGACAGCACGGAGACCTTAAATCTTACCATCTATCCATCAACACAAGCAAACATAAACTTCACCACATGTGAAGCCTACACTTGGAACGGTCAGACCTATGCCCAAAGTGGTATTTACACATACGTAACCAAAAATATTTATGAATGTGACAGCATTACCACACTCAAACTCACCATCCATCCCACGATCACCGAGACCATCCAAGAGACCCAATGCGATGTTTACACATGGAATGGCACCACGTATACAGAGTCAGGTAGCTATAATTATCAGACACTCAGCGTCCTAAATTGTGATTCCATCGCTACACTAGCGCTCACTATCCATCCATCAAGTCAGGAAGCTATATCATACAGCTCTTGCGATCCATATCTTTGGAATGGTACCACCTATACAGAAAGTGGTACCTACAGCTACAAAACTCAAAACATGTTTGGTTGTGATAGCACGACAACGCTAGACCTTACCATCCATCCTAATAACAATAACACAACCACTCAGACAGCGTGTGATACCTACACTTGGAGCGGCACAACATATGACCAAAGTGGGACTTACTTTACCACATCAACCAATGTCTTTGGCTGCGACAGCATTAGTGCCCTAAACCTGACCATCCACCCATCACAAAATATATCCACCACAGAGACTGCTTGTGGTAGCTTTCTATGGCAAGGAACAACATATAACCAAAGTGGTATTTACACTCACCAAACCCAAAATACCTTTGGTTGTGACTCCACCGTCACACTCAATCTAACCATCCATCCAGAAAGCAACACAGATATCACCACTACCGCATGTGACAGCCTTATTTACCAAGGCCAAACAATCACAGAAAGTGGCACCTACAACTTCAGCTTACAAAATATCAATGGATGTGACTCCACCATAAATCTTAACATCACCATATCCGTAGATAGAAACGAAAACACACAATCTGAATGTGGCACCTACCTTTGGCCAGTCACAGGTGAAGCATACACACAGTCAGGAACATACCAAGCGCTGTACACCAATGCTTTAGGTTGTGACTCCACTTACCGCCTCGATCTCACCATCCATCCCGAATATTATCAAGAGACCACAGCAGAAGCTTGTGCAAAATACCTTTGGACCCTAAATAGCCAAACCTATACCCAAAGTGGCCAACACTCCGTCACCCTTCGCACCAGTCAAGGCTGTGATTCCATCATCACCCTTGATGTGACCATCCACCCAGAGTTTGAGTACAGAGACACCATCATCACAAACGAACCTTACCTTTGGCCCATCAACAATACCACATACGAGTCATCAGGCATTTATACCGAGACATTCAGTACAGACTTGAGTTGTGATTCGATCCATTATCTCTATCTCACCATCAGCATAGACACAGACATTCACGTCCCGAACATCATCAGTCCTGACGGTCCCAATAGCCAATTCACTTTTTACGGATCAAGTATCAGCATTATACAAGATCTATCAGTTTACGACAGATGGGGCAATCAAGTTTTCCACCGCAAATCCTTCCCACCCAACGATAGTACCCAAGGATGGGATGGTAAATATCAAGGCAAAAATCTTACACCAGGTGTATATACTTATTCCGCTCAGCTTGTGCTAACAGATGGCACCACTATATCAAAATATGGAGATGTGACCATCATCCGTTGATCCCTATTGGACTTGCAAACTTGTTTGCAAGCATCACGTTTATTGGCATTGCAATCTCCGATTGCAATATAATGTAGTTATACCTTCCAGCTATCAAATGTCCAAACAAATTTTGCAAGCGTGATCATCCAAGATGTCAGGGCTACGCCCCTTTTATTTCATCTATTTTTATTTTCTACAAAGATGTCAGAGCTACGCTCCTTTTATTTAATGACATCAAACAACAACGATTTGTGTTGGGACATAGTCCATTAATCTTAGACTCTCTAGCAAACCTTATAGGTTTCTAAAAACCTATAAGGTTTATGCAGTTTTAGGGGTGTAGCCTTGTAATCTTAAAAGTATACCTTTAAAAGATAACGTCACAGCATTGTAGCTTAGTGACTAATCGATAAGTGTATGTAGAAAAGGTGATGCGAATGGTAGCAAGATTAGTTTTTCTGATCATAAGTTTATGCTACTTAAATATTAATTTTAAGGTGTTACAGTCTATATTTTTTCTTTAACTGGAAATAATTATCTTTGTTCTAAGAAATATAGAAATTAAATATGGATTATGGTTTATTCGGTACAATAAAGGAAAAATTTACTGACCATCTTATTCCGAAAGATAATGAAAGAATCTTATACTCAGGTAAATTTGGCGTGGGCAAATCTACTTTTCTTAGGCATTACTTTAAAGAGAATACGAAGTATAATTGTATCCATTTATATCCAGTAAACTATTCTATTTTATCTAATGAAGATATCTTTACGTACCTAAAGTTTGATATCCTATTTGATCTGATCACAGATAAAGGTGTAGTATTGAAAGAGGCAAAGAGTTATGACCACTTCTATGCATTGCCTGAATTTGCTAAGAATAATTGGTTTCGTTTTTTGACCTTAATACCACTTTTATTTGACAAACTAGGTGGTGTAGTACCTGGCAGAGGCATATCAGAAGTGATGAAAGGTTGTGAACAACTTTTGAAAGATTATAATGAGTTTGTTAAACCAAAAGATGGAGATATAAATGAATTTGATAAATTCAAAGCTGATATTTTCAATAGAGAAGGCGGTTTGTATGAAAGTAATGCGCTTACTAATATCGTAAGAACAGAATTGGCCGAAATGAAATCTAATTCAGGCAAAGAAAACATCTTAATTATAGATGACTTAGATAGACTCGATCCAGATCATATATTCAGGTTGCTCAATGTGTTCTCAGCACATTTTGATGAAAGACATAGATTTGATGGAGAAAATGCTAGCAATAAATATGGATTCGATAAGATAATCTTGGTATGTGACAATGAAAATATTCGCAATATCTTCAAAGCAAGATATGGCATGGACACTGACTACAATGGATACATCGATAAGTTTTATTCTAAAGAGATCTTTGAACATAAAATTGGTGATTTGGTAGATATATTTAGCAAAAAAGTATTTGCTACAGTAAAAACTGGACATCACGAAATTATGAATAATGATTCTAGTCACTTCTTTTCTCCTTATTTTGATTCAATAATTTATATTTTATTATCACAAAATCTTTTAAATCTTAGAACACTTTTTAAATTTGCTCTGATTGAAATTGATCTGAGTCGATTAAATAAAATGATTGACCCTATGGATAATATCACAAGGCATAGCTTTGATACATTAGTTATTCTTGATGTATTATCTTCTATTTATGGAGACCAGAGTAATTTAAAACAGATTTTAGATAAATTAAATGAAAATCATAGTTTCAAAGAAGATTACGATTTTAATCAATCAAAACATAAAATTTTGGGTGAACTAATTTTTCTTAATAGAAAATTAAAGAGTAAATGGGAATATCAAAAAGGAAAAAACACTGCGGAGACAATATGTAATTTTAATGATCAGGAATATCAAATATTAAGGAGAGATTATCCAGATAAGTCTACTGCATTGTTTATTCATTTTAAAATTGCGGAAAGCCTAGACATCAATTATGTTACATTATTCAAAAAATATGCGTTAGAAAAATATAGATAAACCCATGATAGAAGTTGGAAAAAGAATAGAAGAAGAACAGAAAGCTCAAACTGGAAAGCTAAATTTAAGTGGGTTGGCATTAACTGAGATCCCAAAAGAAATTACTGAAATGATTTGGCTAAAGGAGTTGGATTTATCTCACAATCCTTTAAAAAAGATAGTAGGATTAGATAAATTAAACTCCTTAACAATATTAAAACTCATTTTCAATCAACTAACAAATATCGATGGTCTAAAGCAACTCACACAACTGAAAGAGTTGTATTTATCCCACAATCAACTCACAAAAATTGAAGGGCTTGAGAAACTTAAACAACTAAAAATATTAGATTTATCAAAAAATCAGATCACAGAAATAGAAGGAATTGATAAGCTAACATCGCTTGAGACCTTGGAACTAAGATCAAATAAAATCACAAAAATAGAAGGTTTAAAGCAACTCAAAGTGCTTATTAATTTGAATTTATCCGATAATCAACTCACAAAAATTGAAGGATTGAAGCAACTCACGAGGTTACACTCGTTAGGGTTATCATCAAATTGTTTAAAGAGAATAGAAGGTTTAGAACAATTGATTTCATTAAATACATTGTTTATTTCTTCAAATCAACTCACGAAAATAGAAGGACTGGAAAATCTTTTACAGCTGAAAATATTGAATTTAGCCGGCAATAACCTCAGAAAAATAGAAGGACTGGAGCAGCTTGCATTGCTAGAAGGACTAAGTTTAGAAATAAATCAATTAACAAAAATAGAAGGACTAGACCAGCTAATCAATCTACAGTGGTTAAATTTAGCCTACAATCAACTCACGAAAATACAAGGATTTGAGCAAAGCAGGACACTCAAGACCTTGAATTTATCGGAAAATCAACTTATTAAATTAGAAGGATTAGGGATGCTTGTTGAACTTAATACTTTGTTTGTATACTCAAATCAACTAACAAAGATAGAAAACCTAGACCAATTAACAATCTTGAAAAATTTGAATTTATCTGACAATAAACTCACTAAAATACAGGGACTAGAGCGATTGACTGCAATGATTTCATTGGATTTGTCTATAAATACAATTAGAAAAATAGAAGGACTTAACAACCTTAAGATCCTAGAAATATTGAATTTATCTATAAATAAACTTGTAAAAATCGAAGGATTGGATAATTTGAAGTCTATAAATATTTTAGATTTATCATCAAATCATATCAAAAAAATAGAAGGACTCGAGACTCTTACACAGCTGACGGAGTTAAATTTATCAGCTAATCTACTAAAAAATATAGCAGATATCAAAGGGCTTAAAGATTTGATGTCAAAACCAAAGTTAAGAATAGATAAAAACGACGTTTCCAAAGACCTACAGTTGTCAAGGGATAGGAAAGATTCACATCTGACTGCTGTACTCAATCTAATAGATAGGTTTCTTGATGATAATAAAATAAAAATTACCTTACCTTTAAAAGTACTTTTATTAGGCAACCATTCTTCAGGCAAATCTACTCTATTAAATTACATTTTATCTGGTGAAATAAAAAAACATGATTCTACCCACATTTTAAACATAGCATACTTAAAAAGAGATGATCCTACTGAAAATTTACCCAAAGCAGTTTTTTTTGATTTCGGTGGGCAGGATTATTACCATGGCATGTATAAGCCATTTTTGAGTCATGATGCATTATACTTGATTTTATGGAAACATAGTACAAATAGAAATGAACGAATTTTATCTGATGGAAATGGAATTACTTGTCACCATTTTAGCCTTTCATATTGGGTGGCTCAAAAAATCTATTTGGAAACAGAAATTTATTCTGATGAACCAGAAGACCCTAAATTTGTCATACAAACACATTGGCGAGAAGAGAAGAATGAAACCGAACCATCGATGGGTTTACTCGAAGACGAAAAAATAAGACTTTCATTAATTCCAGGCAAAGAACAAAAGTTCGAGGATGATAGACAGCTTATTTTATCTAAAATCGATGCTCTTTTAGAAGATGAAAAATATAAAAGAGAAGAACCAAAATGGTATGTGGCCTTCTTAAATCATTTGATATCCGAAGGAAAAAACAATGATAGGTTTAGAGATATTGAAGAATTGTTGCTTGATCCACCTATATATGACACAAAACTTGATGATAAAGAAGATTCTCTAAAGGCAGAATTGGCACTATTGCATAGGCGTGGTTTGGTATTGTATTACCCAAATATTGATGAACGTAAATACTGGCCAGGTCCGGCAAGTTTTGCAAAATACGTGCATGATCACATACTGACCAAAGACGATTATTTGCTCAAAAATAAAGGAGTCATTTCATTGGATGATTTCAAAGTGAATGAAACCATTATAAGAGTACTAATAGAACAAAATATTATTTTTCAAGATGATTACAATAAAAAAATTATTGTTCCAGGATTTCTAAGTTTAACTTCTGATGATGATGTTAAGGAAAAATATGAAACAGATACTAAAGACGTAAATAGAACCCTGTTTTACTTGCAGTTTATCCAATACCTACCTTTTGGATATATCAATCAACTCATATCTTCTATAGGTCAGCAAGGAAAACACTTGAATTATTGGAGAGATGAAGTGTATTTTTTGTTTGAAAAAATTGAATTCAGAATAAACTTTGATTATGAACATCTAAAAATATCTGTATTTGCTAACCAGAATCCAAATAAAGAGATAATAACATATTTATTTTATACGCTATTGGGAGAATATTGGGGCTTAGAAATGCCAATATTTTCTCTCTTCAAAGAAATTATAAATCCTAAAAATCTATCTGAAGAAAGAACGTTAGATCAAAGACAATATAATTCCGTAGAAAATTATAGTTTTCTAATAACAAGAACTGAGTGTCGTCCAAAAGATTTATATATTTCTTTGGACAATATTGAATATGTGGAATACCAATCTATCTGGACTTGTCAGACTGAAGAAATTCCTTGTTTTCCTTTATTAGATAATAAGATTGATTTAAATGATAGAAGCAGTACATGTAAAATAGCTCCTTTTAAAGATCTCATAAAAAATAGATATATGGTAGAAGAAAGAATAAAATTAAATTTAGATAATCCCAATATATCATCCAATTCTCAAGAGCCAGTGAGTGTTTTTATAGTTTATAGTTGGGATAATGAAGATCATAAAACAAAAGTTTTATCATTTTGCAATTACCTAAGACAAAAAGGATATAATGCAGTGATGGATGTTCTTAAAAGCCAAGAACAATCAAGTACGGATTTCACCAAAATGATGCATCAAGCAATGACTGATTACAAGAAAGTTGTTATTATTTTATCTGAAGGGTATAAAGAAAAAGCAAATGATTTTAAATCAGGAGTTGGTGAAGAATATCAGTTAATTATTAAGGATTTAAAAATTCATCCGAATAAATATATTTTATATACTTTTGATAAAGTATCAATAAATATAGCACCTTTAGCATTACAACAAAGGGAAATGATTTCTTATTTTGAAGATCAAGATTTTCAAAAATTATATTCTAAATTGGATGATACACCAACAATTTCATTTTCTCCAATTGGTGATAGTAAACCAAAGACCATTCCAAAAGATATACCTGATTTTTTGAGCCTGATGGGTGAATAATCAAGTAAATAAAAAAATGAAAGACCTAATTATTCAAAACATCATTAAGAGAATAATCTCAAATTAATTAAGTACTATTTGACAATTTATAATATGATAGTAAAAGAGCAGCTTAAACATTTATTTAAAAAAGGGACTTTAGATAATATTCATTTTGGAATTTCAAGGTCAAGATTAGTAGAAATATTAGGTAATTCTGATTGGATTTTTTATTCAAATGAAAAAGATAATTTTCCATCTATTTATAAATATGGCAGAATGGAATTTTACTTTATGCATGATGATAAAGATGAAGGGCTCAGTGGATTAGTTTTTCAACCATTGACACGTCCTGGTTCTAAAGGTAACTTACATCTTAATTACTATGGGTGGAATGAAAAATTAGATATAAATAAAGCTATGGACATTTTAAATAAGAATAATATCAAATTTCAAGAATTCCCAAATAAAAGAGATTTGGACGTTAGAGTTTTAACAACAGAAGGAAATGTAAAAATAGCTTTTGATAGTGATGATATTCCTGGTCAATTTTATTTAAATAAGATTGTAAAGTTTATTGACCTTTAGAAAAAATTTTATTGACTTATGTCATGCTAAAAAGGAATTTAAAAAAGAATTGTAAATTCTTATTATATAATAATGAGTTTAAAAACTTGATCCCAAAGAAGAAGGAAAAAGTATAGGATATATTGATCAGCAAGATAATGATGAAGCTTGGGTAAAAGTGATAAATGATTTGGTAAAAACTTGTTTGAATAATAAGTGAAAAACAATTTTAACATATAAAAACCTTAAAACAACCAATATTTTAAGACTTTTTTAACGGAACTCGCGACATGACTGATAGAACTCGCGACACGACTGATAGAACTCGCGCCGGAAAAATGATTTCTTTCATAATTTCTGACAAAACGACAGCCATCTCTGATAGAATTGCCAATTCCTTTAACATATCGACCGATTGCGCTATAAATCGTTAAGACTCCTTTAACATAACTCCCATCGTGACTGACAGAACTACCGACACGACTGATAGAACTACCGTCGTGACTGATAGAATTAGCGACATGACTGATAGAACTAGCGACACGACTGATAGAATTAGCGACATGACTGATAGAACTACCGTCGTGACTGATAGAACTACCTTCGTGACTGATATAACTTGCGACGTGACTGATAGAATTAGCGGTCGCTTTGATACATGACTGTAGCTACTTGGTATGTATGGTAGTATTTTTATGGAAACTATGGATGATTAAAACTAGCCTTCTTTCACCTAGATTCACTATAAAACCTTCTTTGGGTAATCTTGTATGCTATTTCTAAATCTTTACGCCATCTTTATTCGGAATGTTAAGTTTAGCTCCTTCACTGTTCCGGTTTTTACAAAAAAAATGAAGTCCATTCATTGGGTTTTAATTTGAGATGAGAGTAACCAACAAACGGACTTCAAAATACTAAGCAACCAAAATTCTTATGATCTAACCATAAGCTCATTTATTATTAAATACTATCCTAAATTTCTTTTTTTTAACATATCACAACCCTGAAGGCACTTGTTCAATTACAAAATTAAAATTGGACAACAAACCTATATTCAATGGATGGAGTAGCAACTGACTAAACAAATAATTTTTGTCATCATTCGGATTATCATACTTTGATTTGGCATTCATATCAAAATCACCTTGTAAATATCCATAGGTAAAGTTATAATTGGATGTGTTCATTACGTTGGTAGGGTAAGCAAATACATCAAAAAACAGTACATTCTGATCATCACCAGGATTGACAAATTTTATCTTTCCATTTGCATCAAAATCTCCTGCCCACATAGCCCTATATCCAAATACTACATCATCTTTTAATGCCAATCCTGTATAATCATACCCATTATTAAGCGATGTTCCATAATCATAAACGGGTTGGCTATTCTTTGTAAAGTCGACTAAAGTTCTTGTAGACACTTTTTGTGACATCACACCCAAATGATTCCTGTGACGAACAACCACATAACAACTATCCACCAAAACGCCAGAAAATGCTAAAGGACTTACGCCATTGATATCGACAATATCGCCATCTCTCTGCAACAATCCTGATCTAGTAGCTATCACTGTTCTGAAATTAGACTTTGATCTCAATTCTACAAATACCCAATCAACAATGGCATTCTGTCCTGTGATGCTAAAAACGGCTGCTGAATCAATAATCTCCTGATATCTAGGTAATAATCCTGGACCAACATGCGTAAATTTGGAAGTAACATCTATATTAGTTGTTGCAAAACTGTATGGGTCTTTTACAGGAATATAATTCGCACCATTAAAAGGACTATTGCGAAGATTATCTCTCATCAATGGTCTATTATCAGATGCTTTTTGTCCACCGTTATCTATTAGCGCACCTTCTAAATACACCCTTAACTGCAAAGTCATATCTCTCAATACCAAGATATGCGCTGTCGCACTTACACATAAGGCTGTAGTGTTTTGATCGCATACCGTGTACACAATATCTACAGGTCCAGTAAATCCTTGATTAGGTGTAAAAGTCAATTGTCCATTACTACTCAGATAATACGAACCTGATGATACTGACATAGGATTACCCATACTACCTTGCGCTATAATAGTTTGACCATCATTTTCTGGATCACTATCATTTATCAATACATTGCCATTCAAAGTATATCCTTGGTAAACACTGAAAAAATCATCCGCAGCAACGGTACTGTTTATTGCCGAAACTGCATTAATGGTGATGATCTGCTTGGATTCCATACAATTACTTGGATCTACATCAGAACATACCCTGTATATTAAGGTATCCATACCTACATGACCTTGGTTGGGTGTATATATGATATTACCTGATGCATCTATGCTAGCCAGTCCATTGTTTGGCGTTGTAGTAATCGTTATGTTTTCAGGATACAACTGACATTCCACACCATTGATACATTTATCATTTGCCATCGTATGAATGGTCAAAACTTGTCCGGCAAATGTCGTGGCTATATCTAAATTAGGTACAATACTTTTTTTACCTGTCAACGGATCTATCACGGTGATAATGAGTTGTGATGTAGGACAACCAAACACATAAGTCGGAAGACAAACAGATACATTGTATGTGTAAACGCCTACTTTATCTCCAATAAATGTATAAGTACCATCCGCATTAACAACTAAGTTTGATATACTTCCTGAAGGTTTTGAGACTAAAATCATGGATTGACCATAAGTCGTTCCCACAGGTATTTCATCATTTGTTTTTACATTACCTGATAGTTGAACACCTACAGTGGTGACATTAAAATCTGGATCGATACAACTTTTGATAGTCAATACATCATCAGGTAAGGTACTGATACATCCTGTGATATTGTCCATAAAATAGAATGAAACCTTTCCCGGTGCGATACCTGTGACCATACCAGAGTTATTAACCTTGGCAACAGTAGGATTAGTACTCATCCAAATGCCACCTGTAGAAGGTGATAATTGGGTGGTGTAACCAAGACAAACATTAGTAGGTCCCGTGATGGAAACTTCGATTGGCCCTAAAACGTGGATCGGAGATGAATATTCCGATAAACACCCTGAAAAAGATTCTTGAAAGGCAAATCTAGCTTCACCCACAGCCAGACCTATGACTACGCCATCATTAGTAATAGTAGCCACAGAAGGTTGATTACTGATCCACGTACCACCCGTAGATGGGAAAAGTGAAGTCGTAGCACCTATACAAATATCTGCAGGACCAGTCAAAGCTATGGATGGTTTCCCGACAATAATAACTGGGTTAGATTGATTAGATGTACATCCTGAACTTGCACTGGTAAATGTAAATCTAGTAATACCTTGTTGAAGTCCCGTCACCACACCTGATGCAGTTATTGAAGCAATACTAGGATTTAAACTAGTCCAAGTACCACCAGAAGTAGGGCTCAAAGTATTGGTAGCGCCTACACATAAAGTATTAAAATCAGAAGTAATCGCTGGCTTCGTATTGACCGTCACTGTTACAATTCCATCAGAGGTGCAGCCTGTGGAATTCTGTGTGAATGAAAACGTCGCGTTGCCACTGTTTAGGCCAGAGACCACTCCTGAATTATTAATTGAAGCAATAGTCGGTTGATTGCTTATCCACACGCCTCCAGTCGTAGGACTAAGGTTAGTTGTACTACCTATACATATTTGTGACGGACCGATCAGAGATATAGTCGGCTTAGCATGTATGGTAAACAACTGTGATGGATTAGAGATACAACCTGTACTGCCATCTTGCAAAGTAAAAAATGCTGTTCCAGCTGCAATTGCAGTCACAACACCTTGATTATTTATAGTAGCCACTGATGGATTGCTGCTTGTCCATGTACCAGCATTAGAAGCAGATAAATTTAGTGTACTTCCTATACAAATGCCATTGTTTGTCAATTCATTAATAGTAGGTTTTCCATTGATAATAATAGGAACAGAAGGATCAGATACACAGCCACCATCGGTTGTGAATACAAAAGTGACACTACCCTGCCCTATGGCTGTTACGATACCAGTATTTGTTATCGTGGCAACATTCGGATTGCTACTCGTCCAGTTTCCACCAGTAGATGGAGAAAACGATGTTGTGCCATTGATACACAACATAGCATCTCCAAGTAAGGAAATATTTGGTTTTTGACCAATGGTTATTGGAGCGGAAGGATTAGAAACACATCCCGATGAAGTCTCTGTAAAAATGAAAGTAGCTGTACCAGAACTAATCCCTGTAACGATACCATTATTACTGATCGTCGCTACACTAGGATTTGTACTAGCCCATGTCCCACCAGTAGATGGAGAGAGCGAAGTGCTGCCTCCAATACAAATAGAATTTAAGCCATTTATGGTTACAACTGGTTTTGCATATACGGCAATAGGTGCAGTATTAGCCGATATGCAACCAGTTGAAATGTTCGTAAATTTGAATGTCGCTTGTCCAGCTGCCAAAGCTGTAACTACCCCAGCATTTGTGATCGTAGCAATGGTAGGATTATTACTTACCCATGTACCTCCGACAGTTGGAGAAAAAGAAGTAGTAGAACCGATACAAAGTTGAGCATCACCTGTAAGTGTAGTGACTGGTCGACCTGCTACTGTAATGGGCGCAGTCGGATCTGACGTACACATGGTAGTAAAATCTATAAAACTAAAAGTCACCATGCCAGCTGACAAGGCTGTCACTTGTCCAGAAGAACTTACAATTGCAATAGCATTATTACTGCTGATCCACATACCACCTGACGTAGGTGATAGCTGTGTAGTTCCCCCTTCACATATTAATGATGCGCCCGTAATGGCAACAACAGGTTTTGAACTGACTACAATATCATCAGTAGGCAATGAAGTACAATTGGTAGTGCTATTGGTAAAAATAAATGATGCCGTACCTGGAGATACTGCGGTAACCAATCCTGCATTATTCACCGTAGCGATGGATGGATGACTACTCGTCCAGACGCCACCAGAAGATGGACTTAATTGTGTGGTAAATCCTGTACATAAAATATCATCACCTAGGATAGACACATTAGGACCGACACCCACGGTAACTGGTGCAGAAGGATTGGAAGTACATCCTGAACCAGATTCTGTATAAGTAAATGTAGCTGTTCCTTGAGACACAGCGGTTACTAAACCACTATTACTAATAGTAGCCACAGCAGGATTATTACTAATCCAAGTACCACCCAGACTAGGTGACAATGTAGTCGTAGATCCTACACATATCACAGAAGATCCAGTAATCGTAGTAGTTGGTTTTGAATCTACGGTAATAGGCAAAGTCGAATTAGAAACACATCCTGTCACGCTATTAGTAAAAGTAAATGTTGCCGACCCCATAGATAAACCTGTCACAATTCCAGCGTTATTTACACTAGCTACGGCAGGATTATTACTTGACCACGTCCCTCCTGAAGTAGGCGATAGTTGCGTAGTGGATCCTATACAAATCGAATTAGAACCTGTTATTGCCACACTTGGTCTTGGATAAACATCAATGACAGCATCCAACACTGTAGAGCAACCAAGGTTATTGGTAACGGTAACAAAATAAGTAGATGAAGGTAATGATGGTGTCACAGTCACTTGTTGACTTGTTGCATTTGCAGCATTTGCACTCCATAAGTACGTAGGACTTCCTGATGCATTCACCGAAAGGGTAATATTGTTACCTTCGCAAATTTGCGTCTGAAGATTCACGATAAATGGTTCATATCTTTGATACACAAATCCTGATGCATTAGCAGAACATCCATTATCGTCCAATACAGTTATATAATAATTACCATTTTGGGTAATATCTATAGTTGCTGTACTACCTGTAAAACTATTTGGTCCAGTCCATGCATATGCATATGGAGCAGTTCCTTGGTTAACCAATGCAGTAAGTTGGGAATCATCCTTAAGACATGCAGAACCGTTATAATCAATGCTTACTTGTGGTTTAGAAACAACAGCAACAGATGCAGATGGATCAGAAATACAACCTGCTGTATTGGTAAAAACAAATGTCACGTTCCCTACTGAAACTGGAGTCACTTGACCACTATTATTAATGGTAGCTACACTTGGGTTTGTACTTTGCCATGTGCCACCACTACTAGGAGACATGGTCATAGTAATACCTATACAAAGTATAGCATCACCTGGTATAACTGCCACAGGTTTAGCATGAATGGTTACAATGGATGAAGGTGCAGATGAACAACCGGTAACACTATTTGTAAATGTAAACTGGGCACTTCCTGCTGACAATGCGGTAACTAGGCCAGCATTATTAATACTCGCTATCGTTGGATTGCTGTTCACCCATGTACCACCAGTGTTTGGCAGAATTGAAATAGATTGACCGACACAAAGAGAAGAATTTCCATTAAGATTTATTTGGGGTATATCTGATACATTAATACTTATAAGATTACTATTGTCAGAACAAATAATGCCACTAGTAGTCGTATACACTCTTCTGAACCTATGGTCACCCAGGGTAAGATTTGATGTCGAATAATCTTTTGTATTGTTAATACCTGATGCTGGAGCAAAAACGCCATTATTAAAACTATACTCCCAAAGATATGTCCCATTCGATGGTGTTGGTGAAGTACCCGTCAGCTGAATACTTCCTGAAGTTCCACAATAGGTAGATGACATAGTGTTTTGAATCGTATTATTATTAATAGGACACCCACAACTACCACCGACATTTATCGATACAATATCAGAGCAACCCTGTGCATTTGTCCATACTAAATTATAAATACCTTCTTGCGTAAAACCAGAAACAATTGTAGTTGGGCTATTTACATTTTGAATAGTCACCGTACCAGCACTTCCACTTCCTAACGTCCATGCACCTGTGCCCGTAGCTTGCATAGTCGCTTGACCCGTAATATAACAATTTACATTATTAATATCATTACCAGCATTTGGTAAAGCATTGATAGTAATAGGCAAACTTGCATTAGAAGCACAACCTGCTGTATTGGTAAAAATAAAAGTCGCTGTACCTGCACTTACACCTGTTACTAAACCCGTATTTGTTACTGTTGCTATGGCATTATTGCTACTTACCCATGTACCTCCCGTTGATGGTGTCAATGTAGTGGTTTGACCAATACAAATGGCGTTTGACCCCGTAATATTAGTAATAGGTCTAGCTATGACATTTATATTTGCATCTAAAACAGACGTACAACCTAAACTATTTGTCACTGTCACAAAATATTGGGAAGATGGTACCGCAGGAGTTACTGTAACTTGACTAGTTGTAGCATTTCCTGCATTTGCACTCCACAAATAAGTAGGACTATCTGTCGCATTTACGGTTAGTGTTACAGTATTACCTTCACAAACTTCCGTTACTAGATTAGCAATAAATGGTTCATACTTTTGGTAAACATAACCTGATGTACTAGCTGAGCAACCATTGTTATCCACTATTGAGACATAATAATTGCCATTAGCTGTAATCGAAATAGTTTGTGTATTTCCTGAAAAACTATTTGGTCCAGTCCAGGTAAAGTTATACGGACCACTGCCATTGCTAGCCACAGCTGTTAATTGTGAATTATTTGTCAAACACACAGATCCATTATAGTCTATGCTTACAGTTGGTTGATTTACTACTGTTAAAGCCGATGAAGCATTCGAACTACAACCTGTAACAGCATTTGTAAAAATAAAAGATGTTGTACCTACTGATAATGCAGTCACTAATCCACTATTACTGATAGATGCCACCGTTGGATTGGTACTTTGCCAACTTCCTCCTGTACTTGGAGTCATAGCCAATGTACTACCAATACAAAGCGTCGATGTACTCGGGTTACTAATAATTGGCCTAGAATTTATGGTAATAGCTGCTGTAGCAATGGATGCACAACCTGCTGTATTTGTAAAAGTAAAAGTTGCCGTACCTGCGCCTACGCCTGTTACCACACCTGCATTTGTCACAGTAGCAATGGCTGTATTGCTACTAGCCCATGTACCGCCTGTTGTTGGAGATAAGGTAGTAGTTGCACCTACACAAATAGCTGTAGGACCTGTAACGCTGACGGTAGGTCTTCCATTTATAGTGATAGCTGCAGTAGCAATAGATGGACAGCCTGCTGTATTTGTAAAAGTAAATGTTGCTGTACCTGCACTTACACCTGTTACCACACCTGCATTTGTTACGGTGGCAACGGCTGTATTACTACTGACCCACGTACCACCTGTTGTTGGAGATAAGGTAGTTGTTGCCCCAACACAAATGGCTGTAGGACCTGTGATACTTACCGTTGGTCTTGCATTTATGGTGATAGCAGCGGTAGCAAAAGATGTACAACCTGCTGTATTTGTAAATGTAAATGTAGCTGTACCTGCGCTGACACCTGTAACAACACCTAAATTTGTAACAGTGGCAACGGCTGTATTACTACTGACCCATGTACCACCTGTAGTTGGGGATAAGGTAGTAGTTGCACCTACACAAATGGCTGTAGGACCTGTGATACTTACCGTTGGTCTTGCATTTATAGTAATAGCTGCTGTAGCAATGGATGCACAACCTGCTGTATTTGTGAAGGTAAATGTTGCTGTACCTGCACTTACACCTGTCACCACACCTGCATTTGTTACGGTAGCAACAGCTGTATTGCTACTCGCCCAAGTACCACCTGTTGTCGGAGATAATGTTGTGGTTGCCCCTACACAAATAGATGTAGGGCCTGTGATACTTACCGTTGGACGAGCATTTATGGTAATAGCAGCTGTACCATTTGAAGCACAACCTGCTGTATTTGTAAAGATAAAAGTTGCTGTACCAGCGCTGACACCTGTAACCACACCAGCATTTGTTACTGTGGCAACAGCAGCATTGCTACTAGACCAAGTACCTCCGGTCGTAGGTGATAAAGTGGTCGTACTACCTACACAAATGGTGGTAGGTCCTGTGATACTCACTGTTGGTTTAGCACTAACTGAAATCGGAGATGTGGCATTTGACACACATCCAGAACTAGTATTTGTAAATGTAAAAGTTGCTGTCCCTGCACTGACACCTGTTACTACTCCAGCATTTGTAACTGTGGCAATAGCAGCATTACTACTTGTCCAAGTACCACCTGTGGTAGGTGACAATGTAGTAGTCGCCCCTATACAAATGCCTGCTGCACCAGTTATGCTTACCGTAGGTTTTGCGTTAATAGTGACGGGCAAAGTTGCACTAGATGTACAACCAGAAGATGTTTCAAAAAACGTAAATGTAGCAGTACCAGCTGAAACGCCCGTTACCACACCAGCATTTGTTACCGTAGCTACAGCAGTATTACTACTCGTCCAAGTCCCACCAGTTGTTGGTGAAAGTGTTGTTGTATTGCCCACACAAATACTAGAAGGACCTGTGATATTTACTTTTGGTTGAACCACTATTATTTTTACATTCGATAGATTTTGTCCACATTCTGGTCTACCATCACATTCAAAAATGGCTCTATAATAAACATCTTGATAAATAGGACCTGTAGTGTATACATCTGAATTTGCACCCACAATATTTGACCAATTTTCTAGATCTGTTGATGATTGCCACTGTAAAACACAGTTTCCTACACTTCCAGTCTTGTCAGATGTAAGAACGATCGATTGTCCAGGACAAATATTACCCGTACCATCCACACTAACTGAAGGACAAGCTATGGCTGTATTAAATTCATAACATTTAAAATATAATGAATTTAATCTTTCTTCACCACCTGAGCCATTGTATGGAACGCCACTATAATCACCACCATAAGTAACTGTAATAGAATTTTCATCTGTAAATATAAATGAAATCATACCCGTTAAATCGGTTTCGTCAACACCTGGAAATGCGGGTAAAGCACCTTTAGCTTTTAACGATCCTGACAGAGATAAGGTAGTGGGTGATTGCAATTGATATGCATCAAAAGAATTAGTTTGAGCAAATTCCCTTATTGTATTGGCATCACCATCTACATCAAGGGCAGTCATATTTATTTGCGATATATTTTTAGGTGTTGTTGTGCCTGATTCATAAAAATTGAATTTAAAAGTTACGCTTTTTTCACCCGCTGGATCATTATTTCCAGGCGAGTTATACCAGTTATAATCTATAATCGGTTGGAAAGCATCGTCATAACCACCATTCGTGGCAGCTGGCTCATCTAAGCTCATCAATACAATATCGGTGTGAGACCTGGCAGTAATGATTACCTCTGCATCTGTTGCTGGAAGTACATTTGTAAACTTGTATTTAGCCCCTACTTGGCCAGCAGTACCTGAAATAAGTGTTGGGCTTCTAAATGAAAAAGTAGGTGTTTCACAAGTTACGATTTCACTACAAGTGGGTCTAAACTGCACATTGTCAATATAAACACTTCCTATCGCAGTCCCCACATTAAATAATAAATTAACAAGATCTGTTACACTTGTATTTGCAGTAAATTGGAAGCTAAATGATTTTTTAGTCGTCGTTAGAGCGCACGTTTGACTGAAGTAATTAGTGTATGGTGATTGATTTAATTGAAGTCCAACAGAAATATTTCTATTACTGGTAGCCATTGCATCAAATGAAATTACATAATTCTGATTCTGAACGATAGATTTTCCTGATTGTATAAGCTGTGCATGCCAATCAACGCCTAACACTGTAATGATATTAGCTTTCGCAGAATTAACACCAGATAGTTTGCTGGTATTATCAATGGCCAAGTTGGCAACCGTGCCTAATTGTGTGTTGAACGACCAATTATTTGTGCCATTATCAAATTCACCATTTGTAATATATCCACAATCGGGATCTAGACAATCTATAAGCCCATCACCATCGTCATCAAATCCATTACCGCAGATTTCTCCACAATTGACAGGACGTAGATTGCTACCTGGAATTATAGTCCAAGAGCTATTAACAGGTGTTTTCCAATACACTTGAAAATGATCTCCTCCGGATCCTTCTTTATGCAATAACTCTACATAGTAATTTTGACCTGCAATTAGATATATTTCAGCTGTCGTTTGAGTCGTATATTTTGTATATTCTGTAACTCCAGTCCAACCAGCAACACTTGCTACAAGCACTTTATTATTTGGTGAAGCGTCACTACTTAGATATAATTCACCTGCATCATCTGATGTTAAATTAAAAGTATAATACCCAGTAACGGTAGGAGAAATGGCTCCTCGCACCCTTGAACCATAATTATCACCAACATCTATAGGTCCTTGAAAACTAGTTACTTGACTTGTTTCAGTAGGACTATTCGGAAAGGTCGTAAGGCTAGTTAGATCAGAGATCAATACACCAGAAACATTCAACCATTTTTGAACCGTTATGCCACCAGTCGCACAATAATATCCACAATCAGAATCTTGACTGTCAATAAAACCATCACCATCGTCATCTATATTATTATTACAAATTTCACCAGCAAACATATTGATGACTACCCTACCATGACCACCTGTTCCGCCTAGTGTATTGGTAGATGTACGGTATGAACCACCACCTCCACCACCAGGTTGAGATCCTGCTATTCCATTACCATTAGAAGCTGTACGTCCAGCTCCACCATTTCCGCCCCCAGTTGGTGCTATCGCTCCAGCACTTGTTGTAGCACTAACTCCAATGGCATATAGTCCTGCAGCAGATCCACCACCACCAGCTGCTGTTGTACTTATTCTATCTGATCCTCTCCCACCATCGTACTTTATCAATCCTATCCCAGCAGATGCAGCACCACCCAAAGCTCCAGAAATATTATTATCAGGAACACTAGCTCCCCCTTTTGCTAACACAAATGAATTCCCTACAGTATTGATAGACATCCATGAGTCTTGACCAGCTGCCGTTGTACTACTACCCTGCCCGACAAAAACAGTGTAAGTCTGACCAGCCGTAACCTGAATTGTTTGCTGTGAATAAGCACCACCACCGCCACCACCATAAGCATTACTGCCTGATGTCCGTGATCCACCGCGACCACCTGCACCCCATACATCTACAGTAATCTGAGTGACGCCTGCTGGCACAGTAAAAGTATATGTGCCTGGCGAGTTGTACGTAACAGGGTCTGGATTCAAAACGATATTGGCCGGAGTATTTACACTTCCAATCATCATCATTTGGCCTGTAAACCAAATAAATAGTGTTAAATAAATTCTTTGAAAATCGTAATATTTGGAGGTATGCTTCTTTGACAAAAAGCGAAATATTACAATGGAATATTCGGTGAGCTTAGAAGCATAATTAATGCTTCTTCTATAGGAAGGATTCATTCTCAAATTTTTGGGTGCTAAAATTTATTTGCCCAGCCAAGGCGGATTGACAGCAGGTAATGTTGATTTTTTAGAGTCGGAAACTAAAAAACCTACCTAAATGTCAATTTATAAAGGTAAAGCTATGTCTGGTAAAAATTAAATAAATGATAACTGTAGTCTATAAAGTGGTTACATACCACGTTGGAATGTTGTGATGAATACATTTGTCTAAAATTTTGGTGCTATTAAATAAGTGATACAGAAACAAATGAATACTTCTTTATCGAAACTAAGACACCATTTTATCAGACCACCCCTATTTATTTTAAAAATTATTTTAAAACGATAAAGTATGATCAATAATTTTACGTCCTAAATGCAACAATTATACTTTTGTTACCATTTAGTTTCAAATATTATTAAATTGAGTAAAGATTTTAAAAATATAGTCTTTGATTTTGGGGGTGTACTCTTAGATATCGATTATCATAAGACTTATGTAGCCTTAGAAAATCTAATGGGAATAGGTTTTGATCCAAATACCTTGTCACCCAATAGTCTGAAAGTCTTACATGATTTTGAAATTGGAAGCATAAGTGTAGAAACTTTTTTGTGGAATCTACAACTGATTTCTACCAAAGAAATGCCACAAGGATTAGATCTTATAAAAGCGTGGAATGCTATGCTAATAGGTTGGGATAAGGACAAATTTGATTTTCTATTGGACTTAAAGTCTAAATATAAGGTATATCTACTTAGCAATACGAATGAGCTACATTTAAATTGGGTGTACCAAGATCTAAAAACCAATCATAATATTGAAGATTTTGATACAAGATTTTTTAATAAAACCTACTATTCTCACTTGATCGAAAAACGGAAACCCAATGCAGACATTTTTGAATATGTACAAAACGACAGCCTGCTTAATCCTTCTGAAACCTTGTTTATTGATGACATTAAAGAAAATGTAGAAGCAGCAAAAAGTTTAGGTTGGCATACTTACCACCACAATCCAAAAGAGAATTTAATAGATGTATTCAAAGAGAAAAATTGGATATAGCTTTTTAATATGGTATAAGTAAACAACTCTTTTATCCATTTCATTACCTTTGCAAGGTATAATAATAAAGGCATGATGACCAATAGTAATCACACAAATGATTTTCTATCAAAAATAGATGAGCTGATCCAAAATGATCAACTTTTTAAAATAACGCTTTCTAAACCAAGACCCCAGAATAAAGATGTACACAATGTCTATCTAAAGACTGCCGACATCAAACATCAATTGCAATATTCACTCACTTATCGTTACAAAACCAGGGATGAAGTAAAAAATTATAAAAAAGATGAAATCATTGATGTTTTGAAGGTCCTAATAACTGATTCATTTTTTAATGCGGTGTTATTTACAGAAGATGAAGAGACGTCACTTCTTCAAAATAAAAAAGGAAGCGGCACTATCTTTACAAAAAAAACAAAAGAAAAAATAGTTTTGGAAGTGTCCCATGACCATAAAAAAACAAGATATATTGCAGAAAATGCACCCTATTTACAAATGTTGGGTTTAGCTGGAAAAGATGGTAAAATCTATGATAAATCCCAAGATAAATATAGGCAGATTAATAAGTACATAGAAATCCTAGATCATCTCATTAAGGATCTTCCGACGTCAAAACCAATAAGCATCGCTGACATGGGAAGTGGCAAAGGATATTTGACTTTTGCACTGTACGACTTTCTAACCAATACACGTGGATACAGAATACGAATGACCGGCTACGAACTAAGAGAAGACTTGGTGGCAACTTGTTACAAATCAGCTATTGAATGTGGTTTTGTCGGTCTAGCTTTCCAGCAAAAAAGTATTGAAGATGCTAATATTAAAGATACAGATATGGTCATAGCACTTCATGCATGTGATATTGCTACTGACATGGCCATAGCAAAAGGAATAAAAGCCAATGCATCTTACATCATTGTATCACCTTGTTGTCATAAACAAATCAGAAATGCCATGCATCATCAAAACGAGCTCAGTCCTATTCTTAAAAATGGCATATTAGAAGAACGACAGGCGGAAATCATCACAGACGGAATAAGGGCACTGATTATGGAAGCAAATGGTTATAAAACACAAGTATTTGAATTTATCTCATCGGAGCACACAGGTAAGAACCTGATGATCACAGGTGTAAAATCTGAAGTAAACCCCAAAGCACTAGCAGAAGTAGATGCCATAAAAAAGATGTTCGGCATAGAGTACCACTACTTAGAAAAACTATTAATGTAAACATGAGTCCACTCAGAAAGGCATTTCTGGTTAAAAGGAAAATAATGATTTCTAAAACATTGATAATCTGATGTTTCCCTTTAATGTCAGGGTAAAAATAAGGCTGATTATCATTCGATTTATGTTTTAGGGGTAGACTCAAATATAGAATTTACTTCACAAATTTTAACGACCTTAATGCTTCCTTCTGTGTAAGACCAGAGAGTTGTGGATTTGATTGGACAAAATTGTAAACAAAAGTTGGGTTGTACTTGCCGTATTGTCGCAATGCCCATCCTTGCGCCTTTCTGACAAAAAACGCTTTGGAAACATCATTTTTTAATATAGCTTCAGACAATAGTTCTATATCTGTCTTCAGTCCATATTTTAGTTGAAATATAATAGAAGATCTTTGTAACCAAATATTATCACTATCCATCCACTTGTAAACATATATGTCTCTTGATGCAGTGTCATTCATAAATATCTTACCAACTAGATTTGGCGTAATCATATCCACCGTATCCCACCAAGATTTAGTCAAGATCATCCTTTCTAATGTAGGAATATTTTCTTTAGTTAATTTTGATGCCAAAGAAGCCAATAAATCCAAAGCAATATATTGCAATTCTCGTTGATCAGATTCCCACAACTTATCTACCAAAGCCCACAATGCATCATCGTTTTTGAAGGTAAATTTCTTTTTGATATCCTTTACCATTTCTTTTCTCAGCGGACTATTGATACCATAAAAATCAAATTGGTTTTTCATATACGCTTTCATAGCAGGTGCACGATTAGCATCTGCATTTTTTTCGCAAAGAGAAATGATGAATGCATATGTTTCTTGGTGGTCTGTCATGGATGAATATTAATTTTTCATGAATTGCAAAAGTAAATAAGTATCTGAATTAAAGAAAGGTCAAATAAAATTGATTTACAAACTTATGGCAAATATAGAAAATATTTCCTCAGACTTAATAGGATTCTATAACCTGCAAGGTCCCAAACAGATAACATCATCTGACTAGTCCACATTCTAAATATCATTATATTTTTAAAAAACTGACATCTAGCAGACATTTTCACAACAACTTACACAAAAAAATATTGTTACATTTTTGTATTCGATAATATTATGGTAGATTTGTATTCATGAAGGTAATCAAACAACTCTTAATTGCACTTTTTATCATCGGTTTTTATCCTGTGATAATACTTGCTACCCACAATCGGGCAGGAGAGATTACTTACAGGCAAATAGGTCAGCTCACCATAGAAATGACGATAACTACTTACACTAAAAATAGCAGTACAGCAGCTGACAGAGACAGTCTTGATGTTTTTTGGGGAGATGGTACCAATCAATTTGTGCGTAGAGACAACTCCAGAACTAGAATAGAGCCCAATGATATCAAGATTAATTACTATGTTGCTACACATACTTATCCAGGTATCGCCAGTTATACGATTTCATTTCTCGACCCAAATAGAATTGGCGGTATTCTAAATGTAAACTATCCAAATTCTATAGATATTCCTTTTTTCTTAAGCACAACTTTTACACTTTTAGATCAGCAGTTTCAAGGTTTTAACAATTCTGCTGTCTTGCTACAACCACCGATCGATATAGGTTGTGTCAATAAGCTTTTCATACATAATCCTAATGCATTTGATCTTGATGGAGATAGTTTAGCATATGAGCTTACAGCACCATTGCAAGGTGTGAATACGCCTGTACCTCTCTATGTAGATCCTAGCCAAATCGGAACTAGCTCCAATAACACATTCACCATCAATGCTTTAACAGGCGAAATCAGATGGAATTCACCAAAAGTACAAGGTGAATATAATATTGCGATAATCATCAAAGAATATCGAAATGGGATACTCATAAACACGATCCTGCGTGATATGCAGATTTTAATAAGAGCTTGTGAAAACGAGCCTCCTACTATTAAAGCTCCCGATGAAATTTGCGTCGTCGCAGGTGAAAAAATATCATTCAATATTGAAGTGAATGATCCTAATACCAATCAACTAGTCAGGCTTTCTGCCACAGGTGGTCCTTTTCAGGTCCAGTCTCCTGCTAGGATCATTGGTCCTACCAACTTTACACCTGTGAAGTTTAACGCTACACTTGAATGGCAAACAAATTGTAATCATATTTCTGATACTTATTACCAAATTGTATTGCGTGCTGTAGACAACTTTTATCCTGATTCTACAGGACTCGCTGTCTTAAAGACTGTCAGAATTAAAATAGTTGGACCTGCTCCAGAAAACCTGATCGCTAAATCTGAAAATGCAGAAGTGAGACTTGAATGGGATAGTCCATATGCGTGTGAAGTAACTGAGAATAACTATTTCCAAGGTTTTTCTGTATGGCGTAAGATAGCGAGTACTAGTTATATGCCAGATACATGTAATCCAGGGTTATCCAATTCTCCATACCAAAGAATAGTATTCAAAACAACACAATTATCAAATGGTAAATACTTTTATGTAGATGGTAATACAGAATCAGGATTTACTTATTGCTATAGAGTACAAGCCGAATTTGCAAAACTAACTGCAACAAATAATCCATACAACAGAGTAGAAAGTCTTCCATCTAATGAAACATGTCTCATATTAATGCGAGATATCCCATTGATTACTAAAGTATCTGTAGATCAAACATCTATAAATACAGGTATTATTCATGTCAGATTTACGAAGCCACTTCCCGATCAATTGGATACTATCTTAAATCATAGTCCTTACAGATATGAGATTCTAAGAGCAGATCCTTCTATGGTTTTCCAGACGATAGCAACATTAGATATACCTACTTTTTCGTCGCCTTTGGATACGAATTATTTTGATGTTGGGCTTAATACATTACAAAATCAATATGCCTACATAGTTTCATTGAGAAGCAATGGAAATCTTATCGGTGAGTCACCGTTGGCATCTTCAGTATTTCTTACCATTACACCGTCTGACAAAATTAATACCTTAAGTTGGGAATCAGACACACCTTGGAGTAATGAAGAATATAAAGTTTACAGAAAAAATACGTCTGGTAGTTTTGAATTAATCGCAACAACACCTACAACAACATATGAAGACACAGGGCTGAATAATGATAGTATATATTGTTATAGAATAGAAGCGATAGGGACATATGCAATTCCGAACATTGAAGATCCACTAATTAATTTTTCCCAAGAAGCATGTCAACAACCTATCGACAATGTACCTTCATGTGCGCCCGATATTACAGTAAAGAATATTTGTGATGTTATAAATAGCGATGTAAGTCCTGATGAATTGTACAATACGGTAGAATGGACAGACCCTTTTACAAAATGTCCTAATATTGCTGACGATATAAGCCATTATAACATTTATTATGCAGAACGTACGACTGATGTATTAGCAAAAATAGATTCTGTAGATGCTGATGAACCCTTAAAATATATTCATTATCCGCAAAATGGATTATTAGGTTGTTATGCGGTTACATCTGTTGATATGCTTGGAAATGAAAGTCTGCCAAGTCAGACCGTTTGTGTAGACAATTGCCCATTTTTCGAACTTCCTAATACATTTACACCAAATGGAGATGGTAGGAATGATCTCTTCGTCCCAAGAGTAGCATTATTTATAGCGCAAATAGATTTTAAAGTATTTAACCAATGGGGCAATTTAGTTTTTGAAACTACAGACCCTAATATAAATTGGAATGGTAATACTTCGAGTGATGCTACACTTTCCGATGGTACGTATTACTACACGTGCAAAATATTTGAAAACAGAGTGACTGGTGTCATTGAGTTGCCAGATTTGCTCACAGGATATATACATTTAATAAGAAATTGATGTTTAGTGGAATTGTAGAGGCTATGGGAATAGTCAAAAAAATAGAAGAATCTGGATCAAGTTTACATATTACCATCCAATCCGACTTTAGTGCTGACACATATATAGATCAAAGTATCGCACACAATGGTGTCTGTCTAACTGTTACCCATCAAAACGAAACCGATTATAAAGTAACTGCCATAAAAGAGACTCTAGAAAAAACAAATCTTGGATATTGGAAAGTTGGAGATCTGGTGAATTTAGAAAGATCATTGTTTGCCAATGCTCGTATAGATGGTCATTTTGTACAAGGACATGTAGACAGTACAGTCATGTGTAAGGATATACTTGAAGAAGACGGCAGTTGGTATTTTCATTTTTCGATATCTCCTGAATGGCAAAAATATATTGTCAAAAAAGGGTCTATATGCATTAATGGCGTCAGTCTAACTATTGTAGATATCAGTCAAGACAGTTTTTCTGTGGCAATAATTCCTTATACATACGAACATACAAATTTCAAAAACATTCAAAAAGGCGATGAAATCAATATCGAATTTGATGTTTTAGGAAAATATATTATTAAATACTTAGATAATATTCATGTTAAGTAGGGAGTTGAGTCATTGTAACGTATTTATGTTCGTGCATTACCATTTGATTTTCACCAAACTTCAAAACATCTAAGCCATATTATTTTTACAAATTTATAGCCATTGATTATACCAATAGCACTAGATATCTGATTAATTAACAAAACCAAAATCTCTCTTATGAGTCTAAACAAAACTCAAATTATTGCCATAGTTATCATTACCCTGATTGTTGGGCTTGCTTCTTCAGGATCACATCCAGTCACGGGTACATCTGGATATACGGGCGCACCTGGTGATTCTGCATGTAGTTCATGTCATTCAGGTAATAATAGCAATTTTGATGGTGAAGTAACCATAAATGGTCTGCCAGCTACCATCACTACGGGTGAAACATACACGCTTACTGTAACAGTCTCTAACCCAAATGGCAATGCAAGTGAAGCAGGTTTTCAAATGTTAGCCCTCACTGGAACTAATACAAATGCAGGTAGCATGGTCACTTCTGAACCCTTTGCACTTGTAAAAACAGTATCTGGTAATAAAAAGTATTTTGGTCATTTTCCAGCACAAGTATTTCCAGCTAGCAATGAATTGTCTTTTAATGTAGACTGGACAGCACCTGCAACAGCTGGTTCAAATCCAGTGATAAAATTCTATGCTGCTGCCGTCATTGCAAATGGCAATGGTTCAAGCAACCAAGATAAAGTCGTTTTCACTAATCAAATCATTCCAATACAGTCTACAGGATCACCTCTTTCAGTAACTTTAGCAAACATAGATGGTGTCACATGTAATGGTTTCTCTGATGGCAATGCTACTGCAGTTCCTGTTGGTGGTTCTACACCATACAATTATAATTGGTCTAATGGTGTTACTACAGCCATTAATACTACCCTACCCGCAGGTCTTGCAACGGTTACAGTTACTGACAATACTGGAACCACAGCAACAGCTTCTACAAACATCTCATCTCCTACAGCAATTATAACAGCTGCTTCAGGTTCTGTCGTTTGTGAATCCGCTACAAATGGTAGTGTGTCTATATTTGTTTCAGGTGGCTCAGGTTCGTATACTTATTTATGGTCCAATGGCAATACCAATAGTAGTCAATCCAATTTGTCTATAGGTACATATGATGTCACCGTAACTGATGGAAATGGTTGTGAAGCAATAGATTTTGCAGTAGTTTCTGCATCTCCACCCATTTCCTTTACTCAGACGCAAACCAATGTAAGTTGTTTTGGTGGTAGTAATGGTACAGCTAGTGTTAATGTATCGGGAGGTACATTCCCTATTACTTATGCTTGGTCCAATGGTGGCAATAGTTCGTCAAAAACAAATCTTGATGCAGGTTTCTATCAAGTTACTATTACCGATGGTGCGTTATGTACAGAAGTGGCAGAATTTACCATTACTGAACCTTCCCAATTAGTAGGCACAATTACGAATGTATCCAACCCAAGTTGTTCTGGTGGAAATGATGGCTCGGCAACATTAACTATATCTGGAGGAACACCAAATTATAACTTTTTGTGGTCTAATGGAGCTAATGGAGTTGGTGCTTCAAATACACAAAGTAATCTTAGTGCCGGCGAATACCAAGTAACCATCACGGATCTTTTTGATTGTCAAGTTGTCCAATTTGTTACCATCACCGACCCACAGGGAATAAATGTGATCGTAAATACAATAATTAACGTTTCTTGTAATGGACTTGCAGATGGAAGTATATCTGTTACTGGAAATGGTGTAGGAAGTATATCATACCTTTGGTCTAATGGAAGTATTTCTAATGCTATCGATGGGTTATCGCCTGGCACTTATGGACTTACAGTTACTGATAACGCTACAGGTTGCACACAAATTGAGTCTTATACCATCACTCAGCCTGCGATATTAACATTGTCTGTTTCTACAGTGGATGTGAGTTGTGCAGGAGGAAATGACGGAAGTGTAACTATTACTGCAACTGGTGGAAATGGAGGCTATTCTTATTTAATTTCAGGTCCTTCCAATGGAAATGGCCCTTTATTCAATAATCTAGCAGCAGGTACTTATGGTATTACAGTCACTGACTCGAAGGCTTGTAGCAGCAGTAGTACTTTTGTCATAAATGAACCAAGCCCAATTCTGATAAGTGTGACAGAAAACATACCTGCTTCTTGTTTAGGAGCAGAAAATGGAAGCATTACTGTTGTAGCTTCAAATGGCCTTGCTACTTACCAATATGCATGGTCAAATAATGTAACTGGTGCATTAAATGATAATATCTCAGCTGGTATTTACACAGTGACTGTAACAGATGCAAATGCTTGTACCAATAGTGCAAGCTTCACAGTAGAGACCAATACATCATTTACCATTAGTTTGGATAGTATTCGTAATAATGATTGTTTTGATGATGCGACAGGTTTTGCTTCCGTAGAGTTTAACAGTGACTTCACCTATTTATGGTCGAATGGCAATACAACTGCAGCATTAAACAATGTGCAAGCAGGTACATATTCCGTGATAGCAACTGACGAAGAAGGCTGCGAAAGCCAACCTTTGGCCATTGAAATAACCCAAGCACCACGTATCATAGCAAATATCCTTGTAGAAGATACACTTTTGTGCACAGGTGATACTTTAGGTCAGTTATCATTGAGCCTTGATGGTGGTACAGGCGAGCTTACTTACACATGGTCTTCCGGTGATACTAGTTTGGTTTTGGACAGCTTGTCTATTGGTACATATACAATATCTATAAACGATTCATTAGGTTGTTTGGAAACGTACACTTATCAAGTAAGTAACTCTCCTGAAATTAATACTGACTCCATAAGTATCCAAGATATTAGTTGTTTTGGGCAGGAAGATGGATCTATCATTTTTTATCCATCGGGTGGTTTGGGTACGCTAGACTTAATTTGGTCTAATGGGTCAACTTCTGATACACTTACATCTCTTAATGGTGGTAATTACGTGGTAACAGTAACAGATGAAAACAATTGTACGGTTGTCGACACCTTTAATATCATTGAACCATTATCCCTAACAGCAGTTGCAAATATCACAGATGAATCAGTTGCAGGAGTAAAAGATGGTGCCATCACACTTGAAGTTACTGGAGGAACAGAACCATACACCATTTTCTGGAATAACGGAGATAGTACACTTACCATTGATAGTTTGATGCCTGCTTTGTATAGCTATGTTTTATTAGATGCCAATGATTGTTCGACTACAGGATGGGCAGTCGTAGGTGGCGGAAGCTGTACGATTTCTGCTAGTTATCAAGCAGTGCCTGCAAGTTGCGGAACAAGTTTCGATGGAGCCATTAACTTGACAGTAGAAGGCAATGTAGGAGATTATACAGTAGAGTTATATTTCCAAAACGTAGAAGTAACTTATCCTTTAGATTCTCTCTATCCTGGTATGTATACTGTAGTCATTTCTGATAGTTTGGGTTGTGTCGCTTTATTAGAAAATATAGAAATTCCATCTATTAATCCTGCTATCATTTTGGATTCTTTAATTCGTGTTAATCCTACATCTACCAACAGTACGGATGGCTCCTTGAGCGTTCAGATTTCTGGAGGTACACCACCTTACCAATATGAATGGACAAAAGACTTGAATGTAATTGGAACTGACTCTATCATCTCAAACCTTAGATTAGGATTATATAGTATTTTGGTCACTGATTCAGTGGGTTGTACACTGAGTATCAATAACATTATCTTACAGGTAGTAAGCAAAACAGATGATGATATCCAAAATAATATCAAAATATATCCAAATCCTGTGACAGACAATTTACAGATAGACCATATTGCCAATGACAAAATAAATGAAATATCTTTATTTGACTTCACTGGTAAATTGATATATAAAAATGCGTCCGTCAATCAGCAAAATATCTCGCTTAACATGTCTGAAACAGGCGTCCAAAGTCAAGGAATTTACATGCTGAAGATTAGTGCCGGTACAAAAACATGGTACAAAAAGATCTTAGTTTCTATGTACTAAAATAGGCAAAATACTTTTATAAATTAAAAAAAGCCTTTCAATTAATATTGGAAGGCTTTTTTAATTATAGTCACCAAAGTATAGGTAATTTAACATTACCATATCACCGAATCAGAAGCCCTAAATACAAATAAATGTTAAATAAAATTTCCTGTAAAAATTGATACTGGTAAAATATTCAACGGACAATTACAAAGTTGATAAAATAAAAGTGTACCTTTGATGGAAATCAACATTTGCGAACATTACAAATAAGGAACTTTATTATAAAATTATAAACATAACAATTAAAAAAAGAAATAACATGAGATTTACAATCATTTTATTATTTATGAGCTTTATAGCGCATGCTCAACAATACGACTTGGTAGTCACTTCCAATATGGACTCAATAGCATGTAATATAAATACCGTCACTGAAGATACTGTATACTTCGAAATGAAAGCAAATTACGAATGGGTAAAACAATCGACTCCAAAACAACAAATTATTGAGTTTAGCTACAAAACAATAGATAGTGATTTATTTAGATTTAGGAAAGGTTCTACTATAATTAAAAGAGGCCCATCAGGAATTAGAAACAAAAAGGAAATAATAACAAATTTCGATAACCCTAGAAACTCATTAGTTGCGAGTTTTTTGGGTTTTGGATATGCAAGAACTATTCCATTTAGAAACAAATTAAGTTTGAATGTAGGTTTAGGACTAAGTTATTTTTATGAAAGACCTTTAACGGAAGCTACCTTATTATTCGGTGGACCTAAGTATTATTTTGAAACAGGGGTAAATATTTTGTCAACGAAATCTGAAGCAGAAGTTTTACCTGTTGCAGGTTTTCGTTACCAAAATCCAAATGGTTTTTTAATTAAAATCTCTGCAACATATATCTCATTTACAAATGAGAATCGTAAATATGCTTTTGTGTTACCAATTTTATCTTTGGGGTATTCTTTTTGATTATTTCAATGGTTCAATTGGGATTTACCAAATATATCAGTTTAGAGGCAAACAGGTTTAATAGTAGAAGATTTATGGTCATTCCCTTATGTAGATACCAATAATCTGCATTGCTTTATTCTTTATAGCACCTTCATATTTTTTGTCTGCAATGACTTTGTTAAAAAAATAGATGGTCATTTCTGGGGGAAACTTCTCAATTTCGCAAAGTGCATTTAAATGCAAACTTTCAATCATGGATTCCTTAAAGTTAGGATTCGCAGTTTCGTCTATAGAATTCACAAAGCCCATATCAAAGTACCTAACAAGTGTTGAAAAAGCTTTTTGGCTTGGACTTAACTTACCTAATCATCTAATTGCCTCGTCTGCATTAGATGAATTTTTTTCATTTAAAAGCTCTTCATAAAAATCTATACTAGTTTCAGAAGCTGATCTGATGATAGCTTCTAAAGTAAATGACCGATCTTTATAATTCTTAAATTTACCCATTCTATATTTATCTTCCAAAAGTTGAATATTTGCGACTCTTTCATCTTGGCTTGCTTTATAAAAATATAACTTTTTTTCAGGTGCGTTTACTTTGCAAATTTCCGTCCATTTGTTTTCTCGTAATGACTTTTCAATACTTATTTTATAGCTACCTGATTCTTCCAGTCTGTACCAATTATTAAACCATTGTGGAAATCGCAATTCTTGCCCCTGCTCTAGTGTTCTAAATCCTACCCTACCTCCTCCTACTGAAATATCATACTGTTTAGAATCAATTTGTGAGATGGCTTTATTTGTAGCGTCCTTCAGAACAATAAATAGGCTTGCATCTCTATTCAATTCGTTGTGATAGTTTCCTCTAGGGTCATAAAAGATGGAGATCGGCTTTTTGCTTTCATTGATTACTACCAAATCCCATTGAACTTCTTCTCCCAACATCATGGTGTCTTTACTAAATTCAATACGCGCCGTCAACTTTGGAGCAGTACAACTTGTAAGAATTGTCAAGAGTAAAAGGAGTGATATGTATAATGTACTCTTCATTTTCTATTGGTTAGTTTTTGTCAATGAATGTTATACAAAGTTGAATCATAAGTGACTTTTTGATCAAATATTTTCTTTGTTTTTATTCCATTTTTCTTTAATCTTGTAATTATGACCAAAAACAAACCAAATCAACCAATTCTCACAATATCTAATGATTTATTACGAGACCATCAATTAAAAGTTCGCTTATCTTATTTTTAGTCCTTATATATCATTCGAAATTCTAGTTCTAGCCTAATCTCAAACAATAAAAAAAGGTCCAGGCGGGGAGCCATGGACCTGTAAATTAATAAACCAATCTCACAAAGTTTATAAATAAAGACGAAAATCCAAATACTATTGGCCGGAAACTTGTCCGACTAAAATCAACGATTTAATGGCTGATTTTTCTTTTCTGGATTCTATTAATATCAGGTTGAAAAAAGGTCTTTATCAAAAACGATGTGCAAAATGTATTCTTTTTTACAGGAGATGACAAGCATTTTGCGACCTGTCATCTCCAGATATATTTGTTTAATCTACGTTATCGTACAAAAATGAATTATTCGATACAAAGATATTATTGTCATCATCCATATTGACAGTGTAAGAAGAGTTTGATCTTCCGTTTGTTTTATTAGTATCATCTAGCAATACATTTCTTCTAGCGTATGCCGGCACTGTCTCCATATCAGAGATAATTTTAGGATTGTCTAGTGGCTTGCTGTTTGTTTTGCGAAGGTATTCTCTTCGTGCTGCATCCGCTTCACTTTTCTTTTTTAACTCTTCAGTTAACCTTCCATTACGCTCTACATAAGGATCACTTGTTTTCACACCTAGCATATTGATTGTCTTCTTAACATCATCATTGTCAAAATCAATCACATTGTCAGCTGCTATATCTTCGAAGTCAAAAATATTAAAATCATCATCATTTGGCACTTGGTGTACTCTGTCATTCTCAAGGGAGATTTTGACTTGTTCTGTTGCCTTTTCTGCTTTTTTAGATCCACCTTCTCTAAATCCTGTTGCGATTAGTGTGATACAAATTTTTTCTCCAAGAGACTCATCTTTGCAGTTACCCCAGATCAAATCTGTACCATATCCTGCCTCTTCTTGGACGTGTTCAGTGATTTCTCCTATTTCGTCCATAGTAACTTCTTTTGTGCCAGAAGTGATGTTCAGTAAGATATGTTGTGCACCTCTGATATCATTATCTTCAAGTAGTGGCGAGTTGAGCGCAGCATTGATTGCCTTGCGAGCTCTATCATCACCATCAGCAGTAGCACTACCCATGATCGCAACACCACTGTTTCTCATAACAGTATTAACATCTTCAAAATCCACATTGATATATCCTGGAACAGTGATGATCTCTGCGATACCTTTTGCGGCAGTCGTAAGGATATCATCCGCTTGACCGAATGCAGATGAAAGTGCAAGATTACCATGTATTTGTTTCATCTTATCATTGGAAATCACCAAGATAGAATCTACATTTTTCTTTAGTTGCTCTAGACCTTCGTGCGCTTGACGCTGACGTCTTAGTCCTTCAAATTTGAATGGTAATGTCACAATGGCTACTGTGAGTATTTCCATTTCTTTGGCTACTTTAGCAATGATCGGCGCTGCTCCTGTACCTGTGCCACCACCCATTCCTGCAGTGATAAACAACATTTTGGTACCGTCAGAAAGCCATCTTCTTATATCTTCTATAGACTCTATACATGACTGTTTGCCTACTTCAGGCATACTTCCTGCGCCTCTACCTTCTGTAAGGTTTGGCCCCAAAGCTATCTTAGTTGTCACAGGACTAGTTTCCATCGCCTGTGCATCTGTATTGCAGATAGCAAAATCAACTCCTGTGATCCCTTGTCTGAACATGTGACCTACGGCATTTCCACCGCCACCGCCTACACCTACGACTTTAATGATGGATTTTTCACTTGTTGGTATATCGAACTTCATATCTCAAAATTTCTGATGGTTAAATAAAAAGGATGGTTAGAATTCAGAATCTGGAACTGTTTCAAAAAAGTCTTTCGTCAATGTGAAAAGCTTATTGAATATCCCTTTTTTCTTAGGACTGTCAGAAGATGTTGTTTCCATTTCTTCTTCGTCTTGAGCTTCCTGATTCATCGATGGCACATTGTTCTGAACAGGTGGAAGACTATTGTTAAAGAACCTTGGCTCTTCTGTGATCTTCTTGAACTCTTCTACATAATGTCCTTTGTCTCCAAAACTATCAATAGTATGCTTAAGCAATCCTACTGCTGTCGCAAATATTGGACTAGCTAACTGACTAGTATATCCATGCGCTAAGTGCTCGATCGGTTTACCAATTCTAGTAGGCAATCCAGTATGATATTCTGAAAGTAAGTCAATGTGTTTGAGCAATGAACCACCACCTGTTAACACAACACCAGCGATAAGTTTATTTTCAAAACCTGATCTTCTCATTTCCCAAAGTACATAATCAAAAATCTCTTCTACCCTAGCCTGAATGATCCTTGCTAGATTTTTTTCTGAAATCTCTTTATGATCTCTACCTTTGAATCCAGGTATAGTGATGATTCTGTTGTCAACGATTTCGTCAGCCATCGCAGACCCAAATTTGATCTTTAATTTTTCTGCTTGTTCGTTCATCACTGTACAACCTTCACGTATGTCCCTAGTGATTACATTACCACCAAAAGGAATCACACATGTATGACGGATGATACCATCTTTAAATATAGTGATATCTGTCGTACCACCACCTATATCTACTAGTGCTACTCCGGCTTCTTTTTCTTCTGCGCTAAGCACAGATGCAGCTGAAGCTATTGGTTCAAGGGTGACATCAGCTACTTCAAGACCAGCTTTTTCTACACATCTAAGTATATTCCGACTTGCAGAAATCTGACCAGTGATGATGTGGAAATTTGCCTCCAATCTAACACCAGACATACCTATCGGATCGAAGATATCTTGTTCATCATCTACAGTGTACTCTTGTGGCACTACGTGAAGAATTTTGTCTCCTGGTGGCAATACAAGTTTGTACATGTCCTTGATCAACTTGTCTATATCGTCTTGATTGATCTCCGTATTAGAGTCATGTCTGACCAATAAACCATGGTGATGAAGACTTTTGATGTGCTGTCCTGCTATCCCAACATGAACGACTCTGAATTTACAGTGAGCATTACGCTCAGCTATATCAACAGCTTCCCTGATAGCCTTAACGGTCTTATCAATATTGGAAACTACACCTCTAGAGACACCTTCGGAGCGAACCACTCCCATCCCTACTATTTCCAGTTTACCATACTCATTGAGTTGGCCTGCAATAGCACAAACTTTGGTTGTTCCGATGTCCAGAGCTACTGCTGTGTTCTTTAAATTCAAATGATCATTCATAGCAAAAATTATTTAATGATGAATACTTTCCTGTTTGTTAATATCTGTGTTTACAACTTCTGCCAAGGTATCTCTTTTGACCTCAGGCATCTTGATTTTTGGAACATTAGGATTGGACAACACACCTCCAACTTGATTTCCATATTTTAAATTTAACGACTTATATCTATTCCAACCCAATCTCGGCAAACCGTCTCTATAGAATATTTTGAGCTTCTCAAACTTATATTCCATATCTTGAATACCACCGAAAATCACTTTTTCACGACCTATCTTTGGTATCAATACGATGTCACCTATACTATCATTCTCCACATGGACTTGCTCTATCAATGATGATAAAAACACATCATTTTTCACATAAGTCATAATGGTGAAGATATCTTTAAGTTTAGAAGGTTTTTCTGATGTCAAAAACTTAGGATCAAACTCACCTTTTAATCCCGTGACCACTGGTACTCTCACTGCATTCCCTTGGATGACAGGCACTTGTTTGCCATTTTCATCCAGATAATATCCTGCGCCAGCTTCTTCTATGACACGCATCACAGGTTTTTTCTGAATCACACGGACATTGAGTCGATCCTTGCTATCAAAATAAAGGTCTGCTCTTTCGATGCGTTTGTCTTTATTGAGTTTGGCTTCGAGTTTTCTGAGATTGAGTGTTTTGATATTTGATTTGGTAATCGGTTTTCCCGCTTCTGTCATCAAAATTTGCTTCACTTCTTTTTCAGAAATCAACTTTTCGCCACCTTCTATTCCTTCTATATTTATCTCCAAAGTCTTTACTTCGGCATTTGATTTACGGTTGATTGAAAAGAAAAGCAGGGTCACTATTCCAGCTACCAATGAGAACCAGATGATGGCATCTCTTACTCTTTTAATATTCAATTTTTTACCGCTCATTTATTTGTTGCTAATTTGCTGATTTGTTAATTTGCTAAATTGCTCTATCGGTTTATCTATTTACTGCTATAATATTCCTTTATCTTTGGTACAAATGTGTCTATATCTCCAGCACCAAGTGTCATCAGTATTTCAGGATGTTTATCTTTTAAAACTTCCATCAATGTCGCTTTGGTCACCAAGGTTTTGTTTTTATTTTTAAGAAGATCAAAAACAATCTCTGACGTCACACCTTCTATCGGCAGCTCTCTTGCAGGATAAATATCCATCAAAATCACTTCATCCAATTTATCCAGTTCGGCTGCAAATCCTTCCACAAAATCCCTAGTACGACTGTACAAATGTGGTTGAAAAATGCCGGTGATCTTTTTATCCGGATACAAAGTCTTGGCTGCATCGATGGCCGCTTTCAGTTCACTCGGATGGTGTGCATAATCATCGATGTACACAAAATCTTCTTGATCAACTATTTTTTCAAATCGCCGCTGTATTCCTTTGAATTCAGCCATTGCTTTTCTTATTTTATCTTCATCAACACCGCATAATATCGCTGCACTGATGGCTACACAAGCATTCTCGACGTTATGTCTGCCAGGCATATTGAGAAAAACTTTCTGAAAATGATGTCCCAAACCTTGGTAATCAAAAACAAACTTTCCATTTTCTACACCAATGTTTGACAGCTGAATCTGTCCTTCATTCACTCCGAATTCGTACACATTGATATTCCTTTTGGACAGTTCCGCAAGTTCGTTTAACGTAAATTTATTTAGCAATCCAGTTTTGATAATCAATGAACCATTGTCCCTAATTTTTCCTGCAAAAGCTTTGTACCCCGCTACCATTTCATCTTTATCTCCGTAGATGTCGAGATGATCAGGATCCATGGACAAAATGGCAGCAATGTAAGGACTCAATCTCAAAAACGATCGGTCATATTCATCTGCTTCGAGAACGACTACATCACTTTTTCCAATCAGGAAATTGCTATGGTAATCTGCGGTAATTCCACCCAAAAAAGCAGAAACATCGATACCTCCTACTTTCAGTACATGTGCTGTCATCGAGCTTGTTGTTGTCTTGCCATGAGTGCCCGCTATCGCTACCGAACGCTTATCATTGCTCAACAAACCAAGTGCTTCTGACCGCTTCATCAGTGGAAGACCCAAGGTTTTAAGATGGTTCAACCCTTTATGATCAGCAGGAATTGCTGGTGTGTAAATCACTGTGTCAATATCTGTCGGTATGAGACTTATTTCATCATCATAATGAATGTACATACCTTCCTGCTCCAACGTTTCGGTAAGCAGTGTTTTTGTTTTGTCATATCCAGATACTCTTTTGCCATGGGCTATAAAATATCTTGCTATTGCGCTCATCCCGATGCCACCGATACCTACAAAATATATATGATTGGTATGTTGCATGGTCAGGCGTTTTTTGTCTTACAAATTTTCAATATTTCATTGGCAATCTCATTAGCTGCCTCCAATCTTGCAAAATATTTGATATTCTGTTGCAAGCTTATTCTTTTATCATCATCGCTCAACAGTGCTTTCATCTGATCGAAAATTTCAGATTTAGCATCCACATCTTTGAGCAAAATGGCCGCACCTTTATCTACAAGTGACATGGCATTTACGGTTTGATGATCTTCTGCTACATTGGGAGAAGGGATCAGAATGGCTGCTTTTCCTAGAACAGATAATTCTGATATAGTCAGCGCACCTGCTCTGCAAATCACAATATCTGAAGCAGCATATGCCACATCCATATCTTCGATAAAAGGTACTATTTTGATGTCTTTATTTCCTGCTAATGAACAAGATTTGTATTCATCAAAATACATCTTTCCTACTTGCCAGATAATATTGACATCACCTAATGATTTCAATTTTTCAGCATTGGCCAGAACGGCTTCGTTGATCGTTCTGGCACCAAGACTTCCACCAAAGATTAAAACAGTTTTCTTATTTTGATATAACCCAAGGATTTGTTTAGCTTCTGCTTTGCTGATATTTTTGTCCAGTATGTCTTTACGCACTGGGTTTCCTGTAAATTTTATTTTGTTTTTAGGAAAAAACCTTTCCATATTATCATAAGCCACACATATCAAACTAGCTTTTGAAGCCAGAATTCTATTGGTCACTCCTGCATATGAATTTTGCTCCTGAAGTACGGTTGGTATCGAAAAAGTATTTGCTATTTTCAGTACCGGTCCGCTTGCATATCCACCTACACCGACAGCTACATCGGGTCTGAACCTTCTTACAATCAACACCGCTTTCAGCATACTGCCAGCGAGTTTGAAAGGGAAAGCCAGATTTTTGACAGATAACTTTCGTTGAAATCCCGTAACATTCAATCCTTCTATTCGGTATCCCGCTTTCGGGACTTTTTCCATCTCAATTTTTCCGTTTGCACCTACAAATAATATCTCTGTTTCTGGTGCTTGCACTTTTATGGCGTCTGCTATTGCGATCGCCGGAAACACATGGCCACCTGTCCCACCTCCACTAATTATTACTCTCGCCACTTGTTTCCATTTTTTCTAATTGCTTCTTCTCTTCGTACGCTGTCTCCACAAATCTACTCACACTCAATATGATACCAAAAGAAATACAAGTGAATAAAAACGAAGTACCACCCATACTTATCATCGGCAATGTCAACCCTGTGGCAGGTACTAGTTGCACAGATACCGCGATATTTGCAAATGCTGTAATCACAATATTTAATGTCAATCCTACTGCTAACATGGCTCCAAAAGTTTTTGGACATCTTGTCACTAAACTCACTGTTCTGATCAGCAACCATAGATATACAAGCAATATCAAAGCGCCACCTATAAATCCATATTCTTCACATATGATGGCATAGATAAAATCTGCATAAGCAAATGGCAACAAATTCCTTTGAATACTATTACCTGGACCCACTCCGAACATACCACCTTCTGCAATCGCAATCTTTGACTGAACAACCTGAAATTGACCATCAGAATATAAGAAATCATTGATACGATTCATCCAAGTATCTACCCTGAAATGTTCTGGAAAATGTTGGCCCACAAAAAAGATCAATCCAAAAACACCTACGCCCAAAAACAAAAGTAGAAAAACATACTTCATCGAAATCCTACCTACAAACATCATGATAAAACATGTCGCAAATAGTAAGGCTGCTGTCGATAAATTGGATGGTGCTATCAAGCCACATATCAAAATAATCGGTGCTATGATCGGTAAAAAAGCTCCTTTGAATTCTTTAATATAATCTTGTTTGGTTGCCAATGCTCTTGCTACAAAAATAATCAAGGCAATACGGGCAAAATCTGATGTCTGAAAGGTGATTTCCAATATTGGAATCTTAATCCATCTAGATGCATCATTCACTTCTGTACCAAATAATGCGGTGTACACCAATAATGGCACGGTAATTACCATCAAAATCGGGGCTAACTTTGCATACTGAATATAGTGTAATCTGTATGCGGTATAGACCAATAACAAACCTGTAGCAATAAAAACCATTTGTCTTATAAGGTAGTACTCTGTACCATGACTTGCGTTGTACTTGTAAGCTTCACTTCCTGATGTACTGTAAACGATCAGAAGAGAAAACAAACTAAGCAAAGCCACGATCAGCCAGACTGAACGGTCACCCCTAAGATTGTAATATGTTTTTAAAATATTCAAGTTTGAATGTTACATTTAAAATGGTTAATACTTATTCTTTTTGATTATTCTTTAATAATCTGACTTGTTCTTTAAACTGCTCACCTCGATCTCGATAATCTTTAAAAAGATCAAAGCTTGCACATGCAGGTGATAGAAGGACTACCTCACCGGGTGCTGCCAATTTCAGTCCTTTCTCCACCGCCTCTGATACCTTAGTCGTCTCGAAAATCATCGGTAAATGGGACGCAAAAGAATTCTTTAATTTTTCATTATCCAGCCCGAGACATATTAAGGCTCTCACTCTATTTTCTACCAAAGGATACAACACACTATAATCATTGCCTTTGTCAGTGCCGCCTGCTATCCAAATCACTGGTTTTGTCATTGCATCAAGTGCATAATAAACCGAGTCAACATTAGTGGCTTTACTGTCATTGATAAACTCTACACCATCGATCTCACCACAATGTTCTAGTCTGTGTGGGAGATTGCGAAAAGAATGGAGCCCATCAGCAATTTGTGCTTCTGTCAATCCTACAATGCGACATGCTTCCACGGCACATCTTGCATTAAAAAGATTGTGTTTCCCTTTGATACTTACTTCAAAAATTTTGTTTCCATCCTTTGATGAAATACCATCTGTATATTGATCAGATGTTATACTGATTTGATTTGGACTACCTTTGAAATCTTTCATTTTAGAAATAATTTCTGGGTCATCACCATTGTAGATAAAAGTATCTGACGGTGTCTGATTCATGGCTATTCTGAATTTTGAATTCACATAATTTGCCATTTTGTAATCGTACCTATCAAGGTGATCAGGTGTGATATTGAGTAAAATGCCTACCTGTGGTCTAAACGTCTCGATGTCATCAAGCTGGAAACTTGATATCTCAAGCACCATGATGTCGGGTGAATCCTCGGCGAGTATGCGTGCATAACTTTTGCCGTAATTGCCACCCAAAGCGACATTCTTTCCTGCGGTTTTCAAAATGTGGTATAAAAGTCCCGACGTTGTAGTCTTCCCATTTGAGCCTGTGACAGCTATGGTCAGCCCGGAATAAAATAAGTGACCAAACTCAATCTCGGAAATTACTTTCCGTCCTTTGTCTTTTAACATGCGAAGGACTGGCGCATGTTCCGGAACACCGGGACTTTTAATTACCACCTCAGTTACCAAAACCTTTTCAAAATCATGTCCCCCTTCTTCAAAGGGAATGTTACAACCAGTTAACTCTTTTTTATAATGTTCTGCTATTGTTCCAAAATCACTCACAAAGACATCTAATCCTTGTTTTTTTGCCAATAAGGCCGCACCTACGCCACTCTCTCCGGCACCAATGATCACCACACTTTTCATGTCTATCTGATCTTTAAGGTTATCACTGTCACAATCGCAAGTAGAATGCCTATAATCCAAAATCTTGTCACTATCTTTGACTCATGCATTCCAATTTTTTGAAAATGGTGATGCAAGGGTGACATTTTAAATATTCTACGGCCTTCGCCATATTTCTTTTTTGTGTATTTAAAGTATGATACTTGAAGTACCACCGATAAATTTTCTGCTACAAATATCCCACACAAAATGGGTATCAATAATTCCTTACGCAATAAGATCGCTAACACTGCTATAATCCCTCCAATCGTAAGGCTTCCAGTGTCACCCATAAATACCTTTGCTGGATAAGAATTGTGCCATAAAAACCCAATACAAGCTCCGATAAAACAAGCTGAGAAAACTACTAACTCAGCAGAATTGGGCAAGTAAAACACATTCAAATAATCAGCAATGATAGTATTACCTGATATGTATGCGAATATACCTAAAGTGGTACCGATAATCGCTGAAGTACCTGCGGCCAAACCATCGATTCCATCTGTAAGATTTGCCGCATTGGAAACTGCTGTTACTATAAATATGACGATCAAAACAAAAGCAATCGACCACCAAAGAGAACCATTGTCCCCAAGAAATGATACCAATATTTTGTAATCGAAATTATTATTTTTAAAGAATGGAACATTTGTGAGCGTTGTCTTTACATACGCCATATCCGCCATTCTTGAGATATCATTGACACGTGGTAAAACAGTTTGATATTCTTTTACTATCTCATAACCATTTGCCTTGGCATCTTCGAGTGGCATTCTGATCACCACATTATCCGATACCAACATGGTCACGCCTACGATCAATCCCAAAACAACCTGTCCAAATATCTTGAACTTACCACTGAGACCGTCTTTATTTTTTAGGAAAACCTTGATGTAATCATCTGCCCCACCTATCAAACCCAACCAAATCGTAGTAAAAATCATTAACAAAATATAGACATTGTCCAACTTTGCTAATAATAAACAAGGAATAAGGATTGCCATGATTATGATGATACCTCCCATCGTAGGGGTACCTTCTTTGGCTTTCTGACCTTCGAGACCCAACTCTCTCACCGTCTCTCCTACCTGCAACCGTTTCAAAGAACTTATAATCTTACCACCGAAAACCAAAGAGATAATCAATGATAGAATAATAGCGAATGCTGCCCTGAATGTGATAAACTGAAACAAGCCCGCACCAGGCAGATTGTAATATTTATCTATGTATTCAAAAAAGTGGTACAACATTTGTATTATATAATTTGACTGTTTGTTTTTGTTTGAAAATTCAACCTTTTCAAGTACGAATAGCCTAAAGAAAATAATTTTAAAAAGAAATAATTTGCTTTAGATTAAAAAATTAACAGCGCAGTGAGCAATCTGAAACTTTTTCCAAAAGGATCCCACTGCAACTGTTAAACCAACCTGAGAATGATAATAGAACCTAAATCTTTGATATGTAAAGGTTAAGGATGAGATTAAGATTTAGTCTGAGATTAAGGTTAAGATAAAGACTTAACTCCAAACTTGACTCCATCGATTCTAGCATTTTATTTCAACCTAAATGCTAAAACTAATCCAATCCAAAAAACTCCTTCAATATCTTTTTATCGTCAAAAGGAAACTTCTCCCCTTTTATTTCTTGGTAATTCTCATGACCTTTTCCAGCCACAAGTATAATATCGCCGTTTGATGACATCATAACTGCTGTTTTAATAGCCGTCATTCTGTCTGTGATGCGTATCATTTTTTTGATATCTTGATCATCTAATCCAGCCACCATATCATCTAAGATAGCTTCGGGATCTTCTGACCTAGGATTATCACTTGTTAATACTACTTTATCTGACCATTTGCAGGCAACTTTTGCCATGACAGGTCTTTTTGTTTTATCTCTATCTCCGCCACAACCTACTACAGTAATGACATTGATAGATGATTTTTTTACTTTCTGAATGGTTTCCAACACATTTTCGAGTGCATCAGGTGTATGTGCATAATCTACGATACCACACTTTCCTGTTTTGCCATCCACGATCTGTTCAAACCTTCCATCTGCTCCTCTTAGTCCACTCAAAATTGCTAAAACTTGATCAGGGTCTTGACCTAACTCCACAGCTGCTCCGTAAACCAAAGAAAGATTGTACGCATTAAATTCTCCTATGAGTCTAAAAAATGCTTCTTTCTCATTAATCTTTAGATGCAAGCCTTGGACGGTACTTTCTAAAATCTTCGTTTTATAATCTGCCATTGATCGCAACCCATAAGTTACCTTTTTGGCTTTTGTATTCTGCAACATCACAGAACCGTTATGATCATCGATATTGACCAAAGCAAATACATCATTGGTCAAATCATCAAAAAACTGCTTTTTAGCTTTGATGTAATTCAACATCGTTTTGTGGTAATCAAGATGATCATGCGAAATATTGGTAAACAATGCCCCTTCAAATTTCAAACCCGCTATCCTCCGTTGATCTACTGCATGAGAACTGACTTCCATAAATACATATTCACAGGATTCGTCTCGCATAGTACCAAGTAATCGATGAAGATTGACAACATCTGGTGTCGTATGGGTAGCAGGAATGATTTCATCCCCTATCCTATTCTCCACCGTAGAGATCAAACCACATTTATAACCTAGCGCTGTGAAAAGCTGAAATAAAAGTGTACTAACAGTGGTTTTACCATTGGTCCCTGTCACGCCTACTAGACGCAAACTTTCAGAAGCATGATCAAAATAGTTGTGTGCCAACTCACCTAGATAATTTCTCACATCATTTACAAGGATATAAGTAACATCAGGATTTTTCTCATCACACGTTTCACAAAGAATTACTTTTGCTCCATTTTTAATGGCAGCATCTATAAAACTGTGGCCATCTACAAGCGTTCCACGTAATGCAGCATATATGAAGCCTTCTCCAATCTTTCGGGAATCAATTTCGATTCCCTTGATTTCGACATCATCTCTGCCATTTAACGCTACGCTAAATCCAACCGGCAATATTTCAAACAACTTCTTTGCTTTCAAAGCTCAACCTATTTTTCTAATTTAAATAGATAACTATATTCTGTCCATGTGTCCCTGTACCAGGTGGTATTGATTGCCTTTGAACTTTGCCCACTCCATCGAGCTTGACTTTAAGTCCCATATTCTCTAGGAGAAATACGGCATCTCTTGCACCCATACCACGTACATCAGGCACAATGGATTTTTTTATTTTTTTATCTGCTATTTTCATAGCTGTTTCGGATGGATCTACTTTTGCCCAATCTGATTTGGACTCATTATCATATTTCAATTCCAAAAAATCATAAATATCACTAAAGTCTTTAGTGTAACCATATCCAGTTCCCGGCAAATTAGAAGCAACAGCCAAAGAATCGTTTAGAGTCCGCACTTGATTTGTTTTAAGTGCAAATACTTTTTCTGCTACATTCTTAAATACTGGTCCCGCTACTGCCCCACCATAAAATACTCCTTTTGGGTCATAAATAACTACAATCATAGAATACATAGGATGATCAGCAGGAAAGTATCCACAAAAACTACCATTATACTTGGCATATTCTCCTTTATTGGCATAATTAGTTTTGGCTGTCCCTGTTTTACCTGCTAAAGTCACATATTCTGATTTTAAATGTGCCCCCGTTCCTTTAAGGATCACACCTTCCATCATTTTGCGTGCCTTCATGATATTTTCAGGTTTTGCAATCTGTGGTTTCAGTACTACAGGATCAAACTTTTTCTTAAGTTCATCGCCCTTTCTGATTTCGCTAACCAAATATGGTTTCATGAGTTTACCTTCATTTGCAACTGCATTATAAAAGTTAAGCATTTGTAAAGGTGTCATCATCAATTCATATCCATGCGCCATCCAGGGAATAGTTGTACCATACCACTTGTCCTTGTTCTTCACAGGATCCTTAATTTCTGGAATCGCTTCTCCAGAAATATCTATACCCGTAGGTTCATCTAGACCGAACTGCTTTAAACGTTTTACCCAAAGCTTTCTACCTTCTCTAGAATTATATACATCGTTTGCTAACGAAGCTACTCCTACATTTGAAGACAACTCAAAAGATTCTGCCATAGTAGCATATTGCCTACCATGTCTTTCCGAATCGTGCATAGTGCGATCTGAAAATTTCATAGCACCATAATTTAAATGAACTAAAGTGTCAGGATTGGTGACACCATCTTCCATTAGTGCAAGCATGGTGGCAAGCTTCATAGTGGAACCTGGTTCACTTAATCTACCTGCTGCTTGATTGTACATTTCAAAATAAGTACTATCCTCAGCTCTTGTCAGATTTGAAATTGCTTTGATAGCTCCAGTTCCTACTTCCATTAAAATTGCAACACCACCTTCCGCTTTATGCTTCTGCACAGCTGCTAACAATTCATGATGAACAGCATCCTGCATATCTATATTTATAGTAGTGTGAATATCATCTCCACGTTTGATTTCGTTTTCTGAAGGATCATACACAGGCACCCAAATATCTTCGCCAGGTGAAAGACGTTTCATTAATCTTTGATCGGTATCACCTTTCAAAAATTTATCAAAATAACCTTCTAGTCCTATTCTATCTGCGTTCACACGGTCTACACCAATAGTTCTACTTGCTAATTCTTTATAAGGCTTCACACGTTTCCCATATCTAGATACAACCATTCCGCCACGTATCTTACCCAATCTAAATATAGGTGCTTTTTTCATTTTATTGAATGCTTCTATATCTAGACCTTTAGCTATAAAGAAATACTTATTGCCTTTTTTTCTTGCTGCCATAAGTTCCTTCTTCCATTCAGATTTTGACTTTTCTCTAATAAAATCTGGATCGAAATTACTTAAATATATGGCAAGAGAATCTACTCCTTTATCGAAATCATCTTTTCTGATGATACTCAAATCCATCCTAACCTCAAAGAACTGAATAGATGTAGACAATAAATTACTCTCTTCAGCGTAAATATTACCTCTATCTGCATCTACAGAGCGCCATTTAACATTGACTTCTCCTTTTTGACGCCATTTATCTCTTTCGACAACACTGATCTTAAATACCCTGAACAAGATTACTATTGCGACTAGCACAAAGCAAAACATCACCAAATATGCCCGCCATAGTAACTCCTTCTTCTTGTCCATTTGTTATACAATCATTTACTGTTTTTGTCCGCTACAATTTTGAATGGTGGCTCGGTCAATGGCAAAAGACCTGACCCTTCCACTTTCTTTTCAATTTGCGATTGTATGCTACCATGCATCACTTCCTGCTTAAGGTTCATGGCCCTCCACTTGGTATCTTTTACCTCTTGCTTGAGTGATTCTATCCTACGCACTGATTTTTCAGTTGCATGGGCATTAGAAATATAAACCACCCCTAGCAAAACCAGGTAGCATACAAACGGCAAATTGACAAAAATCCATTCGACCCATTTCAGTCTAAAAAGTGTAGCTTTCTTATCCTGGAAACTAGCCATAAAAATGAATTAATATTTATTTTAAATTACAAATTATCAACTTTGAACGACGAAACGCTTTGAACTTCTCTTCTTCTAAATTTTCTCTGCCACTCTTAGCTTTGCACTTCTCGACCTTACATTTACTTTTTGCTCTTTTGAATCTGCCATGATGACTTTTTTATTGACCAATGAGAACGGCTTTTGGATATTGCCAAACTCATCTTTTTCAACTTCACCATCAAAATTCCCGCTTTTGAAAAAATTCTTGACCACTCTATCTTCAATACTGTGAAAAGTGATTACTGAAAATCTTCCACCAGGTTTTAACACCGCCAATCCATCTTCTAGCATATCCTTCAGCGCACCAATTTCATCATTTACTTCCATCCTAAGCGCTTGATATACCTGTGAGAAGTATTTCAATCTCAGCCCCATTACATTTTGATCGAGTACACGATTAAAATCAAATGTGGTTTTGATGTCTGCAAATTTCCTTGCGTTGATGATGGCCTTTGCTAGACTTTTTGAATTTCTAACTTCACCATACCTACTAAGAATTTCTACCAAGGATTCTTCTGAGTAAGTGCGCAAAAGATCTGCAGCAGACATATCGCTTTTGATATTCATCCGCATATCCAATGGAGCATCGAACCTGTAAGAAAAACCTCTTTCGGGAAAATCTAACTGATGAGAAGAAACTCCTAAGTCAGCTAAAATACCATCCACTTCACTGATTCCTTCCAATCTTAAAAACCGTTTAAGGTATCTAAAATTTGCTTCTATTAATGTGAATCTGGTGTCATGAATCATGTTTTCTACGGCATCTTCATCCTGGTCAAAAGCATACAAATGCCCTTTGGCACTAAGCTCATTTAAAATCGATCTGGAATGTCCTCCGGCGCCAAATGTCACATCGACATACTTTCCGTCTGGCCGGATACTAAGAGATTTGATACTTTCGTCTAAAAGAACAGAAACGTGATACTCACTCATGTTGATCAGATTTATAAATCTGTGTTAGGTTTGATCCCTCCAAAAATCTGCTCTGCAATGAGTCCGAATTCGCTTGGCTCTTCGCCCAGCATGTCATCATATTTATCTTTTGCCCAGATTTCGATTTGATTTTGATATGCAAATAGGACAACGTCTTTGTCGATCCCTGCATATTCCATCAGACTTGAAGGTAAATTTACCCTTTCTGATGCATCAACGTCTAATTCTGTGGCTCCACGATAAAAATACCTGATGGCCTGCCTCTGTTGTGTACTGTAAATGTTGAGTTGATTAATCTCGTTCGTCTTTACTTCCCAAACGTCATTGGGATACAACATTAAGTGCTTCTCAAAACCTCGGTTGATTGTAAACTTGAGATTTTCAACACCACCGATCTGCTTTACAATTGCTGCGGGCAATTTAAGCCTTCCTTTGGCATCGAGTTTACACTCATATTCTCCGGTGAATTTATATTGTTTCACACTTTTCTGTTGGTTGTTGATGCAAAGGTATCACAGTTTCCCACTTTTTCCCACTTTTTCCCAAAAAATATAACGAAATATATATATTATTTTTTTAATCTGTTATGTGATGTAATCAAATCAATTACACATTGCAAATGATTTGATTATAAAACCGCTAAAATAGGTATAAATGGAAGGTTTATCGGCGAATGCCTTATCTCAGGTTGGTATTAAATATTACACAAAATTATATATTAATAATATAACAAACAAATAAATGTATGGAAAATTGAAATACTGGTAATAATACATTAAATTATTTTATATGTAATAATATTCAACAAAAATATGGTATATAGTAACATTAGTAGTAATTATCATATGATCGGGATGTTTGTCAATGTTTGAGGCAGTTATATATACAGTTTTTTGACCCTATTTCTAAAGTTTAAAACCAAATACTATCGTCAAAGTAGGAAACTAACTGATTAAAAATAAAGTGCTAAAGTTAAGGACCGGAAGATTTGTTATTTACCCTAATCTCCTTAAAGCTTGTCCCACCGCATATCATATCTATCTTTGTATTATTGGTGGTCACTTCCCAAGCTCCGGAGGTGCAGGAATGAAGTGCTTTGGCAGCATGGGTATATCTTTTGTCTGGTTTGAACTCAAGAGTACTGCCATTATTGGCAAGTTTCCACTACCCTAGCAAAGTTGCCGTAAGGGTAGTAACGGTACACGGTTTTATCGCGGTGTCTTCATCTTTGCTACATGTGTGGATATAAAGGGAGATTATTGTGACTTGTGTCTATGGGTCATGCATAAGCACTCCATATGCCTATAAATAGCAATACTATGGTTTGAAAGGAAATATTATTTTTCATAAATATGATTAACTTTGATTTTAAAATTTCAAAGCTAGCTCTGGGTTCCTAAGTGCAATATCTAAACTAGTTAAATATTTAAACTCTGTATGCATATATTCAATCCAGTCTGTAGGGTATGGAATATTGTCCAAAATTGATTTTATATAAAATTCACTTTGGTTTATATATGCCAATTTGAGAATAGTATCATAATGTTCATTATTTGACTTGTATGCAAAATAAAGTTTACGTATGTAGGCCCCAAAATTATAACCTTCCATTCCAATTAAATACATTGATTTTTCAGAATTTCCATTTGGAAGGACTTTTTCAATTGTTTCATTATAAACGCTATTATAAAAATGGATATCACGGTGCCTCGTGGATTCAATAAATTCAGTCAAAGTTTGAAGTGTTGATGTCAATCGATCAATAAAGTACGTTTTCGATTTATCATTTTTATATAATTCCAAATCGATAATGCAGTCAATAGTAATTCCATCCACGAATATATCAAGTCCACCACTTTTCCTGATTCGATTAAGTAGAGTATAAAATTCAGTAAAAAGATTTGATACTACTGTACAAAAATTCCAAACATTAGGAGATACTTCAGAATAATAAAAACCAATACAATATGAAACGTATTCAAATTGCAATTTTACTCCATATCGACTATCTTTCTCAAATTTATAAGCCTTGTCTTGAAAATCAGACACAACCTTTTCAACTAATTTATCTGTTATATGCTCAATTTGTTTCATCGTATAATATTTTATAAATATGGTTTTATAACATTCCTACTTCATCAGCACCATTTAAATCAAAAAACAAGATGCATTTTATCTAATCTCTGCACAGTAAAGGCCATATTTAAGAAGATTGTCGCACTTTATACCTGCAATCCTATATTTTAAGAATTTGTAATTCATCGTTAACCATCCATAAATTTATGCAAAAATATAAACCAATCTTTGCAACTTCATAACACTTGCCCTGCAAAATACGTAAATCTGACTTATTCTACAGAATTTTGATTGAAAATAGTTTTCCTTGACTCTCCTACATTAGAGTAGATAAAACGAAATTCGGTATAATTAGTATGATAACTTACGCTTCCTTAGTTTCGTTGTCATAGTTTTTTCTGTTCTTATACCATAGATAAGCCATCGAGCCTACTAGTAAATAAGGTAAGGCAAACATGTATAGTATCCCTTTATTTAATCCTTTACCAGCACTACCGCCATCTCTAAGGTTGGATTCAGCTGATAGCTTACACATTGGACATTGCGCAATCAACTCTGGTTGGATCAAAACAACTATACCAATTATCAACAAAAATAGTACAACTACCTTTTTCATATATAACAAGGTTTAAGCATTAAGTAACAAATAGGCCCTGTGATCGCCACATACAACCAAATAGGAAATACCCATCTTGCCATTTTACGATGTTTTTCTACTTGAAATGTAAATCCCCTTGTAAATGTAAGCAGTATAAATGGTAAAGACAACCCAGCCAAAATGATATGACTGATCAATAAAAAGAAATACACAGTCCTAATTCCACCCTCTTTACAATAAGTAGTCTCTACAGTAGTAAAATGATACAAAACATAGCATAATAAAAATAACCCCGAAAACAATAACGCTCCGTAGATTGATTTTCTATGATTCTCCACTTCCTTTCTCTTTATAAAATATATAGCAGATAACAAACATATAGTGACTAATGTATTTAAAACTGCATGTATAGGCGGAAGGAACGAAAAATCTACACCAAGATCAATTTTCACTTGTCTCATAACACCAACCAAAGCAAGAACAGCTATAGATATAATAATACTTGCTATGTTCAATTTTCTAGCTAATTGGTCATTTGGAGCGGGATATCTCATTGTTTCAATTTTATATCTACTTCTTTGACTCTTGGTATTACAATAGCCAAATGTTCTATTAATTTTTTAACACCATCCATATCAGCTTTGTAAACATTTCTAATGTGTGAAGATGTATCAATCAAAATGTAATCATTTTCTTCATACTTAAATTTAGTATCTCCTAAATAATTTTCTGCTAAATGAATATAAGCAGATGAACTATCGTATGATAATATCTGAAAGCCATCAGTTTTTTTAAACTGCTCATTTAATTGATCGAGATGTTTGTTAATTTCATCATTACTATGCAATACTAAAACTGTAGTTTTACCTCGTAAAAGTCCTAAAGTATCAACATTAATTGAAATACTATCTTTGACCAATAACTCTGCTAATGCCGCCTTCCTATAATTTAAACCTTGATTTAAATAATACCAAGATCCAAAAGGCACCACAACCACAAATAACCCCAAAACTATCCAAGATAATAACTTACCCATACTATGATTTATATCGACCAAACAAGTTTAATAGGTAAAGGTTAAAATCACAATGTCAGCACATTGTCATAAAATTTACTCTACGCTTTCTACTTGAGAGACAGGATTTTTTACATTGACTCTACTCGTACCCCAATACTTACCTTCTGCTAAGAAAGCGATTATAGCCCAAACTAAAAGTAATGTTGGTAATAAAACAGTTTTTACTAATCCAGGTACTTCATATTTCATGTGCATAAATTCATACACTATCAAATAAGCTTTTACAATACTCAATACCATCATGGCACCTCCAGTAATCCAACCTGAGATATGGAAACCTTCTACCAAGTATCCTTTGCCTAAAAGTGCAAATAATACTTCAAATACGGTAATAAAAGCTAAAATACCGATAGTTTTATTAGCTATTGTTTTTGATTGATCGTATGTTAAATGACTCATTATTATAAAAGTTTAGAAGTCAGAATTTTAATTTGAATGTTAAGTATCTAGGCTTAAAATATTAAAGCAGGTAGAAAAATAAAAACACAAATACCCACACTAAATCTACAAAGTGCCAGTAAAGTCCAATCTTTTCAACCATTTCATAACCATTTCGTCTTCGAGCATAAAGTCCTGTCGCAGAATTTACACAAATGATCAGTAGAAATGCAACACCTGATAATACGTGGAATCCATGGAAACCTGTTATAAAGAAAAACAATGCCCCAAACGCTTTAGGACCGAAAGTTTGTTGTCCTTCTTTACCTTTATCTGGACCATCAGTTATGGTATATTTTAATGGAGCCCATTCTCCTTCATGTTTGTGCATTAAGTAAGAATCACCTGCCACGAAAGTATCACCTTCTTTGATGTCATGTCCATCTCCTTCCAAATATTTACCGGACACTGTATGTGTACCAAATGGATTAGTTGTAACTGTCATATGCTCTTTACCCATTAGTGTATTCCACTCCCAAGCTTGACAACTTAAGAATGCAGCACCACCAAGTATTGTCCACATCATCCAGACCACAACACCACGTTTGTTCTCACGATGGCCTTCTTGTACAGCCCTTACCATGGTGTAAGAACTTGCAAGTAGAATAAATGTCATCACTGTTACAAATAAAAGTGGTAAGTGGTGAAAACCACCTGGGAAAGTACTAAATACAAAATCAGGAACAGGCCATGTTGGCATGCTGAATCTCAATGCTCCGTAAGCTATCAAAAATCCTGAAAATGTAAACGCATCCGATAATAGGAAATACCACATCATCAATTTACCATATGATGCTTTAAACGGTTCGCTACCGCCTTTCCATGATCCACCTGAATGGGTATCTGTATGATGATCGTGAGCTAAAGTATCTGAAGCCATAATAAAACTAACTTTTATTTGCTAATGATTAAAAATATAAATAAATAAATCCAAAGGAAATCCACAAAATGCCAATAGTTAAGGACTAAGTCAAATCTGTTTATTCGCTTTTCTGTTACATTAAATTTTAATGTGTATGCATGTAATGTCGCTACAATAAGAGCGGCAATACCGCCTATTACATGAAGAGCATGTATACCAGATATCAAAAAGAAAAATGAACCTGATACATTACCTTTTAGGTCTACACCTTTGGCATATAATTCAGTCCAACCAAAGTATTGGAATATGACAAAAGCTACACCTAGTAAAAGTGACACTATCAACATTGATTTATACCTAGATTGGTTTCCAATCTTAAAGCTAGAAAAAGATATGTGAAGTGTTACACTAGAAATTATAATCAATAAAGTACTAATATAAAATGAAACTGGCATCGCAAACTCTAACCAATTACCAGCAGCTTGTTTAACGATGTAAGCACTAGTGAAAGCCCCAAACATCATAGTGATACTTGCCATTGCTGCCCATAGAGCAAACTTGTGCGGATGTATCTTATTCCTTTTATTTACAAGTATATTCTCCATTTTATTTAAATTAACCAATATGAAATTAAAACGAATGGAAGGTAAAAAAATGAAAAGAACATCAATTTTAATGCTGAAGTCCTATCAAATTTTTTATGAAAATTGTAAGATAAACCTACATACAATAAACTCAAAACCAAAACTATAAGTGTACTAGACAAAGATGCTTCAGCATTGTAATAAACAAAGGCGACAACTGGTAAAATAATTATTGCATAAAATACAGCTGACAAACCAAGATTTCTATCTATTTCACCATTTATTTCAGGCAACAATTTATAACCTGCTTTCCTGTAATCATCTTGACCAACAAAACCTATTGACCAAAAATGTGGGAACTGCCATAAGAATTGAATGACAAATAAACTAACTGCTAAAACAGTTATACTCCCTTCAAAGGCAGTGGCGCCAATCATTACAGGTAAAGCGCCAGGAATAGCACCCACTGCTACCGCCAATGTAGAATATCTTTTTAATGGAGTATACACAAAAGCATACGTAATCAAAGAAATCATTCCCAAAAGTGCAGTAATTGGATTGAATGAAGCTAATAAAGTAATACCCACCAAACACGATAATCCAGCAAACATAACACCTTCAGAAGATTTCATTCTTCCTGTTGCAATAGGCCTATTCGATGTTCGTGTCATCAAGATATCAAAATCTTTTTCCAATACCTGATTTAGTGCATTTGCTGCAGCAGTTACCAAAAAACCACCTATTGCCAATGTTAACAATTTAACAAAGTCAACTGATCCACCTGCAACTATAAGATAACCTAGTACTGATGAAAAAACCACCACTAGTGATAACCTGAGTTTGGTCAACATCACATAATCAGCAAGCCTAGAAAAAATAATTTTAGATGCTTTTTCTGATACTACGTATGTATTGGAATTGCTCAATGCTTACTTTAATTTAATTATTGTTATAATATCAATGATCTCCAACTTCACCTTCTTTCAAAGGAATATGCTGTTGTACAAACTCACGCTCATCTTTATTGTAATCATAAGCCCATCTGTGAACAACAGGCAAATTGCCAGGCCAGTTTCCATGAATTGGCTCTATTGGTGTTGTCCACTCTAATGTGGTCGCATTCCAAGGGTTCTTTGTCTTCATTTTACGGCCATACCAGATAGAATAGAAGAAGTTGATGACAAATACTAACTGTATAAAGAAAGCAATTATAGCAAATACTGTTATAAATTTATTCATTTCAGTGAAGTGCTTAAATGCGTCAAAGGTATCAAATGAAAAATATCTTCTTGGTACACCAGCCATTCCAATGTAGTGCATTGGCCAGAAAATGGCATAAGCACTTATGATTGTACCCCAGAAATGCACTTTACCCAATGTTTCGTTCATAAATCTACCATACATACGTGGGAACCAGTGATAAATTCCCGCAAACATACCGAAAAATGCCGCTACACCCATTACTATGTGGAAGTGCGCTACTACGAAATATGTATCGTGCATTTGAATATCAATCGCAGAGTTTCCAAGGAATATACCTGTCAAACCACCTGATATGAACATTGATACGAAACCAATGCAGAATAACATTGGCGTATTTAATCTAATATTACCACCATACAAAGTTGTAATCCAGTTAAAAACTTTAACAGCTGAAGGTACAGCGATAATTAACGTGAACACAACAAAGAAATTAGATATGAATGGATTTACACCTGACATAAACATGTGGTGCGCCCAAACAATGAATGACAAAAATCCAATTGCAAGTATTGAGTAAACCATTGCTCTATAACCAAATATAGGTTTTCTAGCATGAACAGCCATTACTTCAGATACAATACCCATGGCAGGTAAGATGATGATATATACTTCAGGGTGACCTAAAAACCAGAACAAGTGTTGATAAAGTATCGGACTACCTCCTACTCTATCCAAAGCTTGTCCAGCAATAAATATATCACTCAAGAAGAAACTCGTTCCAAGACTTCTGTCGAATATTAACATGAAGAATCCTGAAGCTAATACTGGGAATGATAACAAACCAAGAATAGCTGTCACGAAAAACGCCCAAATGGTAAGTGGCATTCTCCAAAGACTCATACCTTTTGTTCTTAAGTTCAATACAGTGGTAATATAATTTATACCACCTAAAAGAACTGAAACTACAAACAATGTTAAACTAACCAACCAAAGAGTCATACCAGTTCCTGAACCAGATGATGCTTGTGGCAAAGCACTTAAAGGCGGGTATGCCACCCAACCACCTGAGAAAGGTCCAGTACTTAAAAACAATGAATAAAACATGACGATACCAGCTAAAAAGAAAAACCAGTATGACAACATATTCATAAATGGTGAAGCCATGTCTCTTGCACCAATCTGGAATGGTATAAGCAAGTTACTAAAAGTTCCACTTAACCCTGCTGTAAGTACAAAGAATACTAAAATTGTACCGTGCATGGTAACTAATGCATAATAAAACTCAGGAGCTAATTTTCCAATTCCTGTAGAAGGATCTACAACGATCCATTTACCCAAGAAAGGTTTAATCCAAGTTAAGCTTTCCTCTGGAAAACCCAACTGCATTCTAAATACCACAGACATTGCTGCGCCTATAATAGCCCAAATAATACCAGTAATTAAAAACTGTCGGGCAATAATCTTATGATCCATTGAAAAAATGTAATGGAAAATAAAATTTGTCTGATACTTGTCACCGTGATGATGCGCATGAAAATGATCATCATAACCTTGTTCTCTGATCAGAACATCTTCTTCATGAATGGTAACATTCGCCATTTTCTTGAAATTTATTTGTTATTTAGAAATAATTCTAAGTTCAGTTCTACGATTTTGTTCTCTACCCTCTGGTGTTTCATTAGTCTCAACAGGCTGATCTTGACCATAACCACGTGATGACAATCTTGATGCATCAGCTCCCAAACCTATTAGATAAGCCATAACTGACGATGCTCTTTTGTTAGATAAATCAAGATTGCTTGTTGCATCACCTACGTTATCAGTGTGACCTGCTAATTCTATCTTCAACGAAGGATATTCCTTTAATAAATTGTTCAAATTCTCTAATTCATGTTTAGACAAATCACTTAACTGGTCCGATCCTGTTTCAAAGAAAACATGCTTAAGTTGAATATTTCTGCTTGCTGTACCTGTCGTGTCAGTTAAGAAACCTGATATATCTGATTTCAATTCTCTAGACCTAGCTTTAATTTCGTAATCAAACAATTTTTTACCTTTATAAGGGTCTTTATCTGTGTTACGAATATTAGTAGCATAAAAAGGCTTTTGACCTGCTAACCAAGTATCGAACTCTTCTCTAGTAACTACTTCTACTACCCTTCTCATAGAGTAATGCCCCTTACCACAAAGTTCTGCACAAGCTAACTCATATTCAAATGTTTCCCACTTTTGCGGACCTGTTGGATTTTCTGGGTCAGCAGGAACTTGCCATTCAGGATAAGCTCTTAATTGCTCCCTAAATTCTTGAGTTGTTTTGACTGGCGTAAAAATAAAAGATGTCGGAAGTCCAGGGACTGCATCCATTTTTACACGGAAATGTGGAAGGTAAAAGTTATGAAGTACGTCTTTTGCAGTAATTCTAACTTTAACCAATGAATCTTTAGGTATCAATATTTTATCTGTTCCACCCAAAACGATATCATCAACAGAATGTTCGTCTGTCCAATCAATACCTAAGGTATTTGTTGCTGGATCAATCAATCTAAAATCTTTATTCCCTAATTTACCATCTGCACCCGGGTATCTAATATCCCAAGCAAATTGGTAACCTGTCGCTTCAATCTCTAAATATTGATCTTCTTCCGTTAAGGTTGGGAATATGTTGTTCCAAGCAATCAAACCATTTGCAACTAAATAAGTCATAACTATAGCTGGCACAACTGTCCAAATCATTTCTAATTTAGTGTCATGTGCAAAAAATATTGCTTTTCTACCTGTTGTTTGTCGGTATTTATATGCATACCAGAACAACAAAATATGTGTCAAAACAAACACAATTCCAGTAAAGAATAAAGTGATATTAAAGATACCATCCAATTCAAAACCATGCGCTGATGCAGAAGTCAAAGGGCCATATCCCAACATTTGGTTTTTGTAGTAATATGCAGACCAGATACATCCTATTAAAAATACAATCATAAAAGCTACTAGAGCAATTCCTTGAGTATTTGTACTTGATCTTTCTACAGCTTCCTCTCCTCTGATTCTCGCTGCTAGTTCTGTCAATTTACCGATTTGGACAACGATAACTGACAGTAGGAAAATAATTGCAAATGCTATTAAATAAGTCATTTTATATTAATTATTTATGGTTATATCAATGTTATATTACGTGGTGATGCATACTCTCTTCAAGGTATGGATCATTCTTAGGTACAAGTGCTGATTTGGATAAAACTGTCAAACCTACATATAAAAACAAACCTAAAAATCCTATAAACGTACCCAATTCTAAAAGACCTGGGAAAGTAAAACCATCAACAAAAGTACTAACGTGAGCTGCTGCATGCTCCCCTCCATGAGCAGCATCTCCAGCTGCATGACCTGCTTCAGCACCGTGACCATGAGCTAAAGCTTCATTTCTAGTAATCAACGCACCTGGCTTGATCATTAAAAAGTAATCTACCCAGTGTCCTAATAATACTATAACAGCCACTAAACTCACTGATCCAAATTTACGTTTTGTGTCATTTCTCATCAAGACAAAGAAAGGTACTAAAAAGTTTATAACAAGGTTACCAAAAAATAAAATTGGATAATTGTCATATCTTTCTCTGAAATATATAGTCTCTTCACCAATATTTGCATACCAAATCAACATAAATTGAGAGAACCATAAATAAGTCCAGAATACGCTTATTGCAAAAAGATATTTACCTAAATCGTGAATGTGATTTTCAGTTACTTCATTAAAGTACCCATTTGCCTTTAAGTAAATTATTAATAAAATGGTCAGTGCAATCATTGATACAAAGGCACTCGCTGTAGCATACCATGCAAAAAGCGTACTGTACCAATGCGCATCAATACTCATGATCCATTGCCAAATCATAGCAGCACTTGTAAAACCTACTATAGGCAAAAATATAGCAGCGTAAACACGCATTGATTTGTGTATTTTAAATGTAGAATCAAACTCTTTATCTTCTTCGTTTGATAATGTTCTGAATTTATGTGCAAAAAATGCCCAAGCTCCTACAAAAACTAAAGTACCACCCATGTACCAATTCTTATTAAGGAACGATGCTTTTCCACTTAAAATGGGGTCTGAAGCCACTCCTGCATCATCGGCCCAATGGTAAAGGTGATGCCAATGCATATAAACACCCAATGCCAGAATCACCATCAAAACCAAACCTACTACTAAAAATGATGCATAAGCCTCCCAAACTCTTTTGAAAGTTGTATGCCACCCTGCGTAAGCCGTGATACAAGCAGCAATAAAAAATGCCGCCATTAAAGATATCATGGTGAAAAACACAGAATTATGCAAGAAATTTGTCCAAAATCTAGTATGGAACTGATCATCACCCATCCAGGTTAGAATCATACAAATTACGCCAATTCCAATGGCTCCTAGTAAAACATTACGATGTCCGCTTGATAGAGTATATTGGTTCATATCTTTAAGCTATTACTTTTTTATACTTTAATTTATTAGTGTTGGTTTACTTTACCACCAACTTCTTTTACCATCATGGTATCTACTGCAACTTCCGCATTTGCTACAACTGTCTGAGCGCCTTTTTGAGCAGCTAAAACAGCATAAGGAACTTCTATATTATTGAAAGTATTTGCCTTTTCGCTATACTCTAATTTTTTTGTTGCCGCCTGTAGAGATCTTATATAATGTATCACATTCCATCTTTCTTCGTAAGAAAGTTTATCACTGTAGCCACCCATTAGATTTCTACCATGTATAAGTGTGTGGTAATATCTACCATTAGAAGCTGCTACAAATTCATCCAAAAGAAAATTTGCAGGTTGTACAGGATACTTTCCACCATCATCTCTCACTAGATAACCATTACCATCAGCTTTTTCACCATGACAAATGGCACATTGAATGTTGTATAATTGTTTACCTTTTTCCAATCCCGCTGTTGTAATTGGGTAAGGATTATTGATAACTTCTGCAATTGCTCTTGCTCTATCTTCTTCGTTATCTGCATAATAATAAGGAACACTACCATTCGCTTTATATGCAATACCTTGATGAGAATGACCACCAGTATGATCAGAAGTACCTGCGTATCCACGAGCTATCGTTCCTGATACAGGTATCCTAGGCTGAACAATTTTATGAAGGTCATCTTCAGTTCCCCATCTATTATGGTAATAATATCCATAGGTATTTGCTTCATATGCAACGGAGTGCGCCATATCAGGCATATACTCACTACCTGTTTGGTTGCCTGTAGCAGATTGACATGACATCAAAGACATCATGACCAACACACCAAAAAAGCCTAATATTTGATATTTGATATTCATTTTATCTGAGCTTATATCGTTTTAGAATTTACTTCTGATGCACCAGTTGACTTAAAGAAAGACTCTGCCCTTTCTGCACTCACCGCACTTTTATCAAAAGCAATACAAAATTTATCATCCGTAATTCTATCATCAAGATAAGTATTAACTACACCTGGTCCTAAACCATTGATGATATAGAAAGTAACCGTCATACCTATTGCTGAAAATAAAACCGTCATCTCAAAAGTGATCGGAATAAAAGCAGGCACTGACCAATAAGGCTTACCACCAAAAATATTAGGCCAATCCTTTGTAAAAATCCAAGACATACCCAAAAAGGCAGTCAATGTACCGATCGCGCCATAAATGAAACCCGCTTGGTGTAATCTCGATTCTTCCAATTCTAATAACGGATCTAATCCGTGTACAGGAAAAGGAGAATATACATCATAGATATCCAAATGATCATTTTTCGCAGCTTTAACTGCTCTTAGCAAATCTTCTTCGTCATTATAAAGTCCGAAGATCACATCTGTTTGTTTATTATTAGCCATTGAATAATAGATTTCGAATTAATTAATGAGTGTCTGAATGCTCTGAGTGATGCTTGTGTCCGTGACCATGTGTGGCATTGTCACCGATATATTGATCACCTGAAGATTTTAAAATTGCTTTTACTTCAGCCACTGCTACCACTGGTGCTACTCTCACGAAGATTAGGAAAGCAGTAAAGAACAAACCAAATGTTCCTACATATATACCTATCTCTACCCATGATGGAGAATACAAACTCCAGCTTGATGGTAAATAATCTCTTGCAAGTGTTGTTGCTATAATTACAAAACGCTCAAACCACATACCTATATTCACAACTATTGATAAGAAGAAGGTAAGGGTAATATTTCTTCTCCATGATTTCTTCCAGAAGAACTGAGGAGAAACAACATTACAAAACATCATACCAAAATATGACCACCAGTAAGGTCCTAATGCTCTATTGAAAAACGCAAACTGCTCATATACATAACCTGAATACCAAGCTATGAATAATTCTGTAAGGTACGCTACCCCTACTATTGTGCCTGTAAGTAGAATGACCTTATTCATGGATTCTATGTGCTCAATAGTGATATAATCCTCTAGCTTTAATAACTTTCTTGTGATGATCATCAATGTTAATACCATAGCAAATCCTGAGAAAATCGCTCCAGCTACAAAGTAAGGAGGAAATATCGTAGTATGCCAACCTGGTATAACTGATGTCGCAAAGTCAAAACTTACGATCGTGTGTACAGAAAGTACTAGTGGTGTAGATAATCCTGCAAGTACAAGTGACAATGACTCCCATCTCTGCCAATGTTTTGCCGATCCTGTCCAGCCAAATGATAACGTGTTATAAATTTTCTTTCTTAATCCTTTTGCTCTGTCTCTTACTGTTGCAAAGTCAGGAACTAAACCTGTATACCAAAATAACAATGATACTGTAAGGTAGGTACTAATCGCAAATACGTCCCAAAGAAGTGGTGAGTTAAAGTTTGGCCATAGTGGTCCCCTTGTGTTAGGATAAGGCATGATAAACATTGCTAACCAAATTCTACCCATGTGAATCAACGGAAATAATCCCGCACACATTACGGCAAATATCGTCATCGCTTCTGCTGCTCTGTTTACACCTGTTCTCCATTTCTGCCTGAAAAGTAAAAGGATGGCAGATATCAATGTACCAGCGTGACCAATACCGATCCACCAAACGAAATTGGTGATATCCCATGACCAGTTGATGGTTCTATTTAGATTCCAAGAACCTATACCAACCCAAATGGTCCAGATAATACAAAAGATACCAAAGGTTAACACAGCAACGGACAACACAAAACCTATTACCCAAGCTTTGGTAGGTGTTTTTTCCGTCGGCGAAATCAAATCTTCAGTAATCTGATGATATGTTTTGTTTCCCGTGATCAGGGGCCTTCTTAATGGACTTACAACAGCACTCATTGATTATATTTTGAATGTTATTTCGTAATTAAATTTTAAAATTATGCATCAAAAGATTTGTCTCTGTTATTTACTTTCATAGTGTAAGTAACAGATGATCTTACATTTATCTCTTCTAATGCGATGTAATTTAATGGTGACTCTAATTTACCACTTAATACACCTTCTTTATTGTTCATATCTCCGAAAGTGATTGCTCCTGTAGGACATGATGTCTGACAAGCAGTCTTAACATCACTATCTCTAAGCGATCTTCCTTCTGTTTTTGCGGTCAACTTACCTTCTTGAATTCTTTGCACACAGAAACTACACTTTTCTATCACACCTCTTGATCTTACTGTTACATCTGGGTTCAATACCATTCTTGTAAGGTTATCAGCCATAAATGGTGTTTCTTCTTCATGAAGTTTAGGCTGATTTGCAGGGAATAAATCTGCTTTTGTATAATCCAACCAGTTGAATCTTCTCACTTTATACGGACAGTTATTTGCACAATATCTTGTACCGATACATCTGTTGTAAGCCATCTGATTCAGACCTTCTGAACTGTGGTTAGATGCATTTACTGGACAAACATTCTCACATGGAGCATTGTCACAGTGCTGACACATCATCGGTTGATAGATGGTATTAGGATTTTCTACACTACCATAATAATATCTATCTATTCTCAACCATGGCATTTCGTGGTGGATAGAAACTTCATGTTTACCTACGACTGGCACATTGTTTTCTGACATACAAGCTACTGTACATGCACCACAACCGATACAAGCATTAAGATCAACATGCATTCCCCAGTGATGACCTAACTCATATTTTTGGTCAAAACCACCATATATCTGCTGCGCGTTTAAGTGTTGTGCATGTGCTCTTCTTTCATGAAGATGCTCCACGCTATTCTTAAGTTCACTTACATTTGATGTGTAAATAACTGATCTATCAGTAAGTGCACCCTGAAAACCTTTGATGCCTGTGAAGTAATCAAAAAATACCAATGCAGCTTCATCCGCATTTATCTCCTGGCCAGAATCCTTGTCAATACCTCTTACCCCAATAGTGTGGTGATATTGAACACAAGAGAAATCTTTTTCTTTTCCAGTTTTAGTTGAAACTGAAACAGCTGTATTATAATAACCCGGACCATCTGCCCCAAGTGTTACTAAATCATTCACATTGATACCAACATTAGATCCTGTATGTCCAGCTTGTGTTCTACCATAACCTAAGGCGATAGAAACGGTGCCTGGCATTTGTCCAAACTGTTGGATTACAGGAACAGTAAATTTCTGATCACCAATGGTAAGGTCTACCAAATCTCCATCTACTAGACCATTAAATCCTTCCATGGTAGTATACCCATCAAAATTTACTGGAACAGCAAGATAATTACCCCATGAAGTCCTAGTAACTGGGTCTGGCATCTCCATTAACCATGGATTTCCTGCATATTGACCATTTCCTATTTGGATTGTCTCAAAGAAAGATATCTCTAATTCAGTAGAAGCAGGTTTGGTCACTTCACCAGAAATTTCAGCAGCTACATATGATGGAGCACTTGAAGCTGGTAAGTTTATAATACCATCATGTACAGCACTATCCCAGAAAGATTGGAAAGATGCAAATTCGCTTTGAGCTGTGAATGCCGTATTTTTCCAAGTATCTTTAAGGTACTCGTAGTATGACTGACTTGATGTCAAATCTACTGTTGTGCTTCCAGCCCAAGTTAATAGAGATAACTCTGCTTGACGTGTATTAAATAAAGGTGCAATAGTAGGTTGTATTAAAGATAAATGACCTTTTTTAGCTTCTACATCACCCCATGATTCTAAGAAATGGTTTGTTGGGGCAATAATATCACACAAAACACTTGTTTCATCTAGTACTGTAGCAAATGAAACTTTATTTTTAACTTTCGAAATACTTTCTGTTAAAGCCTTGCTGTATGCAGAGTCATATAAAGGATTAGCACCGTGGAAAATCAATAGATCCACACTACCACCTTTGATTTCATCTACCAAAGATTTTAATTCTGTATCGTTACCTTGTCTTTGGTATGAAGGTGCTGACATATCTATGGTGGTACCATAATTACCTAAGGTATTATTGATAGCATTTACCATCAACTGCTCATTAACATTATTTGAAGCACTGATAACCAATGACTTACCTTGTGCGGCTTTTAGTTCGGTAGCTACCTTGGCTAATGCTGCTTTTGCTTTTGGATTCAAACTAGTAGTCGATGCGCTACCGCCCACTACTTCATTGTATAGAAAACCAATAGCTACACCTTGCTCAGATGGTTTAACCAAAATTCTATTATCAGCATTCGAACCTGTCATGGACATGTGGCTCTCCACCTGGATATGTCTAGACATTTTTGCACTTGCAATGTCATTTATTTTTCTACCTTTAATATATGCAGCAGCATATTCTATAGGAGATATCCAAGTGCCTAGAAAATCTGCACCAAAACTTACGATTACTTCTGCTTTATCAAATTTGTAACTTGGTATCACTCTTTGACCAAAGTTTTTAGCATTTGCATCTAGTAATGCAGATGCTGAAACAGGATCGTAAGTAACTACTTTAGCATTTGGATATTTTGTTGCAAATTCACCCAATGCTCTTTTTGCAGTAGGGCTCATTAGTGTATTTGTAACGATTCTGATACCTGTTGAAGCTGGAAGGGTCGTAGCCATAAGCTTATCCACTTCTGCCCAATCAGTATCTTTCCATGAATCTCCAGACTTCATTTTTGGACCTGAAAGCCTACTTGTATCATATAAACTTAATACAGAAGCTTGAGCCCTAGCAGAAGTACCACCGCCTGTAATCGGAGACAAATCGTTTCCTTCTATCTTGATAGGTCGTCCTTCTCTAGTTTTTACTAGAACTGGACAGTAATCACCACCATTTACAAAAGTAGATGCATAATAGTTTGCAATACCAGGTACGATTGTATCAGGTTTTACAACATAAGGGATGGCACGTTTGATGGGAATATCACAACCCGCAGCAATAGTTGCAGCACCGACGCTAAAACCAAGAAACTTAAGGAAATCCCTCCTATTGCCTGCTAATGAAGCTGGCATATCTGAGTATGAAACGGATTCATCAGCAAATTCCTTATTAGCAATTTCTAAGAATTCGGCATCTTGTGTTAGGTCTTTTTGTCCTATCCAAATATTATCTATCTGATTTTTCATGAATATATTAAGATTAATATTTTCTAAAATATGATTTTAAATTAAGGTATTAGTAATGACATTTTTGACATTCCAAACCTCCTATATCGGATACCGTTACTTTATCTCTTTTACCCGCTGCCATCTCCTCGTGGTACTGTGTATAATTAGCATAATAAGGATTGTCTTTAAACTTCACTTCTGTTTGCCTGTGACAGTTAATACACCATCCCATAGAAAGTGGAGATGCCTGTTTTACAACTTCCATTTCTTCTACTTTGCCATGACATGTCTGACATTCTACCTTACCTACAGTTACGTGTTGAGCATGGTTAAAGTAGGCGTGGTCAGGCAAGTTATGTATTCTCACCCACTCTATTGGACCTTGAACTTTCTTTTTCTGTTCATTTGTCAATGACTTTTTGATGTCAGCCCACTGCTGCTCTACGACATTTTCTCCTTCTTTATTAAGTGCTGCCAATTCTTTTGCTTTTACATATTCATCACCTATCCATTTGCCATAGATAGCTTTGATCTCTTCTTCTGTTTTGGCATCATAATTTTCGATGTATGTATTTGTAGAAGGGTCATAACCTGCAGAAACAAAAATCTTTGTCAACTCTGCTGTACCATATTGTGAACCTACTTTGATTGCTCTGTGGCAATTCATACAAGTATTTGCGGCAGGAATACCAGAGTGTTTAGATCTTCTAGCACTATCATGGCAGTATTGACAATCAATTTTATTTACACCTGCGTGCGTTACATGCGAAAACTTGATAGGTTGATCAGGTTGATATCCTTCCTGACGACCAAGTTCTGTTGCTTTGTTTACTGTAGTGTAAGCGCCTAAGATGATCGCTGCAAATAATAAGAATGTCACTACTCCTTTTGAAGTCAAAATCTGAGCAATGGTTTTCTTCTCTACATACTCGCCATCCTTAGCAGCTGCTATCTGATTAAGATTAGAAATAATTTTAGTCAACAATAAAGCTAGAATAGCAAGGACAGCTGCAATGATTAAGTACAAAGGAAGATTGCTTTTTTCTTCCACCGGTCCTGCAGCAGTATCAGCCGCAGCAGCAGGCTTTGCGCCGTAAGTACCATCATAGGTACCATTGATGTAAGCGAGTAGGTTACCTATCTCATCATCTGTAAGATTAGGAAATGCTGTCATCACCGTCGGCTTATACTGATTCCAAATCTCCACAGCTTTGGGATGACCAGAAGCCACCATGGCTTGAGAATTTCTAATCCATGCGTACAGAGCAACATCATCGCCCCATTTTGCTTGTGATCCTCCTAATGCTGGACCAGTGGCCGCAGTTCGCATATCTTTACTGTGACATGCAGCACAATAATTTTTAAATAACTCTTTACCAGCATCAGGATTGGCCTGAGCGGACATTCCGAAGCTTAAACTAGCAACGAAAATTGTTATTATCGACTTGATTATGAGATGCTTGTAAATCATCATTGGCGTATCTTTATTAATGTTGACATTATTCAACGTATTTGTAATAAAAATGTAAAATTTTAAAACTGCCACAAAAGTAAAACTCTGAAAGATTAATCACAATTTTTACTATATGTTTCTAATTATTTAGAAAATGTCTAAATAATTTAAGAAATTATTAACACACCTAGACCGACACTTCTGCCTTGATATGTGGGTCAGGATGATAATCTTTTAGTTCAAAATCATCATACGTAAACTCAAAAATTGATGTCACTTCTGGATTAATTTCCATTGTAGGAAGACTTTTCGGCGTGCGAGTCAATTGTAAATTAGCTTGTTCTATATGATTATTATAAATATGTACATCACCAAAGGTATGCACAAATTCTCCATATCCAAGCCCGCAAACTTTTGCAATCATCATAGTAAGCAATGCATACGAAGCGATATTAAAAGGCACTCCGAGAAAAGTATCCGCTGATCTTTGGTACAACTGACACGAAAGTTTGCCATCAGCAACATAAAATTGAAATAAACAATGACATGGAGTTAATGCCATTTTGTCCAATTCCCCTACATTCCACGCGTTAACGATCATACGTCTAGAGTCAGGATTGGTCTTGATGGTATGGATAAGGTTTGAAATTTGATCTATCGTCTCTCCATGAGGAGTGGCCCATGATCTCCATTGTTTTCCGTACACAGGACCAAGATCACCATTTTCATCCGCCCACTCATTCCAAATACGAACGCCATTATCTGTCAAGTATTTAATATTGGTATCACCATTCAAAAACCATAACAACTCATATATAATGGACTTTAGATGCAGCTTTTTGGTGGTAAGCATAGGAAAACCATCATTGAGATCAAAACGCATTTGGTATCCGAATACACTTATCGTCCCAGTACCTGTTCTGTCTGTTTTCTGAGTTCCATGATCTAATATGTGTTTGAGTAAGTCATGATATTGGCGCATAAGACAAATTAATTTATCGCAAAGATATTAAGAAATTGTAATATTTCAAAAATCATATAGGTCTGTTTAGGTCATCCTTTTGATAATTGATCAATTTTCAAAAATCAAGCATTTTGTTACACATAAGATTTAGCTTGATGACCTATTAAGTTGGTTCTCATGATTTTGATCGGTCCAAATAGGTTATTGTGGTCATTCTTGATAAAGAAATAACAAAACCATAATGCATAATAATTAAGATGTGATATGGAATAAAATTAAATTATTTCTGATACCTTGCGCCATTGAACCAGCAAAAAAGGAAGTGTTCTCTATTATGGGTAAACATTAATGATTGTTGAACCCAATATTAATTAAAAGATTCAAATTAAAATCTAATGTCTAGAACAGTCTTCAATATTTACCATTTTGCATTTATTTTCGGGTTAATAATTTGTATTGCCTTGTGTGCGTGTAATAACCATAACAAAAAAACCGAGACAATTAATCCCGCTACTAATGACATTGCTAAGGTAGACAATCCAAGTGAAGAAAACATTTCCTTAGGTCAAAAAGTAGACCATTTGGATAGAAATATTAGAAGTATCTACCAAGATAAAAAAGGGAATTTCTGGTTTGACACCAATGGTTCAGGCGTTTTTCGCTTTAATGGTAAGGACCTTAGGCAATTTACGGAGAGTGATGGATTGACCAACAATCAAGTACTTACAATTCAGGAAGACTCGATGGGTAATATCTGGTTTGGAACTGGAATCTTTGGAGTTTGTAGTTTCGATGGTAATAAATTTACAACACTTACGACTAAGGAAAATCTGAAAACAAACAATCACTACGGCACAGGATGGGATAAAAGCGCAAATGATCTTTGGTTTTATGCAGGTGCTGGCACTTTTAGATATTCTGATAAAAACCTGATTTACCTTCCGTTCCATAAAAGTGGTTTAAAACTCTCTCAGAATGCGCCTTTTGAGTTGAGTCCATATGCTGTTTATACCATTCTTATTGACAAAAAAGGCAATATTTGGTTTGGTACACAATCACAAGGAGTATGCCGATATGATGGTAAGGATTTTACTTGGTTTACGGATCATGGGTTAGCCGGTCCTGCTGTTTTGGCATTGTTTGAAGATAGCAGGGGCAATATTTGGATGGGCAATAATGGTGCAGGACTATTCAAATATGATGGCAAGACACTTATAAACATGACTGAAAAGCACAAACTCAACAATCCTTCATTTCGCACAGCAGGTAATGACCAAGCAGGTACCCTAGCCCGAATATATGCCATCAATGAAGATCTGATGGGCAATATTTGGATAGGTACAGTGGACGCCGGCGTTTGGAAATATGATGGCAACAATCTCACCAACTATACCAATAAAGATGGACTTACAACCCAAGCGATTAATACCATTTACAGAGATAAAAAAGGAAATCTATGGTTCGGATCTGATGCTGATGGTATCTTTAAATTTAATGGACTTGCTTTCGAACAAATAAATCTCTTGTAAATTTATAAAAACGAATTAGTATAAAACGGTCAAAGTTTTTCAGGCATTAACACACCTTAAACATTAAACTTTCCACCTTAAACCATCCACACTTAACCCCTTCCTTAAAATATTTACGTCCCTTTTTACCTACCTTATAGTTATTTTCCCATATTTGCATAAAATTAATGCAAATGAACCAGAAATTAATTATAGTTTCCATTTTAATATTAATAACTTGCCTTAGCAAAGCACAAAACTGCATTCCTGTAGCCATAGTTTTCACCACACAAGCACAAGTAGATGCCTTCTCTACGGATTATCCGGGATGTACGATCATAGATGGCAATGTAGGTATCACAGGAAATGATATCACCAATATAGATTCCTTAATTCAAATCACCAAGATAGACGGTAGTTTGCAGATATTGAATGCTGATAACTTAACAGATTTAGATGGATTATTAAATATTTCGACTATTGGTGGAAATCTAAAAATAAGTTTTAATCAAACAATAACCAATCTTGGGATATTTAATTCTATAACAACAATTGGAGGCATAGAAATCACCAATAATAGTTCGCTAGCTATAATCAATACCTTTAATTCTTTATTAAATATAGAAGGGGATCTAATTATTGAAGGTAATAACAATCTTGCTGAATTTAATTGTTTTAGTTCATTAACTTCTATAAATGGCAACATGCGCTTGAGCACTTTAAATATAAACAATTTAAACAACTTTAATGCTTTAACAACCATCACCGGTAATCTTTCTTTATTTGACTTCAGTTCAATATTAACCTTTAATAGTTTTAATGCTTTAATAAACATAGGAGGCGAGTTAAATCTTAATTTTCCGAATGTTACCATATTTGATGGCTTTAATGCTTTAACCGAGGTAGGACTTGATCTAAGTTTGTATGGCTGGAATGATATTACATCATTTACTGGTTTCAATGCATTGTTATCAGTTGACAAAAATTTTAATATTTATGATTGTAAAATGCCACAATTAAATACTTTTAATTCTTTAACATTCATTGGAAGCCGATTGTATTTATCTAATAACTCTGTCTTAAGTGAGATTAACGGATTTCAAAATTTAGTGCATGTAGGTAACATATTCATTAGTGAAAATTCGTTTCTTAGTAGTATTTCTGGATTTGATCACCCAATTACTGTAAATAATTGTATTCAAATTACAGGAAATACGTTTTTATCAAATTGCAATATTGAGTCAGTTTGCAACAAAATATGGAATAATGGGTGTACAAATATCTCAGGTAATAGTACCAATTGTATTTCCGCAACTAAAGTTTTAGAAAGCTGTGGAACTACTCCCGATGGAGACGGTGATGGTGTAAATAATTTTATTGACAATTGTCCTACTATTAGTAATCCATTACAGACGGACTGTAATGCTAATCAAATAGGAGATGCTTGTGAATCTGGTGATATAGACGATGATGGCGTAGATAATACCAACGACAATTGTCCATGCCAAAACAATCCTGATCAAGCAGATGCGAATAATAATGGTATTGGAGATATATGTGATAATAATTCCGATTCGGATAGTGATGGACGAAATGATTCGGTAGATAATTGCCCATCCATTTCTAATACTGACCAATCTGATTGGAATTATGATGGAATTGGTGATGTATGCCAAGATTCAGATGTCGATGGCATCATTGACAATGTGGATAATTGTAGGAATATATCCAATGCTAATCAGGAAGATAGTGATAATGACGGCGTGGGCAACCTATGCGACAATTGTTTAAACAATGCTAATCCTAATCAAGAAGATATTGATTATGATAATATTGGTGATGTTTGTGATAATTGTATATATAATTATAACAGTGAACAGTATGACGAAGACAATGACGGAGGTGGAGATGCTTGTGAGTATGATCTGATTGAGTTTTATGGCAATTCTACACAAGATCCAGACAACACAGTTTCTATGACGTCTTCAAATGGTTGGGAATGGACTTTAAATATCTCCCTTAGTACAGGTTATGGCAGTTTTAAAACAAGTAATTTTGATTTATGGTTGGGAAGTAATGATTTTCCATCTGGTATAGGTTATTGGGTTGGAACTTATATTCCGGTTCAAGCTGGTGACTACACAATTTTATTCAATTCAAATACAAGAGCTTATTCGTTTACTGTTAATACTGATTTTGACAATGATGGTATTCCTAACGATGTAGATAATTGTAAATATATGTCCAACATAGAGCAATTAGATTATGATAGTGATGGTTTAGGGGATGCATGCGATAACTGTATAAAATATGAAAATCCCGATCAATATGATTATGACAAAGATGGTGTAGGCGATACATGTGATAATTGTCCTGAATTTCCAAACAATGACCAAATACCTGATATGGACTGTGACGGAATTGCTGACTCTGTAGATAACTGCCCAAATCATCCAAATAAATTCCAAACTGACTTAAACAACAATGGTCTAGGTGATGCTTGCGAAGATTTCCCCAAAATAGGTTTAAATACCAATAATCCTCTCACCGAATTCCACTTATCCAACGGTACGTTATATATTGATAATCCAGAAAAAGGTATCATCCTTAAAAATTACCAAGGACAATGTTTTATCTTAAAAATGGATGGTTTGAGTCTTACGGCTACGCTTATACCTTGTCCGTAACATATTCAATCTAAAACCATAAAATTTAAAAGTATGCAAACGCAACATAAAATCACATATAAAACAATAATCCATGCACCAAAAGAAAAAGTATGGGATGCACTCACAAATCCTGACATCATCAAACAATATTTCTTTGGAACAGAGTTGATTACTTCATGGGAGATAGGCAGTGAAATAATATTCCAAGGAGCATGGGAAGGACAGTCCTACCGAGATAAAGGAACTATATTGGAATACATAAAAGATGAGAAGCTTGCTTATTCCTACCTTAGCAATTGGAGTGGTAAAGAAGACCTTCCCGAAAATTATCTTTGGGTATCTTATGAAGTAAAAGAGATCAGTGGAAACACGGAACTCACCATTTACCAGACAAACTATGATGAAGAGAAAGCACAACACTCAGAAGCAAGTTGGGCATCGATCATAGATGGTATGAAGTCAGTTCTTGTATAGTTCTTATTACCTATAGGACTTGCAAACTTGTTTGCAAGAACCACCGT
>DLGT01000049.1 GCA_002482845.1 Saprospiraceae bacterium UBA7687
TTGGACTTTCAACTTATTTTTAAATCATTATGGCACTAAAAATATATCTACCTATTTATCTAATAATGTACATGCTAGTAGCCTTTGTAATACCTACTTATCGTACCTATAAACAGACAGGAATAAATCCAATTACTTTTGGAAAAAATGATAATGCACATGATTATATTGGCTTCATCATGAAAGTGCTGATAGTTCTTTTGTTTGTTGCTGTGTTGACTTATTCTATGTCTGAAAAAATGTACTCCTATTTAGTACCAATTTCGTACTTGCAAACTCAAACATTGACTATAATAGGTTTTGCTTTAATACATATTGCCTTAGTTTGGATTACCATTGCACAATTTCAAATGAGTAATAGTTGGAGAATAGGCATTGATGAAAAAAATAAAACCAAATTAGTAACGTATGGTGTCTTTTCAATCAGTAGAAATCCTATTTTTTTGGGTATGATCATAAGTGTGTTGGGCCTATTTTTTATTGTACCTAATGCGCTTACATTTTTTTTAACAATAACAACCTACATAATCATTCAAATACAGATACGATTAGAAGAAGATTTTTTGCAAAAGCAACACGACCAAGACTATGTGAATTATAAACTCAAAACAAAAAGATTAATATAGTATGGAACACAAACATATATATGATGCAGAAGGTAATCAATTATGCTGCACTCAGGAAGAAAAAATTTACCTTAATGTTGGGGTTAAACATAATGAATTTTTCCATCACAATCAAATTCTCTGAAATGATTGTACATATCCATCCTTACATTACGAATGATAAATTAGCCGATATTGGCAAAGAGAATTTATGGTTTTTATGATGGAAAAAGCGGAAGAAATATTAAAAATAAAAGATGTAAATCCTACGGCTGTAAGAATTTTAGTGCTTAGATATCTATTGGAGCATTTGAAACCTCAATCATTAAAAGATATTGAAAAAGGTTTAATGCATACCGATAGAAGTTCTATATTTAGGTCTCTAAAAACATTTGAAGAAAAAAAAGTTGTTCATAGCATCGAAGATGGGTCGGGTATGATTAAGTATGCTGTTTGTCCTACAGGATGTAATTGTGACCCACAAGATTTGCACTATCATTTTTATTGTACCAAGTGCAGCTATACCTATTGCCTTTTAGATAATCCAATACCTATTATTAAATTACCTCAAAATTTCAAAATGCAACGAGCAAATATGGTAGTGAAAGGGCTTTGTAATAAGTGTAGTTAAACTTTGCAATTGAGTTGCAGTATATTCATAATAACTTTGCGGTATAATTTAACATAAAAGCAGAAATAATGACAAAAGTTCTATTAAGTTTTCTTACATTCATAACCCTTTCAGTTAGTAATCTTTCAGCTCAAGTCGTTGAGGTATCAATCAAACTTTTGGATAGTGAAAATCAAGAACCTTTAATTGGTGCCACTATTCAAATTAATGAGATTAATCAAGGTACAGTAACTGACATGGATGGAATAGGTTTGTTTTCTAATTTACTTGTCGGTTCATATCGTTTTGAATTTTCGTTTGTAGGCTATGAGAAAAAAGACACAATTATATCAGTAAATGGGATTAACAGCTTTTTTACCTTCAGTTTAGAAAGTGCCAGCCAAGAAATAGATGCTGTTACTATTAAAGCAACACGAAGTACTCGTACAATTACAAATATTCCTACTCGAATAGAATTTATTGGAGGTGAAGAGTTAGAAGAAAAGGCAATTATGAATGCACCCAACATTTCTATGGTACTAAGAGAAAGTACAGGTATCCAAATACAGCAAACAAGCCTAAGCAGTGGAAATAGAAGTATTAGAATACAGGGCTTGGACGGTAGATATACACAATTATTAAAAGATGGATTTCCTCTATATGGCGGTTTTTCAGGTGGTTTAAGTATAATGCAAATTCCTCCATTAGATTTAGCCCAGTTCGAAATAATAAAAGGAAGTTCTTCAACTCTATACGGCGGTGGGGCAATAGCTGGCTTAGTAAACATGGTATCAAAAAGACCAACTGAAGAACCAGATCTAAACATACTTCTTTCTCAAACACATACAGGGGGTAGCACAGGTAATGTTTTTTACAGCAAAAGAAAAGAGAAACTTGGATTTGCACTCTATGGTGCAGCGCATTATAATTCAACTTACAACCCTGATGATGACACATTTACCAATATTCCAAAGACTACTTCATTTTCATTGAATCCAAAACTATTTTATTATCCAAACGAAAAGTCTACTGTTTGGATAGGCATAAATGCAACAACCGACAAAAGAGAAGGTGGAGACATTAATGTAGTTAAAAATGGAGTAGATGCTAACCACACATACTTTGAGAACAATTCTACAAATAGATTTAGTACTCAATTTGTTTTTGAATCCAAATTAGCAAAAAGTCAGACTATAGAATTTAAAAATAGTGTGGGTTTCTTTAGTCGTAAAATCAATCAACCGAATTACATATTTAATGGAGACGAGACCAATACATTTACAGAATTTAATTATGGTAAAAATGGTGAAAAATCGGATTGGATAATAGGTGCAAACCTGTATACTAATACCTTTAAGGAGATTACCTATAGCGCACCACGAAATATGCAGCAAAGAACCTTAGGATTTTTTGCCAACAATATTACAAACCTTTCACGTAAGTTTATTTTAGAAACTGGTTTTAGAACGGATTATTCTTTATATTGGGGTATATTCCCATTACCTAGGATATCATTGCTCTGGAAATCTAATGATAAACTTTCAACCCGTTTAGGTGGTGGGTTAGGATATAAAATTCCGGATATTTTCACAGAAGATGCCGCTACTCTTAACTTCCGAAATGTAAAACCAATAAGTCCAGATAATCTTGATGCAGAAAGATCTTATGGCGCAAACCTCGATGTCAATTACAAATCATCACTAACCGACCATATCTTTTTCTCAATAAATCAATTATTCTATTTGACAGAAATTTCAAATGCTTTGCTTTTAGAGAATATTTCACCTACAGAATACATTTTTAGCAATGCACCTGAAAATATTAGGAGTCTTGGTTCTGAAACAAATGTGAAATTTACTTATAAAGATCTTAGATGGTTTATAAATTATGCCTTGATTGATACAAGATTAAAGTATTTAGAAGGTAATCCCTTAAAACCTCTGACACCCAAACATAATGCCGGATCAGTTTTAATGTATGAAAATAAAGATTGGCGGATAGGATATGAAGTATATTATACTGGAAAACAATACCTTTCTAACGGTACTCAAACTAATGATTTTACTACATTGGGTTTATTAATTCAAAAACATTTCAAGTGGGGAAGTCCCTATATCAATTTTGAAAACTTTACAGATAGAAGACAAGGTAGATATTCACCTGAAGTTTTAGGAACAGTTCGAAATCCTGTATTTCCTGAAATTTATGCACCTACAGATGGTTTTATTTTTACTGTAGGAATAAATATTAAGCCTTTTGGTCGTGAAGAATGTACTGATGATTGTCACTCCAAATAGCCACAAATAATAATACTGTTGAATATGCTTAATATATATTTACCACTTTATTTCATTCTAAACATGCTTATAGCATTAAAAATAACTATTTATCAAACTATTAGACAGACAAGAATTAATCCTATAATATTTGGAAAAATTGATAATGCATCTGATTATATTGGCTTTATCACGAATGTGTTGATTGTTCTATTGTTTGCTGCTGTACTAACGTTTTCTTTTTCAGAAAAAATACATTCTTATTTAGTACCGATTTCCTACTTACAAACTAAACCACTGACTATAATTGGACTGGCTTTAATACATATTGCCTTGGTATGGATAAGCATTGCACAGTATCAAATGAGTAATAGCTGGAGAATAGGCATTGATGAAGAAAATAAAACAAAATTAGTCACAGATGGTGTATTTTCGATTAGTAGAAATCTTATTTTTTTAGGTATGATCATAAGTGTGTTGGGCCTATTTTTTATTGTTCCTAATGCGCTTACATTCTTTTTGACTTTGACCACCTATATTGTCATACAAATCCAGATCAGATTAGAAGAAGAGTTTTTGCAAAAGCAACACACTCATGACTATTTATATTACAAATTAAAAGCAAAAAGATTGTTTTAAAATGGAACATAAACATATATATGATGCAAAAGGCAATCAACTTTGTTGCACTCAGGAAGAAAAAATAAATGCCGTAGCAAATAAAGAATTAAAGAAGGAGCATAAAGAAATTGTGTGTTGTGCTACTGATGAACCAAGCCATGACGAACATGATGATGACAGTCACGATAGAGGTGGAAATGGAAGTACTTACAAAATATTCTTACCTGCCATCATTTCATGCTTCCTTTTATTTTTTGCCCTTGCATTGGATCATTTGATTCCGCAAACCTGGTTTACTGATTGGGTTCGATTGATTTGGTATTTGGGGGCATATGCACCGGTTGGTTTTCCTGTCATCAAAGATGCTTATGGAGCGATAAAAAAAGGTGAAGTATTTTCAGAGTTTTTATTAATGAGCATAGCCACCATAGGGGCTTTTGCTATTGGAGAATTTCCAGAGGGTGTAGCCGTCATGCTTTTTTATAGCATTGGCGAAGTATTTCAAACATTAGCCGTAAAAAGAGCCAAAGCAAATATAAAAAGTTTATTAGATCAAAGACCCGATGAAGTTACCATTTTAGAAAACAATCAGGCAAGAAAGATAAAAGCGGAAACTGCAAAAATTGGGGATATCATCCAACTAAAATCGGGAGAAAAATTAGGCCTTGATGGTGAATTATTGTCTGATAGTGCTTCATTCAACACGGCAGAATTAACAGGAGAAAGCAAGCCTGATACAAAAACTAAAGGAGAATCAGTTTTGGCTGGAATGATCAATTTAAATACAGTTGCTCAAGTAAAAGTTACAACTATTTATACCGATAGTAAGTTGAGCAAAATTTTAGAAATGGTGCAAAATGCCACTGCTCAAAAAGCACCCACAGAATTATTTATTAGAAAGTTTGCAAAAATATACACACCGATTGTTGTACTTTTAGCTATACTCATCACTATTCTTCCGTATTTTTTTGTTGATAATTATGATTTTAGTCAGTGGCTATATAGGGCATTAATATTCTTGGTTATATCTTGTCCATGTGCTTTAGTCATAAGCATACCATTAGGATATTTTGGTGGTATTGGCGCAGCTTCTAAAAATGGTATACTT
>DLGT01000066.1:0-26528 GCA_002482845.1 Saprospiraceae bacterium UBA7687
AACAATACAAATTTTGTGAAAAGGAATGATATTGGGTTGGCTCCAAATTATAAGATAATGTCTTCAGGTTGGTATACATTTGAGTGGGTCTTTAGAGACAATGGAGGTAGTCTTGCTGTTGATTTGAATTTAAGAGATGCTGGAGGAACGATAGTATGGACAAAAGTAATGACAACGAGTGATAACATAGCAACGACAGTAGGAGGTAACAGATATATGTGGTTTACATTTGTATCGCCATTGGGTAGTGAGTTAGCAATAGATAATTCTTATATGGAAAGAAATGCAGCCGTTAGTCCAGATATTGCAAGTGGTTCAGCATTTGCAAAAGGAAGTACCATAGTAACATATACAGCGACGGATGCATGTGGTAGAACTTCTAGTTGTTCATTTGATGTGGTTGTTGTAGATGATGAAAATCCAACTGTTGCATCTATCCCATCTTCAGGTGCTGCAATAGTGTCATATGCTTGTGGTGATATGCTAACATTTAATACGGATGCAAATTCTTGTGTATCTTCCAAAACGATAATCAAACCAATATGGGCAGATAACTGTACAGTAGTAAGCTCAACTGTTTCTGCTAACAATGGTGTTGTAGTTTCTGATTTCGGTGCTTTTGTAAGCGGATCTTTCCCAAAAGGAATTACTATAGTTACATTCACAGGTACAGACAACTCTGGTAACATGTCTACTTGTACATTGTCTATCGAAGTTAAAGATGTTACCCCTCCTTCAATAGTAAATTGCCCATCTAACATTACAGTTATGGCGCCTACAAATGCTTGTACTGCAATAGTGACTTGGTCTCCTCCACCTACAGCTTTTGATAACTGTTCAGGAGTAACGTTAGTGCAAACTTCATCGCCTACAACTGGATTAGGTATTGGGTCTGCATTTCCGATAGGAGTTACAACAATATTGTATATAGCTACAGATGCTAGTGGAAATACTGCAACTTGTAGCTTTACAGTGACTGTAAACGGGGTGTGTAGTAATGTTACCGAGTTTACGCCGACATTTTTGATAGACGCATCAAGTTTTACTGTTAATCAAACTAGAGATGCCATTTTCATTGTAGAAAATATAAGTCCAAGCGCAAGTAATACTGATGTAGTAATCTTGATAACTAAGCCATCGGGTACGTTTTTTAACACGTCTGTACCTTTAGTGAGCGGAACTGCTGGGGTTTTTGGTGGTATAATGTCAAATAACTCTGAATGGTCCTTCCAAAATTTCCCTTCATTTATTGTTTGTACTAAATCAACACCAATTGCTGCTGGGGCATCTAGTATTATTGCCTTATCATTTACGGCAACAGGTGTTTCGAATTCACAAACCCAAACAACGGGACAATTACTTACTGGAACTGGAGGGGACCAAAACCCAAATAATAATTTTGCACAATCATCATTAATCATTAATTAGTAATATTAAATATCAAAAGAAATGAAAAGGAAATTAGAATATATAGTGATCACATTAATTTTACTAGTTACTGTTAGGGGATTTAGTCAGTGTGCAACGCATGCATGTGATCCACAATTAACAGGGTTTGGTTTTAACGTCGAGTGTATTGACCATAATGGAAATGCAACATTAATTTTGGACTGGGCAATGGGTGGTGGTGACCCCACTTGTTCAGTACCACCTGGAAGTTGGAGATTACAAATTAGTCTTCCCTTAACAGGGGAGTATGGTGTAAATGGAATTCAAGATATAGTTGGCCCAGGATTTGATTGGACCTATAGCGAAGCGAATAAAACATTTAATGGATTAAATAACATTCAAATGAATTGGTTGGAAAATGGTCAAGTTTCGATTAATATTTCAGGATTTACCATTACAAATTGTGCGCTTAAATTATGTCAGTCAAATTTATATATTCAACCAGCATTTTTGGGAGGGTGTCCTCAAGCGTTCAACAATCAAACTAGTAATGATGCATTTACTGTAGGTAAAGGAGTACAAAATCCGCTACCTATTGAATTGTCTCATTTTTCGGCTAAAAATGGTGGATGCGGAGAAGTTTTAGTTGATTGGGAGACAAGTACTGAAAGAAATAGTGATTTTGTAGAAGTTGAAAGAAGTGAAGATGGAATAAAGTTTGTTTCAGTACATAAAGAAAAGTCAAACAACCAGAATAAAGCTTCTTTATACTCATATACGGACAAAAATTTGTTAGGTGGTAAAAGATACTTTTATAGACTAAAACAAGTAGATTTTGATGGTAAGTCAATTTATTATAATATGACTTCAATTATAACTAATTTCTGTTCAGGTGGTGATCTTTCCATCACCCTTCACCCAAATCCAGCCATAGAAAAGGTATTTGTGTCGCTCGAAGGATTTAATCCGAACGATGAAGTCACGTTGATGGTTACAAATGCAATTGGAGAAAATGTCATGACCATCAATAATGCATTGATCAATGATCCAAATGAAATAAAGTTGAATAATCTACCAGCTGGAATTTACAATATAAAGATCGCTGGTTTTGATGATGTAACTTCTAAGAGGTTTATAAAAATAGATTGAATCTAGTAAATTAGTAACAAAAGCTTACCTATTAAGCACCGTAGTTGAGCTAAGCCCTGTCATCAAAAATAGTTTTTGACAGGGCTTTTTTATTGGGTTGATTTGGTAAGCGAAAAGGGAGTTTTTGGGAGGAAGTAATAAAAGATATAATGGATCTTATTATTATGAATATTGTTAATTCTAAGGATCTAAAATTTATGTAGAATTAGGGTAGCTTTTAACTGTATCTTTAAATGATGTCTAACTCATTATGATATTACTCAACTTAATGTTCATTAAATATCCTAAATGGGCAATAAAGAAAATCACTTCATCATTTTTATTATAAAAAGAACTAAACCATTAGAGCCTGTGAAATTTCATTAAAAACTCCTGTTTTTTCCTTCTCGATACTTGGATAACTGTACCATCAGCCATGGTTATTGCACTAGATTTTTCATTCGAAAAACTGACAACAAAAGAAATGTTAACAATCCATGAATTATGTACTCTCACAAATAGCTCTGAATTGAAAATTCTTTCAAGGTCTTTTAAAGATTTGGAAGTCAGTAATTTTTTACCACCTACTGTTGCTATATCTGTATAGTTTGAGTCTGATGTACAGTACATTATTTCATTTTGATCAATAAACTTAATCACCTTACCTATTTGAAAAGCATACTTGGTGTTATTCATACTATAAATTTTTTAACAAAGGATTTGACACAATATTAAACATTTATTTTATTATTTATAGCAAAAATATTTAATTGGTTATATTTAACTAATAAATGGTATAAATCGTCCATTAAATGGTCATGATTATTAACCTAAAATACTTTGATTTGTATAAGAATTTTTCTACATTCACCATCGACATAAATAGTAATTTTATTTTTCATTTTAATTCGAGATCTGTCATCCATCTTAGTAATGGATTTAATTTCATTTATATTGATAATAAAAGCATTCGGAACTAAAAGGAATTGATCCTGTGGAAACAATTCCTTCAGCCTATGATAGTCTGTATTTATCTTAAGTTCTTTGCCATTTGTAAAGTTACAACTGCTATACATTTTATGAAAACTAATGTAGTTAATCTCTTTAAAATCAAAGATCATCGACATTTTTCCGTCTTGAATGGTAATTCTATTTACAGACATTTGTTAAAAATTAACGGGTTAATGAATAAGGTGAATACCGCAAAATTACGACAATTAAAATATACTTCCATATAACTTTAGTTATATGCGCTCAAAATTAAAGTCATCATTAATGTCAATAATTTTAAAAAGTAACCCCCAAACCTACATGTTTTATTTTACTTTTAGATTATAATTAATTCTATTTGTTTGTAGTTTGCTAAATATTAAATGTAGATATAATACCACAAATAATGTAATAACGATACAGGCGGATTATTTCCTTCCAGTTTTATAAAATCCAAATTTTTATTGCTTCCCAAACTTTCTTATGAGAATAAATTTACATCCTACTTTAGCCTAACCCTCATCAAAAATTCATCTGCCGTCATATACAAGTATTTTTCATCAGCATCTAGGGCACAATTGGCAGTGGCTTGGCCTGTGTTTATGGTGCCTACATGACGGCTGTTTTGGTTAAATATTAAGATGCCACCTGGACCAGAAGCGTAGATGTAACCGTTTTTACCTATCTTCATACCATCTGGCAATCCTTTGAATTTCGGGACTAGGTGTGTCACATCGGCAAAAGTGCTAGTTTCTATTATGTTTTTTTGATCGTCGAGTATATATTTTTTCCAGAATGATTTGTCTGGATCTGAATTGGCCACATACATGATCTTTTCATCAGCTGAAAATGTGATACCATTCGGACGGGTTAGCGTACTATCTAGCAAAATGATTGTACCATCTGTTTTTAGTCGATATACACCGCTGTATGGGATTTCTTTGATGCTGTCTTTGTCTTGACCTGGTAGTCCATAAGGTGGGTCGGTAAAAAACATTTCTCCGTCTTTGGTGATATGCACATCATTGGGACTATTGAATTTGCGTCCTTGGTAGGTGAGCGCTAAATATTCAAAACTATCTTTAGGTGTCTGCAATGGTGCGATCATTTTTGCGACAGCCCTGTTGCCATGCTGACAAAGGATGAGATTTCCTTTGCTATCTAGGGCTAGTCCATTTGCCCCTTCTTTACCTCCTTTCGGATTGATGATGGTGTATCCTGACGGTGTAAGATAGCGTTGTTTACCATTTTTTTCATCCCAAGCATAGATGGTATTTTCTGGTACATCCGTGAAGATCAATTTGTTTTCTGATGGCAACCACAATGGACCTTCTGACCAATTGAATCCATCCGCCAATATCTCTATGATTACATTCGAATCTATGATTTGCAACATTTCGGGATCGTATATTTCTATATGACCTGCCGTTTTTAGTTCGGTCGATGTTGGGTTTTGTTTACAAGATACGAAAGAAATGATAGTCATCCATGTAATGGCAAAAAGAGATTTGGTCATGATACGTTTGATTTTAGATGTTTGATGAATAAGTGGAGTTTCCAGAAATTAAAGAGTTTTACAGAAGGTTTTTCTGACATTATATTCGACTGAATTTTGTCTTCCATTTTGGCATAAGCCCATTCAAAAGATGAAAGTAAACCATAATCTTTGAGCCACTGATACCATGTGATGAGTCTCGTGGTTTTGAGTTTTTTGGCTTTGTATAATTTTACAAGATTGTGGATGGCGTTTTCTGTTTTTTTGATAAATACAGTATTGACTTCCAAGCCATCGTGGATGACAGGATTGTCGATATGTGTGACTTTTATGTTGTTTTTCTCCAATGAAAATGCATACATTAGGTCTTCGTAGCCATATCCTTCTATTTTTTCGTCAAAAAGATGCTCTTTAAATACTTTTTCGGGTATTAGGAAGTTGTTGGATTGGAAATTGAGATAAGGATCTTTTTTCCTTTTTTTTGCTGGCAAAGCTTCTCTTTTGCTGCCATAAAGCCAATGGAGCAATTTCTTTTTATTGGTTGGTTTTCGAACTTGATAATGTCTACCACCGTAAATGACTCCTTCTGTGGGGAGAGCGTCCATATAATTTTTGATAAAATCTTTGGATTTGACCGAAGAGTCGCCATCAAGGAACAGTACATATTCAAAGTATGCTGCTTTCCCAAGCCAGTTTCTGATTTTACTTCTACCGAGATTTTCTGGGAGTTCGGTATAGTTAATATTCATTTTGAAGGCAAGTTCCCTGTTTTTTATTTTGTATTTTTCGGACGATTGGTCATCAAAACAAAGGATTTGGTAATTGATTTTCAGCTTATTGCATTGTTTTGCCAATGTATATACTAAAGGCCTGACATCCTGATTGTAAATGGGTATCAATATGGATAGCATATGGGTAACAAGCTTTAGAATGTGTAAAGTAAAAGTATTATTTGTAAAAAAACCGTTATTTGTGCATCAAATTTTAATTTTGAGTGTTTTTTTAATTGTAACAATTCATTTGTTAGTGTTTCAAAAACCATTTTGTCACGATTTTTGCTACTTTTTGGTAAAAATAGCGCCAAAATTAAGTTAGTTTTCCATTTTAACCACGGATTTACATCCATGGTTAATAATATTTAACCCCGTTGGGGTTTTAACTGAATAGTTACAATTAATTATAAATAATCGAAGGTAATGGTCCATAATGATATTGAATTGTTGATAAATGATACTAAACTTGCACCAACATTGAGATCTATTGCTCAAAGCGTGTCGGATGGTAAGAGGATCACTTATGATGAAGGAGTGTATTTGTTTGAACATGCAGAATTGGGGTATCTAGGTACTTTGGCAAACTTTGTCAGGGAAAAAAAGAATGGAAACGCCACTTATTTCAATCGTAACTTTCACATAGAGCCTACCAATATTTGTTTGTACACTTGTACATTTTGTTCTTACTCTAGATTGATCAAAAAACGTGAAGAAGGTTGGGAGTATACGATGGATGAGATCATGGACATTGTCAAAAAATATGACGACCAACCAGTGACTGAAGTCCACATCGTGGGCGGTGTATTGCCACAATATGATGTTAAATTTTATAGCGAATTATTTACTGCCATCAAACGTCACAGACCAGATTTGCATGTCAAAGCGCTGACGCCTGTCGAGTATCATTATATCTTTAAAAAAGATAAATTGACCTATGAAGAAGGTATGAAACTCATGATGGAAGCAGGTCTAGACTCTATGCCTGGTGGTGGCGCAGAGATCTTTCATCCTGAGATCAGAGATCAGATCGCTGGTGGAAAATGTAGTGGCGATCAGTGGCTTCGCATCCATGAAGTATGGCACGAACTGGGTAAAAGATCCAATGCCACCATGCTTTATGGTCATATAGAATCTTACTGGCATAGGGTAGATCATTTAGAGCAACTTAGAAAGTTGCAAGATAAAACAGGTGGATTTCAGACCTTCATTCCGCTGAAATTTAGAAATGAAAATAATCAACTTTCGCATCTTACTGAATCCAATACGGTGGAGGATTTGCGCAACTATGCCATATCAAGGATATATCTTGACAATTTTGACCACATCAAGTCTTACTGGCCTATGATCGGTAGAGAAATGGCGCAATTGTCCTTAGCATTTGGTGTAGATGATATAGATGGAACGATCGACGATACCACCAAAATATACTCTATGGCAGGTTCTGAAGAGCAAACGCCTGCATTGAGCACGGAACAGTTGGTGACCATGATCAGAAGGGTAGGGCGAGTTCCTATCGAGCGGGATACGCTTTATAATGTACTTCAAGATTATAGTGATGTCGTATTTGATGATGATAAAGAATATAAAGGATATTTGTCATTACCTGTATTGAGTTAGAAAAAAGTGATGTATTCTGTTTTTGTATAGTATATGATTTAAAATTCATTTTGTCTCCTTTAGAGTCAGGGTAAAACAAAAGGAATTTTACACAATATTTAATTTTGGGATACACCCCAAAAAATGGTATAATTATCATATCTTTGAAGTTTACTTCAATTAGGTTAATTTAGACAACATTCAAACCCAACGAATACTTACCTTTGTTAATCTATACTGCATTATTTGCACGTGGGTTATTAGGAGTTTACTATATTATCCATCTAAACAAAACCAAACAAATGAAAATTTACATCAAAAACATGGCGTGCGAAAGCTGTAAAGTAGTGGTAAGAGAAGCACTAGAAGAACTGGAAATACCAACAGTGAAAGTAGAATTAGGTGAGATTGTGACCAAAGTAGATGTTTCAGACGAAGAAAAATTGGCACTAAATAAAAAGATCAAAAAAGTAGGCCTTGAACTGTTGGAGAAAAAAGATGGTATCTTGATTGAAAAAATCAGGCAGATCATTTTGGACTATGTGTATAAGTCTGATGAAAAACCTGATGTCAATTTTTCAACAATCCTAAGTAAGGAACTGAATATGAGTTACTCTTATTTAGCAAACTTTTTTTCAGAAATTGAAGCAACCACGATCGAGCAATACATCATCGCGCTGAAGATAGAAAGGATTAAGGAATTGATCATGTTTGATGAATTGACACTTTCTGAGATAGCATATCAATTGCATTATAGCAGCGTGGCACATTTGTCTGGTCAATTTAAAAAAGTGACAGGATTGACGCCTACCCATTTTAAATCTCTGAAAGAGAAAAGAAGGATTTCTATTCAAAATATTTGATGATGGCGTGGTGAAATATCTGCTTTACTTATAGTTTAGTACATCGTCCTAAAAGATTTATGATAAGTTTATGTACTAAAATGGATTTTTTTTCGTCTTAAAGGTATTAAGACCACTCCGAAAACACAAATTGATTGATAATCAAAAGTTATTTACCCTGACCCTAAAGGGAAACATTTGATTATCAATGCAGGAAAATTCGGGATTTTCATTTATTTGAAATGAGGACTTTTCGGAGTAGACTTAAGAATTCATTGATTGATGTCTGGTCGATTTTGGTTAACCTAAATTTTATATGCTTTGAACAAATACATCTTTATAATTTTTTTAAGTTTGATTTCAGTGGTAGCTACGGCTCAAAAGTATAACACTTTGGCAGGAATTCGTATAGCAGATGATTTTGGAATCAGTTTTGCACAACGTGTTGCCAAAAAGACAACAGTAGAGCTCAACCATCAGCCAGGAACCTTTGCAGGACGAGAACTAACTTCGATGTTAGCAAAACAACATTATCCACTACTGACCAAAAGGATTAATTTTTTTATGGGTGCAGGACTTTATACACGCAAAGCCATCGAAACCAATAGTGAAACAACTATAGCTGTAAGAACCAATGGATTAGCTATGACATTTGGCGCTGAAATCTCCTTAGGAAGGCTAAGTATTTCTACCGATTATCAGCCGCTTGTAACCTTTAATAAAAACGACTCCAACCAGAGATTTTATACGACGTCGGGATTAAGTCTTAGATATATTCTAGTGCCTAGAGCATCGAGTACAAAGAAGTTTTTTAGGAAGTTGTTTGGGAAGGATTGACGTATTAATAAATAGAGTACAGATAAACTGCGTTTCAATAAGATGACTGTGGTTACTTCTACATAAAAAAATAGATGTAGTATGCATCATATGAATAAAAGGAGGTAACTTTGCACAATAATTAATCTTCCATTCAAAACTAAATTTGCTTTTATGAAGAAAGTTAAAATTACCCTAGTAAGTCTGATTATTCTAATCTTTTTACACGAAAATCTAGAAGGACAGCAATATAAGTATAAAAAAGTAAGTGTCGAACTGTTGGAAAAAAAAGAGTGTGACATTCAGTTAGATGCGCCAGCAATGGTAACTAATAAAACGGGATTGCGTGAAATAGTGTACTCAGAGTCAAGTGGATTTACAGCTATTTTAAGCCAACAAACACAAGTAAAATTCTTTAAAGGAGATGCAAAAGATATTGGTACTGTTGAGATTTATTATTATAGCCCAAAATCAAGTAGCAACAAAGTGAAAATGTCAGACATCAAAGGGAAAACATACAATCTAGAAAATAAAAAGATTGTGGAAACTAAGTTATCGGATGATAATATCTTTCATGTACAGTTCAACAACTACTATAAAAAAGCCACTTTTGTTTTCCCAAATATCAAAGATGGTTGTGTATTTGAGTATGAATCTGTACTTACTTCCGATTATTTTGCAAATATAGAAGATTGGTTTATTCAAGATGAAATACCAGTATTATACAATCAGTTTACATTAAAAATTCCTGAATATTTTAGATATCAAATAAATATTTTGGGCGGTTTTGCACCTACGAGTGATGAAATATCTTCCTCATCTAGATCAATCAATTACAAGGTAGTGTATGAAGGTCAAGGCTTTAAAGGCAGACAAGTTGAACACGAGACTTTCAATATGAATTACTCAAACAGGACTTTAATCCATGAAAATCTACCTTCATTTATACCAGAGCCTTTCACAGCTAATCAATATGATGGCAAATCTAAAATCACTCATCAATTAATTTCTGTTGCTTTTCCTAACTCACCCACTCAAACTTTTGCGGGGACATATGAAAAAATTAATTCAGAACTATTGGAAGATGAGTCTTTTGGGGAAATAATTAGCGATGGCAAGTTCATAGAAAAATTAGTATCATTTTCAGGAACGGAAACGTCGATTGAGAAAGCCAATTTGATACATCAATATTTTCTTAAAAATGTAAAATTTGATGGTAGCAACTATTATTTATCCGACAAAGGAGGATCAAAACTTTTTAAAGAAGGAACAGGTAATTCAGGAGAAATCAACCTGAATTATATCGCTGCTCTAAACCATGTAGGAATTCCAACTTCACCAGTGATCTTGAGTTCACGTGGGAATGGAACACTGCATCCAGTTTTACCTGATTACTCTCAATTTGATTATGTTGTGGCATTGAGTATAATCAATGATAAGGAAGTTTTTTCAGATGCTGCGTCAACCTTACCTTTTGGGAATTTACCAAAAAAATGTTTACACGATAAAGGTTGGGTTGTGTCAAAAACCAATGCTAGATGGGTAAATCTTAAGCAAAATTGTAGTGGTAAACAGATCATTCAAACAAATATTATTCAAACTAAAGAACAGATATTGTATTCGAGCAAAATAAATAAATTTAATTATTTTGCTTATGATGATTTGGACGCTATTAATGCAAATAGTGAGCTAGATTTTTTAAGAACATTTCATCAGGAAAAAGACCTGATTCAAGACTCCATATTTATCACTGAGAAAACAGATAAGGTACTTAAGCTAAAAGAACACCATAATCAAGCCGTCGTTGATGATGATTTTATCTACGTAAAACCCTTTATTCATTTACCTTTTGATAGCAATCCCTTCAAACAAGAAGAGAGGCAAACTTATGTAGATTTTCCATATGGTATGGAATACAAATTTGTAAGTAACATTAAAATTCTTGATGGATACAACTACGAAGTACCCGCAAATCTAAACGCAGTAATGCAAGAAAATGATCTGATCCTAAAATATTCATCATCCTATATAGCTGGAATAAAAACATTAACTGTTATTGCAGACTTTAAAATAATACAAACTGAATTTTCACCTTTAGATTATGAGAAGTTAAAATTTAGCTTGGATACTATGATAAATAAGCTGAATGAACCCGTTATCCTGAAAAAAATATGAAGAGGTTTTTGGGTTATTTATGGTTACCACTTCTATTGTTATTGGGACAATTAAGATTAGCAGGTCAGGTAGAGATGAGCTTAATACCAGATTCACTTCTTTCAAACTCATCTTCAATCGTTATAGAGCAGATAGAAACTTTAGAGATACTCCATAAATCATTGATTAAAAGAAAAGTTTCATCATCAACGTTGGTCATTAAAGATAATGGCCCTTCAAGTCATATTATTTATATTCCTTACGATAAGTATTCAAAAATTGAAGATCTAGAAATTTCTATTTTGTCGGTAGATGGCAAAAAAAAGAAGTCTATCAGTAGAAAAGATATGATAGACCAATCAGCGGTTAACAATGTCACAATAGCTAGTGATACTCGATACTTAATCTATAGCGCCATAGAGAAAGAAATGCCATTTATAGTAAAACTCAATTATAGTAAAATAAGTAAAGAAACATTCACTATAGACAGATATACACCTGTGAGTCACGCAAATACAGCCATTTTGAGTAGTGTTTTTGAAGTAGTAAATTATGACATAAATAATGTATTAAGGTTTTCTAACCATCCTTGGCCAGAACCCAAAACCGATCTTACAAATAATTTCAGAAAATATACTTTTCAATTAAAAAATGTAACATCAGTATATCTTAAAAACCTTGATGACAAAAATATCCAAACATCAATAACACCTATATTGGAAGACTTTCAGATGGATGGTGTTGATGGAAACCTAAGTAATTGGGGTAATTTTGGTTTATGGTTTGCAACATTGGGTGATGGGACAGATATCCTTGATGAAAAATCTACTTTGGAAATAAAAAGCGTCATTGGAGATACCAAAGATAAAAGAGTAATAGTGGAAAAATTGTACAAATACCTGCAACAAAATATGCGATATGTCAGTATTCAACTAGGTATTGGTGGATTCAAGCCCATGGCTGCCCAAGATGTACACAATAACAAGTATGGGGATTGTAAAGCATTGAGCAACTATATGAAAGCAATCCTAAAAGTGGTGGATATTCCGTCCAATTATATTATTATATCTGCAGGAAGTAAATACAATAATCCTAATCCCAACTTCCCACAGAATGTTTTTAACCACGCAATTGTAGCAGTACCTTTGGAGAAAGACACCATTTTTCTGGAATGTACTTCACCAAATACACCATTAGGGTATCTTGGTGCTTTTACAGGTGATAGAAAAGCATTATGGATTGATGGAGAAAACTCAGTTTTGGTGAATACAAAGTCCTATTCGTCAAAAGATAATATGATTAATAACACCATTGATATCAACATCAACTCAGAGGAGAACATAGAAATAAACTTTAAACAAAACCTGTCAGGAATAGGAATGGAACATCATGGATACATCTATACCACTCTTTTTACAGATGAAAAATTTGCAGAACATCTCGAGCAATCTTTGCCGGAGATCAATAATGTAGAGATTATTAACAGAAGTTATTTGGATGATCAATTTTCCTTCGATTGTAAATTAGCTTCATCAAAAAATGTATCGAAATCAGGATCGAGGTATTTTATAAAACTAAAAATTGACGAATTACCGCCTTCCATCCTAGATAATTCCAAATTTTATTCTTTAAAAAATGGCTATACTATTTTGGAGAAGTATGATATCAAAGTTCCTGAAGGATGTCACTTAGAAAAAGCTCCAAAAAATAGAACAATAGAAACAGACTATGTAGATATTCAGATGGAAACAACAGCTAACCAACAACAAATCACCGTCCAAAGAAATCTTCATTTGAAACAAGTGGAATCATCAGAAAACAATAAAGCTCAAATCGAAGAGGCCATCATCTTACTAAAAAAAGCCATCAATGAGACGGTGGTGATTAATTGTAAAAGTTGAGAAGAAGGTATTATTTTTCTGCTTGAATTTACGAGATTTATTGTAATTTAATACACCAACGAACAGCTGTAAAAAACCTATCTATCACTGGTGTCATGCCATATTTTTGCTTAAATTTTACACTATTTATAAAGTCTCTCCTGTCGTTTTTTACAACACCATGGTTTAAAAACAGCACATTGTCAATCATAATTTGTATTTCTGCCCTTGTTTTGTCAGGTAACTCTGTATTTGGTATAAATTTATGCGTTACTTCATCATAGTCAAAGTACTTTTCTGGTGCATAGTCGTCTAAATCAGGTTTTAAGAATGATGATGGTTGTTCATTGCTTTTAATGCCGTTAATCTTAGCATCTATCATAAACAAATTACTCCATAGCCAATACTTATCTTTTTTGAGATTCGGGTCGAAATGGTCCATTTCTCCTGCATGATCTACTCTTTGAAATTCTGCACTTTCATCATTTAAGTATTTACCATCAACCCAAATGTCATTGGCGTATAATTCCTGTGGACAAATCCATCGTTCTGTATATGCGCAAACTCCTTGTTGACACTTGTATAACTCCATTGCCACATCATCATAATAAGTTCGCGATAATGGGTGTTGTGATCCATTTGCTTCTAAAGTCTCTACCCAAGTTTTGTATCGGGTAGATAACAGTGTATTATAATTCTTATCAATTTTTCTCATGTTTTAATTCCAACTTGACAGTTCTTTAGATAGTTTTTCAATATTTCTGATGATTTCCTTGGCTTCAGATTGATCTTGTTCACCTTTTTGCTCAAGTTTTCTATACCTGACATTATAAGTTGCCAACTCATTTAACTTTTCCCTACGTAGTGGTGATCCGTCATCTTGAAGGTCAAATACACGCTGTAAAATATCATCCCAACGCATGAGTTTAGGATTCCATTTGTAATTGTCTATATGATTTTCGCCTTCATAATACACTTCCCTGTAGATTTTACCTTCTTCATTAAATTTCAATTCTACGATTTCCCATGGATCAAAGCTTGATGCAATAATAGGTGAATGGGTCGCATAAAAAAACTGACAATCATCTGCTAAACTAGAATAATAATCTACAATCGTTCTTTGTAAATCGGGATATAATGATCTTTCTGGTTCATCAAAAAGTATAACGGTATGTTTAGGCTTTAGTAAATATAATGGCAAAGCACTCAATATAACTTGTTTTGTGCCTGTACTCCAAAGCCCATTTGGTATTTCATTTTTATGATAATCTTCTACCTTTATGAAGCCGATATCGTCCTTGGTTTTAATATCAAGTTCTGTTTTGACTTTCAGTTTAAAATTTGCAAGTAATCTGTCAAGACAATTATCTGCTACATCTTGTATTGGATTAAACTCTGTATTTTTCCAATCTTCCAGCTTCTTGAGTGCTTTTTGTATTGTTTCTAAATTATTGGAAGACTTTTCAACTGTTTTGGCAATTTCCTGTCTTATTTGCAATTCTGCTTCTTGATATTTTTGAATATTATCTAAAATTAGATTCCACACGTTTGCTACTTTTTGAAAGCTAAAGTCAATAATTTTGTCATTATTAATGTCAAGATTTATTTCGATATTTAAGTCATAATCTAAACTTGAAGGAAAATAAATTAACTTTGTTGCAACTTCTTTTAACCACCATCCGTCAAGAATTTCTAAAGCTTGGTCATGAGTTATATCTTCTTTATTATTCTTTGAACCGCCCCAAATCCAGCTTAAATAGTCGCGTTTTAGTTCATCATCAAATTGCCACTTGAAATACACATTGAAGCTATTTTCATAGTCATGTCCATAAACAATATTAAAATTTGTATTTTTAGAGAGAAGCTGATCGTCAATTTTTTTTATAATATTTGTCTCATATTCGTATAGATGATAAGGTATCAGCTCCAATAAAGTAGTTTTCCCTGTACCACTTTGACCTATAAAGCATACTTTATCCAAAGGTTGTCCTTCCTTGGCATGTCCTTTCGGGTACGTCAGGTCAATGGAAAAATCCTTGAATTGGTGAAAATCTTTAATCTCTATCTTGGATATCTTCATTTTTGTTGTTGTAAAGCATGATGCAAATTTAGCATACTATAATGATTCAGTAAATTAAAATACTCGTACATTGTTAAGCAGAAAAGTATAAACTAGAATTGACTAACAAATATTAAACCGTACTCGATTTGGAGACAAATTTCGACAATATATTTCAAATAGGTATCATAAAATTTCAAAGATTTGATTTTGAAGGCAATAATTTTCATTTAAAATGATACACTCATTAAATTGAAAACTTTCCCTACTTTAATTTGATAAATACTATATTTACGCCTAAATTTGTTTAAATCATGGTGTTCAGGATATGTATTTTATCATTGATACTGATAATTCAGGGCTGTATGGCAAAAAAATCAGAGAATCCAGAAAAAGAAAAACTTGCTTTCGATCTGCCACCTGATTGGGCACGTGAGGCTATTTGGTATCAGATTTTTGTGGAGAGATTTAGAAACGGCAATCCAAACAATAATCCTACGGCTGTTACTTCTGCGAATGCTTTGATAGACCCTTTGCCCGATGATTGGACACTCACACCATGGGGACACAACTGGTACAAACAAGAATCTTGGGCCAAACCTACAGGCTTGGATTTTTACCGAACGATTCAGATGAGACGTTATGGTGGCGACCTAGATGGTGTTTTAGAAAAAATACCTTATCTGAAAGATTTGGGTATCACAGCAATTTATTTTAATCCTATCAATGATGCACCATCGTTACACAAATATGATGCGAGACATTACCATCATATCGATGTCACATTCGGAGACGATGTAGCAGGTGATCTTGCTATTATGGCAAGTGAAAATCACAAAGATCCTAGTACTTGGAAGATGACCACAGCTGACAAAAAGTTTATAGGTCTTGTCAAAAAACTTCATGAAGAAGGCATCAAAGTTGTTTTGGATTTTTCTTGGAATCACACGGGTAATAACTTTTGGGCATTCAAAGATGTAGAAAAAAATCTAGATAAATCACCATTTAAGGATTGGTATCATACTAAGTTTGTCAAAGATGGAAAAAGTGGTGAAACCAAACTGGAATATGAAGGTTGGTATGGTATCAAAAATCTTCCCGAACTACGTAAAATCGATACAGATGGTAAAATCCCTGGACATCCTTACGAAGGAAATATACATCCTGAGGTCAAACAACACATATTTGATGTATGCAAGCGATGGATGGATCCGAATGGGGATGGAAAATTTGAAGATGGCATAGATGGTATGCGTCTTGATGTGGCAGAACATGTACCTGTGGGATTTTGGCGAGATTTTAGAAAATTTGTACGTTCTATTAATCCTGAGTTTTATTTAGTAGGTGAAAATTGGTGGACAAAATGGCCAGATGAACTTATGGATCCTGCGCCATGGGTGAAGGGTGATATATTTGACGCAGTCATGCATTATCAATGGTTTAAGGTAGCTAGATCCTATTTTGCACATCCAAATGATAAGATAAATTTAAGTCAATTTAAACATCAATTGGATTCAGTTTTTCTTAAATATCCTGTTTACACGCAGCAGTCCATGATGAATCTAGCAGCATCCCACGACTCTCCAAGGTTGCTCTCTACTTTTTTTAATGTCAATAAATATAAGTTTTTCTGCAAGCCACAAGAAGATCCACAATATAGGACTAATAAACCTGGTCAGATTACTTATCATCAAGCGAAGTTGTTCTTATTACACCAATTTACTTTTGTAGGCGCGCCGCACATCTGGAATGGTGATGAGATGGGTATGACAGGTGCTGATGATCCGGATAGCCGGAAACCATTGGTATGGCCTGATATCAACTTTGAGCCAGAAACACAATCTGACTTTTCAGCATATACCTACTCAGAAACACCCAAGTTTGACCAAGCGATGTTCGATTATTACAAGTCGTTGATCAAGCTGAGAAAGTCGTCACCTGCTTTTACTTATGGCGAATATCAGCTTTTGGATGTCGCCGATGGTAGAAATGTGCTAGCTTATTATCGTTCAGATGGGAAGGAACGGTTTTTAATCTTGTTTAATAATAATCCAGAATCGAATAGCATCAAACTTCCTGATGATGTTAAAAAGTATACTATAGCTTTTAGTTATCCGCAAAATAATCAACTTGAGTTATCATCTTCCATGATATTAAAAGCATATTCTGGATTAGTTTTAAAAGTCAAACCATGAACGTACTCCTAGAATCTATAAAAATTGATAATCAACAGTTTCTTACCCTGCACCCTGAAGGGAAACCATTGATTATCAATTCTCTAAAATCGAATAATTCTGTATCTATTTCAAAATATTTTCAGAATAAATCCACCATAATTTTATCTTATGACCACGCTTGATCAGGTATATGATGCAGAAGAATTTAGAAGACTTGGTCATATTTTGATAGACCAATTGGCTGATAATTTGAGTCGCAATATCAATGGGGATCAAAAAAAAGTGTTGGATTATTTGGATCCTGATGATCATTATCAATTTTGGCAACAGGCAGGGACGATAGACACAGAGCGATATTTTGAAGAAGTAATGCGGAAATCTATACAACTTCATCATCCCAAATTTATGGGCCACCAAGTCACTCCACCTGCACCTTTGGCTGCTTTGGCGGCAATGCAAGGTGCTTTGCTCAATAGTGGTGGCGCAGTTTATGAAATGGCAGCGGCGTCGTCTGCCCTAGAAAAAGTGGTGATAGATAGATTGAAGCCGTATTTTGGGTTTTTAGAAGGTGATGGTATCATTACTTCAGGTGGCACTATTGCAAATCTTACAGCGCTCATCTGTGCACGAAATATCAAAGCATCAGAAAATGTCTGGCAAGAAGGGCAAACAGAAAAATATGCTTTTATGGTCTCAGAAGAAGCCCATTACTGTATAGATAGAGCAGTGCGTATCATGGGTTGGGGATCAGGTGGTATCATCAAAGTGCCAGTAGATGATCGTTTTACAATGAAAACTGAGTTGTTATCCGAATTATATCAAAAGGCATCAAAAGAAGGCATAACTGTTTTAGGTGTTGTGGGTAGCGCTCCTACCACTTCTACTGGCATTTATGATGATTTGAAAGAAATCGGTCTTTTTTGTAAAGAGAATAATCTTTGGTACCATATTGATGCGGCGCATGGTGGACCTGCTGCATTTTCTGAAAAATATAAGTTTCTGATGGATGGATGTGACATGGCGGATAGCATTACCGTGGATGCACATAAGATGATGATGGTGCCATCACTCACGACTATGTTGTTTTTTAAGAATGCGAAAGATAGTTACCGCACATTTGCACAACAGGCGCAATACCTATGGTCGGCATCTGATGAAGAATGGTACAACTACGGAAAACGGACTATGGAATGCACTAAGATTATGTTGAGTACTAGGATTTATGCTATGATCAATGCGTATGGTGTATCTGTATTTGGTGATTATGTGACACAATGTTATAATATGGCAAGGACTTTTGCAGAAATGATTATAGCGGAAGATGGGCTAGATTTAGCCGTATATCCTGACTCAAATATTGTTTGTTTTCGAGTAATAAAAGAAGATGAAAAAACGTCTAATGACTGGAATATCATGGTCAGAAATAACATTCTCCGTGATGGAAAATTCTATATCGTACAAACAAAACTAAATGACCAAGTTTACCTAAGAGTGAGCCTGATGAATCCATTCACAAACGGAGATGATTTAAGAGAATTATTAGACACTATCAAGAAGATAGCCTAATCTTTTAGGTGTTTGTGAATCTGGACGCATTCTATAGATGTAACGTTAAAAGAAGACTTACATTAATCTTAATTAATTCGTTATACATTATATAAATATTTAATATATTTTGTAATTTTGTCCAAATTTTTATCTTTTGGTATTGTCTTTGTTAGATATAAGAATTGGAAAGATGGCAGCAATTTTTAATAAACGAATATGTTTATTGTCAGAAAAATGATTTTCCATAGTGGTACAAAGAAGAAATTGTGTCATAACTGTTGATGGTTTTCCACTTTTATTAACCAAAATTGTATTACATAAATCTAAATGAAGTTATAGTTTATTTTTATTTACCCTAAAAATCGATAATGATTACCTCTACGACAAGGTGCAGTGTTCATGTAGGTATTCTTAAAATTTCCAATTTGTATAAAGTCATAACGGTAGGCTTGTATAACATTGTAAATTTTATAAGAAGTACATTCTTAAGTATTCTGGTAGCTTCTATCAGCATAAACAACTATTTTATAGAATCTTGTCCAAAAACTACCAAATCATTTTACAAAAAAAATACTATTTCCTATATCCTATTGGCTTTCATTTTATGTGCAAATCCATCTTTTGCTCAGACAGAAACATTTGAAGCAGGTGCTTACATCATTAATATGGGTATCACGCCGCAAACAGACAAAAATGCCCTGAAGCCTTACGGCATGATCTACGATCTCATCAAAAATCATAAAGTAAAGGTAAAATGGTGTATCAACCCAACAAAAGCTAAAGATGGTGTAGATTTTGTCCACAACGGTGTCAGTTACAAAGGTGGTCCATTTATCATTCCTGTAGAATATCGCACCACAGAAGTGAATAGCAGGATTAATTATTGGGTAACGCAAGGAGTAGTAGGTGCTACCACTGTTTCATCCATTACTATTCCTATAGATCCAGTATATGGGACGCTTAAAAATGTACCAAGATGGACGTTAGACAAAAGAAATGGTAAAATCGCGGTAGAATATTTTATGAATGCAGGAATTCCACCTGATGCTCATGGTGGGATCAGTGGCACTGGATGGAAAGATCCTTCAGAATTAGATTGTTGCGATGATCTTTTTGTATTGCCACATGCTGAACCAAGTTGGGCAGTTCATCAGCGTCTATATAGTTGGAATCTAGAGTGTAGAGGTGGACTATGGGATGGATGTACGTCAGGTAGCGCTATAGAAAACATGGTAAATCCTGCCAATCGAGATCAACAAACCAATTTTCTTACTACCAAAGATCCAGCATTTAAAGGTACAAGTGGTATTTATGCCAATAGCAATACCTTGATATTGTGGGGAACCCATAAGGATGGATCGCCGCCTTATACCCATAGATTGCCAGCAGATCCAGTGTCTCAATACATCGGAACGACAGACGCAGCGCATGTGAACGGTGCTGAACAGATATATATCCCAAGGCAGACATCCAGTACGACAGCAAGATGGAATCCCACAACCAAAATCATTGCCTATGATCCGACACATACCAATGTGCCATCCACACATGCTGATTTAAGAAATGCAGCAGCAGTCATCATGTATGGAAGGGGATTTGGAGATGACAATCGTGGATTTGTTATGCATTCTTCTGGTCATTCTTATGATAAATGTCAGTCAAGTCCAGCACATGTAGCTGCCCAAAGGGTATTTTTTAATTTCAGTTGGCTTGTTGCTACAGACAAAGCAGAAAATTTAAGTATAGTCAGTAGTGGTGGAGGCCTTGCATTCTCAGGAGTAGGTAGAGGCTTGAGTTTTAATCTACCTGAAGGGAATTTGTCTGATTTTACTATTGAATGGTCATCTACTTGTGGTGGTACTTTCAGCCCGAATGCAAATTCACAAACTTTAGAGTTTATTCCACCACCTACCGGAGATGTATCAGGTTGTGTGGTGACTGTGTCTTTGACGGACGGATGCGGCAGGACTACTACAAATTCGCAAAGACTAGCAGTTTTATGTGATTATAATGTAAACCAAACTAGGGTAAATCCATCATGTATTGGAGCTCAAGATGGCAGTATCGGTTTTACGGTTAGTGGTAGCAGTGTTTATGGTGCCAATGATTGGGTATGGACAAAAGAAAATTCAGCTGCAATAGGATCAGGAACGGGTGAACTCATTTCTAATTTGTCTAGTGGTACATATCATGTGACGGTGACTTCATTTACAGGTTGTTCGGCGACATTTTCTACCTTACTTGCAGATCCCAATGATATAGTTTTGTCGGCTACACCGAGAGATTATTTGTGTTTTGGACAATCTGGAGCCATAAGTCTAAATGTGGTAGGCGGTATTCCACCATATACCTATCTATGGAGCGATGGTAAAACAACCAAAAACCTTGAAAGTGCTGTTGCAAATACATACCAAGTCACTGTAACCGATCAAAACGGCTGTACAAAAACCACCCAAGCACAAGTGTCAGGGCCCACAGGCGTTTTTAATGTAGGGATTTCAAAAACGGATGTGAGTTGTTTCGGAATGCAAGATGGTACTATCACATTAACACCTGAAAATAGTAATACCTATTTTTATCAATGGTCAGACAATCAATTTATCAAAGATAGAGAAAATTTATCAGCAGGAGCTTATGCAGTCACGGTATCAGATAATGATGGATGCAGCCGAGCTTTGAGTATTTCCATAGCTCAACCCTTATCATTGACTATTGATGTATCAAGGACATTACCATCTTGCCCAACGGATATAAACTTACCTTCAGTCGGTGATGGTGCTATCAATATCACCGCTTTGGGTGGTGCACCACCTTACAGTTTTGTATGGTCAGATGGGATTTTGACAGAAGATAGAACTAGTCTGCCTGAAGGTGAATATGCTGTCCAAGTCACAGATAGTCAAGGATGTATAGCAAGTAAATCAATAACCTTGTTTTCTCCTTCATCGGTACCCATAGCACCCACAAGTATAAATGATTAGACCATAGATGAGATATAAATCAAATACAAATGAGCTTTTTAACCTTTCAATATTGAAGGGTTTTGCTGCTTTAGTTATATTTGGTGTTTTCAATAAAAAGGTGTTCAAAAAGCATTTAATTTTAGTTTTTCTGACGTTTGTTTCTTTGTTATTTTATACCCAAATCAATGGTCAAACCACATTTACAAGGTCAATATCTCAAAGTTCGGATGATGCCGAAGAGACAGGCACGGATGGAACGTATAATGGTGTAGGTTTTGTGAATCTGACAAGTCCTGATATGGAACTAGTAAGGGATGATGCCAATCCTACTGCAGGATCTCAGAAAGTGGGCCTAAGATTTCAGAATATCCAAGTGCCAAAAGGAGCAATCATTAATAATGCGTATATTACATTTAGAGCAATTACACCCAACTCACCAAATACCAATAATGGTGTCAATAACTTAGTCATAAAAGGTCAAGCGGCAGATGATCCTGCCACCTTCGTGTCTACTACTTACGACGTGAGTAAAAGGACAAAAACTAGTTCTTTTACCAATTGGACTTCAATACCTGCTTGGACCACCAATACCAATTACAATACGCCAAGTGTTGCTGCCATTGTGCAAGAATTAGTGACAAGAAATGGGTGGGACAGTGGTAATAGTATGGTGTTTTTGATAGAAGGAAGCGGATCGAGAAATGCACAATCATGGGATAACTCAGGTACAAATCAACCCATATTAACCATAGAATATTCTACCATCCAACTATCTGCGGCCGTAACAGATGTATCGATTCCACAAGGACAAGATGGAGCCATAGACCTTAGTGTTTCTGGTGGGGTAGCTCCTTTTACATACTTATGGAGTAATGGAGCAACTACCCAAGATATATCAAATATTGTTGCAGGTATTTATACAGTAACCGTCACTGGAGCCAATGGAGCTACAGAAGCAAAGTCATTTAATGTTATAGATGGTTTAGTGTATAAGCAATTATATCTTACAGGACCCGGACAACTAATGGATCGTGTAAGTCCAGAAGCCGTTTCGCAAAGTATTAAATCATCTGAAGCATTGTATTCACCTCAGATTGGGGTATTAAATTCGGAGTATCGGGTTTTTAATAATTCTAATACTTTTTATGGTGCTTATGACTCACCCGATGGACCTAATAGAATGTTGATTGTGTCAATATCTGTTAGAAATCGAAATGATATTTATACCACCAATGTCAGATATAATGATGTTCCACTGACTTTAGTAGCTACTAGAGATTATAATGAAGAAGCGCTTGTTTATATCTATAGATTAATCGATCCGCCAGTGGGCGAGCATTATTTGGAAGTAGATTTTAATTCGAGCGTAACTAGAGCAGCCGTCATTGGTATTGCAACTTTGCATGGTGTGCATCAGACAGTTCCTACTGGTACACCTGCTACAAATGTCACTAGTTCAAGCAATATTTCCATAAATGTCCCATCAGCACCCGGTGACCTTGTGATGGGTGTTGTTTCAAGGAGAAATGCTTCATCATCATTTACTACATCACAAACACAACGATGGAATGCATACTTAAATGAAACTCGTGGTGCAGGAAACTCTGCTGTGGCCACATCTAACTCTACCACTTTGAGTTGGACAGCTGCAAATGGATCTTGGGCAGCCATTGCCGGTGTTGCCATTAAACCTTCAGGCGGAAATGCAACCACGTCCTTTACACAATCTCCTGCCATGTGTTCAGATTTTATTGTGAAAGCTGGTACTGTCAAAGTGGAGAATTATATCAATATTTTGGATGGTACGATGTCTGCTAATCCAAATGTTTTGGCAACTTTAAGATATAATTCTAACAACATCATCACCCTAACCAATCCTGTGTACAACACAACAACGGGACTCATGACATGGACTGGAAATCTAGCAAGTGATGTCACTATTCCTGCAGGCAGTTCAATATCTTTGGATGTGACAACGGAAGAGCCACTCGTAGAATTTCAAGTCCAATTTGATCATTCTACTAAACCATCTTTAATAGAATTTACAACATCTACTTTTATTGATATCCCTACTTTAGCTGTTTATGATGCAGCTTATCCTGGAGGAAATGTGATCACTAGTGCTCAGAATGGAAGTAGCGTGTATGTTCGAGCAACGGCATCAGATCCATTTGGATTTGAAGATATTAATGGACTGTCTATATCCACAGGAAATCCATCATCAGGACCATTCGAAGCGACTCAGGTAGCCACTAGTGGATGTACAAAAACATATCAATATCAATTAACAACGCCTTCTTCCCAAGGCGATATTTCCATATCTGCAAGAGCCAGAGAAGGATACGAAGGTACAGTTACCTATACCAAGTCCATAGATTTTTCATTATGTCCAATAACCGTTACCAATACGGTCACACCTTTGACAACTTGTTCGGGTCAAAATGGTATTATCACCCTAAATGTCACTGGCCCATCTGGACCATATACTTGGGCATACAATAGGACTAATCCAATAGGATCGGCATCAGGAAGCGGTTTGACAATGTCAGATTTAAACTCAGGTACGTACGTCATAACTGTTACTTCTGCGAGAGGATGTACTGGAACGACAACTGCAACACTGACACAACCCGTTCCACCAGACGCGACTGCAAGTATTGTCAATACTACTTGCAACCTTGGAGGAGATGGTACCATTACACAAACAGTTACGGGTAGTTTTCCACCTTTCAATTATGTATGGTCTGATGGTGGTCCAGGTACAAAAGACAGGACTAATTTAGCTGCTGGTACTTATTTTGTTACCATTACAAATGCTGGAAGTTGCCAAACAATTAAAGAATATTTAGTAGGTCAACCATTACCTTTATCTGTAGCAACTACATTAACACAACCTACTTGTTCGACAGGCGGAAACATTGGTTTATCTATGTCTGGTGGTGGATCGGTAGCACCCTATAATTACGCTTGGACAAGATTGTCTCCAGTCGCTAGTGGATCAGGAAGTGGGACAAGTATCACAAATTTAATCCAAGGAAGCTATACAATTACAGTGACATCTTCGCTAGGATGTACGGCTACTTCACCAGCTATCTTAACCTTGCCACCATCGCCAGTAGCCAATGCATTTATTAATCAAGTTACTTGTTTTGGATCAAATGATGGGATTATAAATCAATCTATTACAAGTGGTACGGCACCATTTACTTATTTGTGGTCGGATGGTTCTACTTTAAAAAATAGAATGGCCATGCCTGTTGGAAGTTATACGGTAACTGTCACGGATGCTAAGGATTGTCAAACGTCAAAAACATATGCAATATCTCAACCAACAGATCTTACTCTAAATGCTACTGTTTTGCAACCATCATGTACCAATAGTGGAAATATCACTTTAGTAATTAGTGGAGGTACAACACCGTACATGGTAGATTGGCAAGATATCTCAGGTAATGAAAATATAAAAGATAGAATCGGTCTTTCACAAGGTAGTTATCAGGTTACGATTTCAGATAAAAACGGGTGTACAAAAAGCACAACAACAGTCATCGGAGCTCCCAATTGTGATACGGGAATTGATGTGTGTATTTCGTCTATTCCTGTCAAGTACACTACAGACCCATCCTCAGATGCCACAGAATATCTTTGGACAGTGCCTTCAGGGGCAGTTATCGTAAGTGGTCAAGGAAGTGCTGAAATATCTGTCAATTGGTCAAATGTAGTCGGTAGTACAGGTCTAATATGCGTAAGAAAATCAAATGATTGTGGTGAAGGTCCTGAATATTGTGTCAATACATTTTTAAAGTCAATATCAGTTTCTGCAACAGCTGCTTCACCAGTTTGTACTGGGTCAACTTTGAAATTATTTGGTAATGGTGGTACGAGCTATAAGTGGTCGGGGCCAAATGGTTTTATGTCAGAAAGCGAAAACCCTATTATCAATAATATAAACGGTACACATTCTGGAACATATACGGTGACAGTTACAAATGCCGAAGGTTGTTTTGCGACAGCCCAAGTAAGTGTTACAGTGGGAACTGCTCCAACAACAGCAGCAACTGTATATAATGCTAGTTGTGGATCGCTCAATGGATTTATCGATTTAAGTGTTTCTGGTGGTACTACGCCTTATCAATATTTATGGTCAGATGGAAAGACATTTCAAGATAATTTTGGCTTAGCTAAAGGAAATTATAATGTTACCGTAACGGGTAATAATGGATGTACAGCAACAAGAGCCACATCTGTGGGTGAAGTCAATGGTCCATCCATTGTTCTAACTCCTAATAGCATCTCTTGTTTTGGTGCATCCACAGGTAATATAAACGCATCAGTCAGTGGAGGAACAACGCCATATACCTATTATTGGTCAAATGGAAGTACGACACAAAATCTATCTAATGTCAAGGCAGGGCAATATAGTGTCACTGTGGTAGACTTTTATGGATGTGCAGATGTAGAAACAGCCACAATTACTCAGTCCAACGCTATTAAAGTAGATAGACTCACATCAAATGTCTCTTGTTTTGGAAATACTGGTGCTGCAATTGATCTCACTGTCACAGGAGGTCAATATCCATATACTTATCTGTGGAATAATAGCCTTACATCACAAGACAGAACCAATCTTTCTGCAGGAAACTTTATAGTTACGGTCACCGATGGATTAGGTTGTACTCAAGTACAGAATTATACCATTAGTCAACCTTCTGCGCCAT
>DLGT01000066.1:26544-53373 GCA_002482845.1 Saprospiraceae bacterium UBA7687
GCCATTACAATTGTCCCTATTGTCTACTCCTACTACTTGTGACGATCTCATAAATGGTGTGCTCAATCTTACCGTCACAGGAGGGACTGTGCCATATAGTTATACATGGTCATCTACGGATCATCAAAGCTTTTCAGCTTCAACGCAGCATCTTGCCAATCTAGATGATGGAGATTATACAGTGGTTGTAACGGATCAAAACGGATGTACATCAAGCGGCACGACAAGTGTTTCTTTACCAGAATCAATAGTACTTTCTTTTGATAAAACGGACTTAAATTGTTATAAATCTTCAAATGGTTTTATAGATCTGACGGTAACAGGTGGAAATCCTTCTTATACTTATCTATGGTCAAATGGAAGTACTGATGAAGACTTAGCATACATACAAGCGGGTAACTATAGTGTGACTGTGATCGATGGGAACGGATGTCAAAGATCTTCTTCTATTACCGTAAATGAACCAGCAGATATCTCTCCCAATGCAACTGTAGGACATTTGACATGTTCGGAAGGTGCTGGTGGGAGCATTGATTTGACAATTTCAGGTGGTACTGCACCATACCAATACCAATGGTCAAATGGTGCAACAACACAAGATATCACTGATTTATTTTCTGGCAATCATAGTGTGACCATAACAGATGCTAATTCTTGTTATCGAATATCAGCTTACAATGTAGAATCAGGCGTTCCATTTATTACCAATGAGTTTGTGACCAATGTGTCATGTAGTGGTGGTTCAGACGGTGCAATCGACTTTACAGTCAAAGGAGGTGCAGAACCATATACTTTTATGTGGTCAAATGGTGCTACTACAGAGGATATTAACAATCTATCAGAAGGAGCTTATCAAGTGACTTTTACAGATGCAAATTTGTGTAGTTCGTCTTCATTGATCATCGTAGGACAGCCAAATCAAATGACACTTTTAGCTCAGAGTTCAGATCAATCTTGTGCGCAATCAGTTGATGGTAGCATTACACTAGATGTTTATGGTGGTATAGAACCTTACAAATATGAATGGTCAAATGGTTTTTCTACTCAACACCTTCAGAATATCAATCAGGGAAGCTATCAAGTAACTGTGACAGATTATCATGGATGTACTTCAGTGGCATCAGCCTCTGTTTTTAATCCTGAAAAAATCACCATAGGTGGATCAGTGACGCCCAATTGTCCAAATATGTCTAATGGTAGTATTCAGATTACCATGTCGGGCGGATCTCCTCCATATCAATATCAATGGGTAGATAGTGGCGTAAATGCTTCTACAAGATCCAATCTTTCTGGTGGCTTGTACTATTTGACTGTGTCAGATGTCAATGGATGTTCGGCAACTTCTTCGTTTAATGTCGTACCAGTAAGTGTGACATTATTTGGCGTAAATCCTACTTGTAGTAAAAATGATGGAGACGTTTTGGTGCCAAATTCGGATGGTGAAATATATACCATTGTTAATGGTGGGACAAAACCATATACCTATCTTTGGTCTAATGGATCTACTGATGAAAACGTCAAAGGCCTTTCCAATGGATATTATACAGTAACGGTTTCAGCTTCCAATTGTGTCGCCAGCGAATACAAAGTTTTGGCAGGTGGTTCATGTACACCACCAGAAGCAAATGATGATTACTTGGTGACTGAAATTAATGTACCACTAGAAGGTAATGTGGGATTGAATGATTATGATCCAGATTTTGAATATCCGCTTACGATTTTACCTTTGGGATATATTGAACCAGAAATTGGCATCATAGAATGGGATAGTACATACGACGGTAGTTTTAAATATACGCCATATCCAGGATTTTATGGAACTTTTGTGGTGCCCTACCAAACATGTGATACTTTGGCATTATGTGATGAAGCAAATCTCCATATAACCGTGTCAAGACCTATTTTAGGTGCAGCCAAAAACATTTCTTCTCTCCCGATGAATAATGGTGACCAAACGTATAATTTTTCTTATACTGTTTTGGTCGAAAATATGAGTTATCTTGATTTAGGGGAGATACAAATTGCGGATGATTTGGCCACTACGTTTGATGGTTCTTTAGGATTCGAAGTTTTAGGCGTATCGAGTAATGATTTTACCGTAAACCCAAATTTTGATGGTGACAGTGAATTAAATTTATTGATAGGCACTGATGTTTTACCTCCTTTAGCTGTTGGTGAGATTACTATTTACATCAAACTAAATCCAGGAACCAAACTTGGTACTTACATGAACAGTGCCATCGTTTCTTGTCAATCCAATGGGGGTTTGACATACATAGATACTTCTCAAGATGGATTTGACCCTGATCCTGATAATGATGGCAATCCTACCAATAATAATCAGCCAACACCTTTACTTCTTTGTCCAGTAATAAGTTTAGTAGGTGACGATGTGATTTGTGCGGGCACAATTACTACTTTGTCTCAGGTGCCAGCTGGTACTTGGGTGAGTAGCAATCCTTCTGTTGCTCAGGTCAATAATTCAGGTGTAATTGTGGGGATTTCTGCAGGTACAGCAACCTTCACATTTATAGAAGCAACTTCAGGTTGTGTCACCAATCCTACCGAACCAGTAGAAGTCATTGCTAAACCTATTGTAGGATTGGCAGGAGATTCTATTGTTTGTTCAGGATATACGACAGCACTATTTCCTACTGCAGGAGGCTCATGGAGTTCAAGTAATTCCAATATTGCCACAGTCACAAATAATGGTATCGTTACCGGAAAAGCAGCTGGTAGAGCAAGTTTCTATTTCACAGATTTCCAAACAGGATGTTTGTCCAATGCTACCCTCGATGTCATCATAAAAGCAAATCCTATCCCAACATTCATCGGTGAATCCACCATTTGTGAAGGCACTACTACCCAAGTTACACCTAAGACAAATGGTACTTGGTCAAGCCAAAATTCTATAGTCGCAACAGTTACTAATGGAGGTCTTGTCACTGGGATTTCTAATGGACTGACCCAATTGAGTTTTACCACAAGTGAAGGATGTGTTTCCACGGCTTCACTGCCAGTTTTGGTTCAAGGAGGGACACCTGTAAGTTTATGTGGACCTGCGTCTATATGCGTAGGTAGTAATTCTGGGCTAAAGCCAGAAACAGGTGGCACGTGGACTAGCGATGATCCAGATGTCGCTCTTGTTACATCAAATGGAGTAGTTATTGGCATATCAGCTGGAATAGCAAGTTTTAGATTTGTTGATTCCATTACAGGTTGTGTTTCAGTTTTTAACAATGGAATTCAAGTATATGCAAAACCTGAGGTACAAATGCCTTCTGAATCACATGTTTGTATTGGTCAAAACATTCAATTATCGCCTACATTTGGTGGAACATGGTTGAGTGCAGATCCTACTATAGCTACTGTAAATCAGTCTGGTATGGTCACGGGTGTCAGTGCAGGAGCCACTACTTTTACTTTTTTGGAGTCTGCTTTTGGGTGCGTTTCTGATCCGACCAGTAGCATAGTTGTAATGCCAAAGCCACTTGTAGGAATTACTGGAGATTCAGAAATTTGCCCAGCTACTTTTACAACATTGTTTTCTTCTGAAGTAGGTACATGGACGAGCTCAGCGCCATCTATTGCCACTGTGAATAATAATGGTGAAGTGACAGGTATAAGCCAAGGGATTGTGAGGTTTTTATTTACTTCATCCAATACAGGTTGTACATCTGATTTTACAGAAAATATCATAGTAAACCCTAAACCTAATATAGCAATTACAGGAACAACCTCTGTTTGTCAAGCGGCTACCACCACATTGTATCCAAATTTTGGCGGCACGTGGTCAAGTAGTCACCCATCCATTGCATCTATCACAAATCAAGGTGTGGTTACTGGTATCACAAGTGGTCAGGCAACTTTTGTATTTGTTGATTCTATTACGGGCTGTCCATCCAATCCTTCAGCTTTAGTGACCATACAAGCTGCGCCATCGATCGCCATTACAGGACCAGATGCTATATGCGCTGGATCTGTGACTAATTTGATTCCTGCTACAGGTGGCGTTTGGAATAGTACTGATACTCGAGTAGCCATTATTACCAATACGGGATTGGCTACAGGATTGGCAGCTGGTCAGGCAAGTTTTATATTTACTTCCGCAAGTACAGGTTGTTCATCGTTAACATCTTCAGGCTTAGTCACTGTCAATAATTGTATTAAGCCTGATTTTAACGCTACTTTTGTCAATGTGTCTGTCTCAGGCAATGTCCAAACAAATGACGAAGTACCTTCTAATGTCGTATATGGTCAGCAACCAGTTATCGTTGCAAAACCTGATGATAGTACACCACATCTTGTCATGCAAAATGATGGAAGTTATACGTTCATAACAGATGCTGTAGGTACATATATTTATAATGTTGCTGTGTGTATTCCACCAGTAAATATTGCTTGTCCAACATCTATATTACAAATTCATGTGACTGATCTTACCAAAATAGGTAAGGTGCCAATTGCAAATATGGACTTAGCAACTACATTTACAAATCAGAATCCTTATTTATCAGGATATCCTGTGACGATTCCTTCATTATTGAATGATGCTTGCGTGTTTGGAGTCGCTTGTACGTTAGATCCACAGAGTGTTTCCATATTGAGTTTACCCGAGAATGGTTCTGCTACGCTTCATCAAAATGGAGATATTACTTATACACCTTATGCTGGTTTTTCAGGGATTGACAAAATACAATATCGAGTTTGCGTAGAAGGTGAACCTGATAATTGTGCTCTTGCTTGGCAATATATTGAAGTTTTAAATAGTGCTGCTTTTAGCGTCAATGCTACAGATGCCAATGATGATTTTTATATCACTAAACAGGAAACACCAGTAATTGGAAATGTAGCTATAAATGATTTTGATTATGAAAATAATATACAAGCTGTAACTATTCAGGGTAGTGAATTAAATCCTGTTGATATTTTTGGAGGTAGTTATTACTTGGATGCAAATGGTGATTTTACATTTACACCTGATGATGGATTTTTTGGAATGACTTCTTTTGTATACACCATTTGTGATGATAATGTAGTTATGGCTTGTCGCCAAGCTACTGTATATATTTATGTTCTTAATGATGTTACATTGCAACTAAGGGTATATTTGGAAGGGTCGTTGCATAACAATGGAAACATCAAAACAGCATCGGGTAGACCATTGATGAAAGACCAATTAAGACAAAATGGGTTTACCGGTCAATGCTATATACCTAGTCAAGATCCGTATAAGTTTCAGACACTGAATTTTGATCTTAGAAATAAGTATCCACAAGTAAATAACCAGATGGCTAATAGGTTTTCTAATATCCCAAATTATGCAGAAGTCATGGGCGTTACAGGTGAAAATGCAATAGTAGATTGGGTTTTTGTGGAATTAAGATCTAAGACAGATAGTACAGAAATTATAGCCACACGATCAGGATTAGTTCAGCGAGATGGAGATGTAGTAGATTTAGACGGCGTTAGTCATCTACGCATTCCTGGCGTAGCAGCAGATAGTTTTTTTGTAGCAATTCGGCATAGAAATCATCTAGGTGCAATGTCTGAAAAAGTCTTTAGTGGTGATTTGATAGATTTTACAAGTTTAGATCAACCAATTTTTAATTTTGGTAGTAGACTTAATAATGGATACAATTATACAGGCTTGTCTATGAATGAACTTATTGCACCAGGATATCGAGCATTGTGGGGAGGCGATTTTGATGGTGATGGCAAGCTCAAATTTGTCAATCCAGGTGATGATCAGAATGTTTTATTTTTTGAAGTTTTTGCCTATCCTGAAAATCTAGTTAATACATCCAATTACAACTTTGCATACGGGTATTTACAAGGTGATTACAATATGGATGGCAAGTCAAAATACGACAATCCAAATGACGATAAGAATTACTTATTCAGCCAGATATTATTATACCCACTGAATACAGGCTTACTTGCAAATTTTAATTTTTTCCTTCAGCAGATTCCTAAAAGGTAGAGTAGGGTGAAATCAAACATTTTTGCATTTTTTTTAGTGGACTTAGTGAATTACTTTAGTTTTTCTTAGTGTTAAAATATACTAATTAGTGGACTCATTTTACGATACACAATCACCACTATAAAAATATTTTTACTTAAATATATATTAAATATAATTATAATATGTATTTTTGCCCCAAACCAATTTGTTAACAGATAATCCCTATTTTAAAGATGGTGTTATTTTATTATAAATTTTTAATATTTTGATAGTGGTACAGTTCCTTTTTAGTGTCCTATCAATACAAGATTTTATAATTTTTAAAACAATAATTACCAAAAACAAAAAGTCAGCTTAATGTAATTTAAGAATTTATTTAAGAACCCAAAAAATCGATAATGTTTTCCTATAAAACAAGGTGCAGTGTTAAGATAGGAGTTATTCAAATTATCAGTTTTCTTTCCCGACCAAACCTTAAAAACGTACTTTTTTTAGTTATGTTTTTTATGTTTTTCTCGGGTACGACGCCTAATTTGTTTTCTCAATGTACGCCTCCATTACCTAATGCGGCGTGTACTCCCCCGACTTCATGGGATGTGAATGTCGTGGCTAACGGTAATGTGGATTGGCAAGCACTCACGGGTGTCATTGCTGATAATATAAATGTAAAGATCCGTATCACCGGCTCCGGTACAGTCACGGTCAATAATAAAAATGTCCTTCTAAAATCATCAGGTGCTGTCTTATTCATTGATGGTCCCACCTTAGTTATCAATAATGGCTGTCTAGTATTGACTGTGCCAGGATCAAAATACATACAAATCGGTGGAACGTTACAGTGTGCTGGTCACGTAGAGCAAGTATCCAATTCTGTATTCTGCATGACGGGCGTAACCATAGAAATAGGTCAAGAAAAAGCTGGAAGAAAATATGCGCTTGGCTCTACAACTACAAGTGCTGCGTTCTTAAATGATGGAGGTTATAGATATTTAGATAATAATTGTCTTAACATCACTAGTAGTTTTCTGCTTTATGCAACTGGTTCTGGTACGGGTATCAATGGTGTAGACGTCATCAAAGATTGTTTTTTTGAAATTGGCGATCGAGGTAGTAATCATGCATTGACAACTAATATAGGCGTAGCTGATGCGGAAGATATAGGAGATTGGGATAGTAAAAATACACAAAGCATTTATAATTCTACCATCATCATCGCAAATGGTCATTTCCTAAAAACAAATAGGACGAGTACATACTGCGATACGAAAGTTAAAATCAATAAAAATGGCAATTTTCACATTAATTCTGGTACCGTTTTAGGATCGGGTTTATGTTTAGCTATTGATAATGATTTTGGCAATTGTGGTACTTGGAATTTTACAGGTATTACTTGGTATTCTGCTAGAAAGAATGGAAGTAATACACCGGGCGCTGGGTCTGAATCTACCTTGCAGACTGTTTTAAATAATTGTTTTTCTGATAGTTGTACACCTGCACCAGTAGATAATGGCGGCGACACAGGTGGCAATAATGAAGTTGTATGTACCGATGAAATTAAAGTGTCATTCTCTTCTGGTTCATATATCATAAATATGGGTATTACCCCACAAACAGATAAAAATGCATTAAAGCCATATGGATTGATCTATGATTTGATCAAAAACCATAACGTGAAAGTCATATGGGTCATCAATCCTACCAAAGCAAAAGATGGTGTAGATTTTAGATACAATGGAATCGATTATAAAGGTGGTCCTTTTGTTATTCCGGCAGAATATCGCACACCAGCTGTGAATGCCAGAATTACTTCGTGGCAAACAGCAGGCGTAGTAGGTGTTACTACCATTTCTGCATTGACTTTATGTAGTGATTTTGTCCACAGAGAATTAAAAAATGTCCCTAGATGGACGCTAGATAAAAGAAATGGAAAATTAGCGGTTGAATACTTTTTGAATGCTGGAATTCCCGCAACAGCTTTTGGGGGCTTAGATGGTGCAGGTTGGAAAGACCCTTCGGAACTTGATTGTTGCGATGATCTATTTGTACTGCCACATGCAGAGCCAAGCTGGGCAGTCCACCAAAGATTATACACTTGGAATCTTGAGTGTAAAGGTGGTATCTGGGATGGTTGCACATCAGGAAGTGCCCTAGAAAACATGGTTAATCCAGCCAATAGAAACCAACAAACAAATTTTCTCACTGTAAAAGATCCAAGTTTCACAGGTTCAAGTGGTATTTATGCCAATAGCAATTCACTGATGCTGTGGAGTACGCATAATGATGGTTCGCCACCATATACACATAGACTTCCTGCTGATCCCGTAGCACAATATATATCTACAACGGACGGAGCGCATACCAATGGGGCGGAACAAATTTATATTCCAAGACAATCTTCTGGTACAACAGCTAGATGGAATCCGACGACAAAAATAATAGTTTATGATCCTTCACATAACAATGTACCATCTTTAAATCCTGACCTTCGAAATGCTGCTGCACCGATGGTGTACGGTAGAGGTTTTGGTGATGACAATCGTGGTTTTGTAATGCACTCGGCAGGTCACTCGTATGATAAGTGTCAAACAAGTCCAGCACACGTAGCTGCACAAAGAGCATTTTTTAATTTTAGTTGGTTGGTAGCTAATGACAAAGCTGAATCCATCAATGTAAATAGTCTTCCAGATATTGCCAATTCAGGAATACCTGAAAGAGTAGATTTTTCACTGCCAAATGGACAAGATTTATCTGGTTTTACCATTGTATGGTCTTCTAATTGTGGCGGTACTTTTAGCCCATCTGCCAATCATCCTAATCCAGACTTTATACCACCCAATACTAGTGATCCTACACCTTGTGTCTTAACTGTATCTATTACAGATGCATGCGGTAGGACGACGACAGACTCTAGGAGGGTAGAGATTTTATGTGATTATGGCGTTCGTCCTGAAGTGGTACATCCATCATGTGCAGGTAGTACAGATGGAAGTATCCAGTTAAATGTGACGGGTTCGAGTGTATATGGGTCTAATGATTGGACATGGACTCGTGCGACACCGCCAGGTTCTGGATCGGGTAGTGCATCTAGTATTTCTAATTTGCCAGCAGGCACCTATGTGGTCACTGTTACTTCATTTACAGGTTGTTCTGGTAGTTTTACAGTTTTATTGGAAGAACCAAATGCAATTGATGTAACAGCTACTGCTACTGATTTTAGTTGTTTCGGTGGTACTGGTTCTGTAACGCTTAATGTAACAGGTGGCGTACAAGGTTATAGTTACTTATGGTCAGATGGTCCCACCACAGCATTTAGAACTGGTATTTCTGCAGGGAATTATCAAGTCACGGTATCCGATGCAAATGGATGTACGGACGTAGCTTCTGCATCTGTATCTGGTCCAATGTCAGGTATAAATATCAATCTAACAAAATCTGATATTACTTGTGCACATTTAAACAATGGGTCAATAAATGCATCTATCACAGGTGGAAATGCACCATTGACTTATGCATGGTCTGATGGATCTACTTTACAAAATAGAACTTTATTATCATCGGGAAATTACACTTTGACGGTAAGTGATAACAATGGTTGTACTTCTACAGCATCAACAGAAATTTTAAGACCGTCACCTTTGTTGGTAAGTATTGCAGGCTCACATCCTACATGTCCTATTGCTTCTGATGCTCCATTAAATCAAGATGGTTCTGTAAGCATTTCTGTCAGTGGTGGTACACCGAGTTATACATATGCTTGGAGTAATGGTGCTACTACGCAAAATTTATCAGGTTTGTCAGGTGGAACATTCTCAGTGACAGTAACGGATACCAATGGTTGTCAAGATATAAAATCTACGACATTGATACCAGTCGGCTCACTCCCTAATCCCCCATCAGCTATTATCAAATAACGATTATGAACATTTTGTCCTTAACATATTACTTTAGTTTAATGCTCCGTTTTCTAGTATTACGGGCATTAGCTATTTGTAACAGGACGAAATTACTGAAAATATTGATGATTGTTTTTTTAACAATTTCTTTCACTGGATTTTTAAATACATTACAAGCACAGACGACCATTACTAAAAGCATTGCCACAGGTACAGATGATGTAGAAGAAGGTGGCGTAGGTAGTACTTTTGGTACTGGACATGGTTATATGTACAATATCAGCCCAAGGATAGAACTCACTAGAGATGATCAAGAACCATCATCGGGAAACCAAACTGTAGGTTTGAGATTTACAGGCATGACCATTCCAAAAAATGCCATTATTACTAGCGCATATCTTACATTTAGAGGGGTCACTCCAGTTTCCCCAAATTCAAACTCTGGCACTACCAATATCACCATAAAAGGACAAGCAGCAGATAATCCTGGTACATTTACCACTACTGCATTTGATGTTAGTAACAGAACGAGTACAAGTGCAACTGTAGCATGGGCACCACCAACTTGGTCAGATGCAGTTAATTATAATTCCCCTTCCATAATCAATATTGTTCAAGAACTAGTCAACAGATCTGGATGGAATTCAGGTAATGCTATGGTTTTTGTAATAAGTGGTACTGGTTCTCGTTCCGCACATGCGTATGAAGGTAGTACTACATATGCACCAAAATTAACGGTAACATATTCCACAGCGGCACCTCTGAGTCTTTCGACTTCAGTGACAAATATATTATGCAGGGGAAATTCCACAGGAGGTATTGATCTTTCTGTATCGGGTGGTATTACAAATTATACTTATGACTGGAGTAATGATGGACCTGAATCAACAGACAATGACACTCAAGATTTATCAGGTTTAGCTGCAGGAAGTTATGTGGTAACTGTTACGGATGCCGTAGGTACAACTGCAACGACAACAGCAACTATTACGCAGCCTGGGTCTTCTGTAAGTCTATCTTCTGTTGTTACTAAAGTTAGTTCATCAGGTGGCAATAATGGCGCCATCGATCTTAGTGTCTCAGGTGGTACGGCTGGATATTCTTATCTTTGGTCTAATAGCGCAACTACCCAAGACATATCTGGCTTGACAGCTGGAAATTATACCGTGACTGTCACGGATGGTAATGGATGTTCTACAAATTTGTCCGTCACCGTCGAAACCAATTCAAATAATAATATAGTTAATAAACAATTATATTTAAGCGAATCATTGGGTCTCGATAGGATTAATCCTTCAGCTCCTCCATTAGATAACACCACGAGTGTGACTCCTACATTGAGTACAGGAGCATCTGGTGTTGTGTTAGAAAACACAAGTACAATAACTGCCACATCAGGTAGCACAGTGACTTTATCACACACCATAGGAAATGGTGAAAATAGAGGTTTAATTGTTGCAGTATCAAGTAGAGATCGAAGTGTAAATTCAATAACTTATGGTGGTGTATCCCTAGTTTTAATTGGGAATAGGACTTATGGGTCAGACGCCAGGGTTTATCTATATGGTTTAGTTAATCCTAGTATTGGTACAGCAAACGTAGTGGTGACCATGAGTGGTTCCGTTTCTAACGGAGTAGTGGTATCTGCATCATCATTTTTTGGTATAGATCAGACCGTTCCTTTGGGTACATTTGCTTCGTCTACAGGCAATTCATCATCAGCTTCCGTAAATGTATCTTCAGTATCTGGGGACTACATCTATGACGCTGTAACCTATAGAAATACATCTAATCTTAATGCCGGGGCAGGACAAACAGAAAGATGGGACTTAAGTAGTGGTAGCATTCGTGGAGCAGGAAGTTCTGAGGCTGCAAATTCAAGTTCAACCACCATGAGTTGGTCAGGGTCGTCAGCCAGATGGGTAATAGGAGGAGTAGCTATAAAACCAGCTACTTTTATTAATACACTGACCTTTACAGAAAACCCAGTGCTTTGTAGTGCATTGACTATAAAAGCAAATAACGCTATAACTTTTAGTGCGTACATAAATGTTATAAACGGCACAATGCCAGTGAATCCAAATATTACAGCTGTAATCAGAAATGGAGGTACCAATATTATAACACTTACTAATCCTACCTATAATAGCGCAACAGGGCTTTTAACATGGTCAGGAACTAGAGGCAGTGATGTGACTATTCCCACAGGTCAAGCGATTTCTTTAGATATTACGACCAATCAATCAGGTGTGAGTTTTCAGGTAAGGCACGACAGTCAACTCTATCCTTCCAAAATTACTTTGCCAGTAAGTACTTTCATAAACGTTAATAGTGTAGATGTTTACAGTTCGTCATATCCTAATGGACAAATTTACACTGATATTCCAAACGTAGGCACATCCTATATAAGGGTGGCGGTTACTGACCCATTTGGGGCGAGTGATATCACTGGTGTAAATCTCGCAGTTACCAGACCAGATATGTCTACTATAAATATCTCTCTCGATGAATCTTATGTTGTAGGTGCTATAAGCTGTGGCAAAATATACCAATATACGTGGTCTAATCCAGGCAATCCAGGAGAGTGGACTATTCAAGCAACAGCCAATGAAGGATCTGAAGGTGTCACCCATTCACTTTCAATCACAAAAAATGTAATCATTCCTACTGGTCCTATAGTCCAAACAAAATACCTATATCTTTCTGACCCATCACAAGCATTAGATAGAATAGATCCTGTCAGTACTAGCGATGGCACGACTTCTCAATCTGCTTCATTATCTGCTACCGGTACTACCACAGCGACTTTTACCCAGAATCCTACTATGTGTGGAGCGCTTTCACTGGCTAGTGGAGGTGCTATTTCAGTAAAATCTTATGCTTCTATCATTACAGGATCAAGGGCAACAGTAACAGCAGTAGCAACTACAAGTGGTTCTGCTGCTTCAGTGTCAAGTGGTAATTCGTTGACATTTTCTCATACCCCTGGTACAGGGCCGAATAGATTATTACTTGTTGCTGTTTCAGTAGGAAATACAGGGGTGAGTGACGAAGGTGCACCTGGAACGGTTACCGGTGTAACATTTGGTGGAACTCCTATGACTTTGGTGAGTGCTATCCATAGTGGTGTCGCAGTAAGATCATACATTTATCGTTTGATCAATCCAACAGCTAGCCCTTCTGCAAATGTGGTTATTACCATTGGGTCTAAAACTTCTGGTGTGATCGCTTCGGCTACTACCTTTAATAACGTAAATCAGTCTACACCTTTAGGTGCAGCACAGACCTTTATAGCTAATGGAGGCGATTATTTCGTTGCAGGCAATGTTACATCTGCAGTAGGAGAATTGATTTTTTCAACTGGTGCTGTAGATGAATATGTCAATGTCCAACAAGGTATCTCTGCTAATGCTGGTCAAACAGAATTGTGGAATAATAGTGGATTTAATTATGTAAGTGGTGCCAGTAGTACCATTGATGGTGCTTCGTCTGTTTATATCAGATACAATATGTTGGATTATGAAGACGGATGTTTTGCAGCAGTATCAATTAAACCGGCTGCATCTTCGACACTTGTTTCAAATCCAAATATCACGGCTGTTATAAAATATGGCTCAACTACTATAGCTACCTTAACAAATCCTAGTTTTAATAGTAGTACCAACTTGCTTACTTGGACATCTACATTACCATCCAATGTTAATATTCCTGCTGGACAGGCTATTTCATTAGCAGTAACTACTGCTGAACCTATGGCAGTGTTTAGATTAGAATATGATAGCCAAACTAAACCATCGAAAATCGAACTTCCAGTTTCTAATTATATTGACATTACTTCATTAGACTTTTACAATGCACCATATCCTAGCGGTTCTATTATTTTATCAGCCAATAATGGTTCTACCGTTTACCTTAGGGCGACAGTTTCTAATCCATTTGGAACGGGTGACATCACAGGCTTGGATCTGAACATATCACCACTAGGAATAAATGTTGCAGCCACATCTGTAGCAACATCTAGTTGTATTCGTACATATCAATATATATGGAATACACCATCTTCACCAGGTGAATACAACATTACTGCTACCGCAAAAGAAGGATATGAAAATCAAGTAGTAGATTTTGATTTTGTTGATTTTTCATTATGTCCTCTTACAGTCAGTCCTGCTGTGATAGCCACACCTACATGCAATATTCCAGATGGTGGGGACGTAGATCTTAATGTCACAGGAGGTAATGGGCCTTATACTTGGTCATGGAGTAGAACATCTCCGATAGGTAGTGGTAATGGTACAGGATTGCATATGACTGGTTTAGAAGCTGGTGTGTATTCCATTACAGTTACTTCAGTAGGCGGATGTACTGGAAGTGCTAATGTAACCGTAACAGGATCTGGTGCGCCAATAGTTGAAGCGGTAGTAACTAATACAGGTTCATCATGTTATGATGGAGGTATCAATCTTTCTGTAACAGGTGGATCGGGAAATTATACGTACTTTTGGGCAGACGGAGTGTATACTCAAAATAGAATTAACCTTACACAAGGACTTTATACAGTCACTGTGACAGACCAAGATAATGGTTGTACCGCTACAGCTGAAGCTGAAATACTTTCTGGTGCTCCAATAGATGCAGGAGTGTTTATTTTATATCCTAGTTGTGCAGGTGGAAATGATGGACTTATCAATTTGTCACCTGTGGGTGGAACAGGGGACTATACTTACTTATGGGCAGATGCTGCAACGACTGAAGATAGGTCGGGCTTGTCAGCTGGTAATTATACGGTAACTATTTCTGATAGTGGAACTTGTACTTCTGTATTTATATACACACTTTCCAATCCTGAAGTGTTAGATTTGACATTGACTAAAACAGATCCAACCTGTATTTCTTCAGGTAACATTATCTCAAATGCAACAGGCGGCACATCTCCATATCAATATAATTGGGAAGATATTTCAGGCCCAAATAATCCCAAAAACAGGACTGATTTATTGCCCGGAAATTATACACTTACGGTGACAGATCAAAACGGCTGTACTACCTCTGCGGTTGGTATCATTGAAGAAGCAGATTGTGACCTAAATGCCTATCTTGTTTGTACTTCCAATGCTTCTGATATTTATAAAGTAGACCCAGATCCAACGATTTTATCTTATCAGTGGTCAGTGCCAGTAGGTGCCAATATTGTACAAGGGCAAGGGACATCGCAAATTACTATAAATTGGTCAAATGCCACGCCTGGTTTAGATCAGGTGTGTGTACATTCTATCAATGATTGTGGTGAAAGTTCTGATGTATGTACACCAGTATATATAAAAACAGTGGTCCCAGGGATAGCTTTTTCTAATCCAGTTTGCGAAGGACTTAACATTAATTTTGAAGGAAGTGGTGGAGTTTCTTATCAATGGTCTGGACCTAATAATTTTGCATCCAATCTTGCTTTCCCAGTTATACTAAATGCAAATGCAAGCAATAGTGGACTTTATCAGGTCACTGTGACAAGTGAAGATGGATGTACTGCTAGTACTTCTGCAAATGTGGTTGTGCATACCAATCCTAATATTAGTTTATCTGCTTTCGAAACATCGACTTGTGAATCTGATAACGGTTCTATAAATCTGACAGTAACGGGTGGCGCAACTCCATATACCTATCTTTGGTCCAATGGCTTTTTTGTCCAAGACTTAAATAATATTCCAGTTGGATCTTACCTTGTTACAGTGACAGATGCAAATGGATGTACCAATAGTGGCATTACTTCTGTAAATGCTTCTTCTGGACTAAGTTTGTCAAATACAAAAACTGATGTTACATGTTATGATGGGAATAATGGAACTATCAATTTAACTGCAGCCGGTGGAAGTGATAATTATGAATATCAATGGTCAAATGGCATCACCACCCAAAATGTATCTAATATTAAAGCTGGATTGTATCGAGTGACAGTCACAGATAAAGAAAATGGTTGCTTAGGTATGACCACTGTAGATATACAACAACCACCTAAATTACAAGCAGACAAAACCGTAGAGCATATTGATGCCTTTGGAGCATCTAATGGAGAAATAGAAATTTCAGTTTTTGGGGGTTCACCAGCATATAATTATGATTGGGCTGACCTTAGTGGTTCAAATAATCCTGCACAGAGAACAAGTCTGTCAGCTGGACTATATGTTGTTACAATTACAGATACACAATCTTGTCCTGAGGTTGTAGCACTGAATCTTAATCAACCTGAAAGTCCTTTAACACTTAGTATTTTACAGACCAACATTACTTGTTTTGGAAGTGCGGATGGTATTGCAAATTTAACAGTGACAGGAGGGAATCCGCCATATACTTATTTATGGTCTACGGGGTCTACTAGAGAAGATTTGACTGGTCTCGTCCCTGGTGTATACACCGTAACAGTGACGGATGCCATGGCTGTAAGTAGCACTATCTCTACTTCAATTATCCAACCACTAGCTATAAATTTTAATGTTTCTAATACCGATGTTTCTTGTTTTGGCGCTAATTCTGGCGCTATTACACTCAATCCATCAGGAGGTACATCACCATATACTTACAGGTGGTCAAATGGAAGCACTACCAAAGACATATCGAATCTTAATGCAAACAGCTATGTCATTACCATTACAGATGCAAACGGATGTTTAAACACATCTTCTATTGATATTAATGCTGGAAATCAATTAAATGTCGTTAATGATATTACACATGTTTCTTGCGCTGGTTCAGCGGTAGGTAGCATTGATATATCTGTTTCAGGAGGTAATGGAAGTTATGAATATCTATGGTCAAATGGTGCCACTTCCCAAGACTTAACAAGCATCTCAGCTGGAAATTATATCGTCACCATAACAGACTCAGCACTTTGTAGTGCTGTAGTTTCTTCTTCAGTGGTTGAACTTTCTTCCATAGCGGCAGAGAGTTTTGTATCGCCACTTTCGTGCACAGCTGTAACCACTGGTAATGTCGATCTAGTGGTAGGTGGAGGGACATCGCCTTATACATATGTGTGGAATAATGGTGCTACCACTGAAGATTTAAGTAATATCCAACCAGGCATTTACACAGTAACCATCACAGATGCAGGTAGTTGTAGTATCCAGCATATCGTAAATGTGGTAGAACCTACATCGCTTACAGTGAATGCCATTCAGACATATACAGATTGTTTCGGCATTGATCAAGGAAATATAAATACCACAATTTCTGGTGGTACAGCTCCATACAAATATGCATGGTCCAATGGTATGTCTACCCCTAATCTTACCAATCTTGCAGATGGTGTGTATATACTCACAGTGACCGATTATTCAGGATGTTCGTCGACCTCCATTTCTCTATTAGCTCAACCTTCTAAGGTAGTAGTCACAGGTGGTACTATTCCCAATTGCCCTGGACAGTTAAATGGTAGCATTATGGTTTTTACCACAGGAGGATCGAGACCTTATATTTTTAATTGGTCCGACGGTGGACCCAATAGTACAGAAAGGACAGGTTTAGGAGCTGGGTTTTATAGTGTCACCGTTATTGATAATAATGGCTGTAGTGCATCTACAACATTTGAAGTTAAACCATTGACCCTTGACTTTTTTAATGTGATTCCTTCTTGTGGTCGCGACCCAGAAACTGGCAATACCTACGTGAAAGAAAATGGTCAGGTGTATGCTAAAGTATCCGGTGGTTTAGAACCATATAACTACTCTTGGTCTACAGGAGGCACTTTAGGTTACATAGAAAATCTACCTCTTGGAAATTATTCTGTTACGGTAGAATCTAATGGGTGTACCATTTCAGGGGAAACTGCATTGTCAGGAAATGTTTGTATTCCACCTGTTGCGGCAGATGATTTTTATCTGACCGAAATGAATGTAGGTGTCAATGGCAACCTTGCTATCAATGATTACGATCCAAATACAGAATATCCACTTACTTTCCTTCCTTTGGGATATATAAATGAAGAAGTAGGACTCATTAAATGGGATTCCACATTTAATGGTGAATTTCAATTTACACCTGCAACTAATTATTTTGGAACATTTTCACTGCCTTACCAAATTTGCGATACACTCAATTTATGCGATATTGGCAATCTAACGGTTCGGGTAGAAAAACCAGTACTTGGCTTGGCCAAAGAAATATCTTATGGTCCTATTAATAATGAAGATGGTACTTATGACTTTACTTATACGATTCTTGTAGAAAATAAGAGTTTATTTCCGCTGACATCTGTCCAAATTACAGATCATCTAGATGCTACTTTTCCTAATGTCATTTCATATACCATCAATAATGTCAGCAGCACTCAGTTTTCGATAAATAATGTTTATAATGGTTCAAACAATATAAATCTATTGGTAGGAAATGATGTGCTAGCTCCTTTAGCTTCAGGTCTTATTACGATAGATATGACATTGACACCAGGTCAAGAACGCGGACCTTTCAATAATTCTGCTTTTGGGTCAGCTATTTCTCCACTTGGTGTTTTATTTACAGATATATCTCAAAATGGTAGTAATCCAGATCCAGATAATGACGGCGACCCTACAAATAATAATGACCCAACACCGTTATTGTTTTGTCCGGCTGCAAATTTCACGGGACCTACTACGATCTGTATAGCAAGTACTACCACTATGACCCCTTCTTCAGGAGGTACATGGGAAAGTGCAGATCCTTCTATTGCGACAATTTCTAATACCGGCGTAGTCACTGGTATATCCGTGGGCTCGACGACATTTACATTTCATCAAAATGGATGCTCATCAGAGCCATCTATTCCAGTTACAGTGATTGGCCAGGTAGCTCACGTGATTGGATCCACTTCTTTGTGTCTAGGTTCTACGACGACATTATCACCATCAACTGGTGGCACGTGGTCTAGCACAAATCCATCCGTAGCTACTGTCAATAATGCAGGAGTGGTAACAGGAGTAGCTAATGGGACAGCCACTTTCCGTTTTACAGAAACATCTACAGGGTGTACATCTTTACCAACTCAAGTTGTCAACGTCAATAATAGACCACTGATAACAATAACAGGTCCGACCTCAATTTGTGTAGGCGGTAGTACTTCGCTTTCTCCAACCTCAGGAGGTGTATGGTCAAGTAGTAATCCTGCAGTAGCTACGATAAATAATGCAGGAGTTGTAACTGCAATAGCACAGGGTATTGCCACTTTTACATTTACATTATCATCAGGGTGCGTTTCTAATCCGAGCAATCCTATCACCATAAATGGCAAACCCACTGCTACTATCAGTGGTGATCAATCCATTTGTATAGGCGCATCTACCCAACTTATACCATCCACGGGAGGTACGTGGGTAAGTAGTCATCCATTAATAGCTTCTGTTAGCAATAGCGGTCTAGTTACTGGTATTACTTCTGGTCAGGCTACCTTTATTTACACTGAAACTTCTAGCGGCTGTGTGTCTAATCCTTCAACACCTGTACAAATAAAAACAAAGCCAACTATCTCACTGACAGGAAATGATGAAGTCTGCGCTGGTTTGACTACTTCATTTGCCCCATCTTCGGGAGGTATATGGACTAGTAGTAATACAGCTATTGCAACGATTTCTAATGCTGGTCTTGTTTTTGGAGTGGGTCCAGGTCAGGTCACGTTTACATTCAGAGATAACACTACTGGTTGTAATTCTGATGCTAGCACAGCAGTAACCATTCACCCAAAACCAATAGTGAATTTTATTTGCCCTTCTGTCATATGTGTGGGAGATAATTCAGGCTTGCTACCAGAAGCTGCTGAAGCTGGTGGTACTTGGATAAGTAGCAACAATGCCATTGCCCAAATAAATCATGAAGGCGTCGTAGTGGGTATCGCTGCAGGTTCTGTCACTTTTACTTATACAGCACCTACGACTGGCTGTATTTCTAATCCATCGGCGTCTATGACCGTCATTGGTAAACCAGTGGTAAATATCGTTGGTTCATCTACCATTTGTATTGGTACAACTACCAATTTGTCTCCTTCTACAGGAGGTACATGGACAAGTAGCAATACTTCGGTAGCAACTATAAATAATTCTGGTGTTGTCACAGGTGTCTCGCCAGGTACAGCTATATTTTATTTTACAGAAACATCTACGGGTTGTATTTCACAAGCTTCAGCTCCAGTCACTGTCAATCTACCACCTACAGTCAGTCTTTCAGGGCCATCAACAATTTGTGTTGGCTTCACGACCAATGTACTTCCATCTACAGGTGGTGTTTGGACAAGTAATAACCCTACCATTGCCACTGTGACCAATTCAGGAATAGTCACAGGCCTTTCAAATGGGGTAGTGCAACTGACCTATACATCTGGTAATGGATGTATTTCAATAACTCCTATCCTTATAAACGTTAATGGTAAACCGAGCATCACGCTCAATGGTCCTTCATCAATTTGTATTGGCTCAAGTACTTCGTTTTTACCATCATCAGGAGGCGTTTGGGTGAGTAATCATCCAAGCATTGCTACCATAACCAATAGTGGTATTGTTACCGCTATTGCACCTGGAACGGCGACATTTACATTCACAGATAATGTTACCAATTGTGTATCTGTAACATCCACTTCGATTGTGGTCAATGCTAAACCAACTGTAAATATTTCAGGATCTAATTCCATTTGTGTAGGAGCTATGACCACTGTCACACCTACGGTTAATGGCACATGGTCTAGTAGTAATCCTGCAGTTGCTACCGTAAACAATATTGGTGCAGTATTAGGTATATCAGAAGGTACAGCTACATTTACATTTACGCAAACAGCCACAGGATGTGCTTCTGATCCAACAACTACTATCCAAGTAAAACCAAAACCTATTATAGAAATAACAGGTGATGCTTCCATTTGTATTGGTACTAATACACAACTTTTACCTTCTTCTGGAGGCACATGGACAAGCACACAACCAAGTATTGCTAGCATTAATAGTGCTGGCTTAGTGACGTCTCATCAAGCAGGTAGTGCTAGATTTATATTTACATCAACTAGTACTGGCTGTCTTTCTAACCAATCAGCTCCTGTAGTTGTACTGCCAAAACCAGCTGTCTCCATATTGGGTAGTACGGATATTTGTATAGGCGCTACCACGACATTATTGCCTAATACTGGTGGTACATGGACAAGCAATCATCCTTCCATCGCAAGTGTTTCGAATAGTGGTATTGTGACGGGATTGGCAGAGGGAAATGCCACTTTTACCTTTGTAAATTCAGAAACTGGATGTACATCTAATCCGACTTTACCTATTTTGGTACAGGCTACAAGTAATTTAGATTTGTCAGATATATCATCTTTATGTGTAGGTTTCAGTGCAACATTAACGGCATCCACTTCTGGTATTTGGGCAAGTAATGATCCAGATGTTGCCACTATTACAGCTGGAGGTGTCGCAACTGGTATTGCAGCTGGTTTTGTTAGTTTTACTTTCCAAGACAATTCTGGACTTTGTAATAATGTAGTGTCTACAGATACGATACAAATAGGTTATTGCATTTTACCTGATTTTAATTTTACGTCTGTAAATGTTCTGGTCAATGGTAATGTTCACACCAATGATATGGTACCTTCGGGAGCAACTTATGGTACGCCAGTATTGCAATCTAAACCATCAGAAAGTACAGCAAATATTGTAATGAATACCGATGGAAGTTACACGTTTGTGGCAAATCAAAAAGGTGAATACATTTTTTCAGTACCTATTTGTGCCAATGGTTTTTTTGTCAATTGTCCGACATCTTTGCTTACCATCAATGTGACTGATATATTGGAACCAGGCAAAAAACCATTCGCAAATCTTGATTTGGCAACCACTTATGCAAATTTTAATCCTACTTTAGCTGGCGAACCTGTTACTATTTATACACTTTCGAATGACTTTTGTCTATATGGTAGTGGTTGTTCGCTTGACCCATTAAGTGTGGAAGTTATAGGGCAGCCTTTACATGGCGCAGTAATAATCGATATTGATGGAAATGTCATTTATACACCTGAAGCTGGTTTTACAGGAGACGATACATTGCGATATAAAGTTTGTGTCACAGGAGAATTTACCAACTGTGCAGAAGCGAATCAAATCATCCATGTTTTATCAAGTGGTTTCTTTTTTTCCAATGCAACCTATGCAAGTGATGATTTTTATTTTACAAATCAATCGTCGCCAATAGTGGGTAATGTCTTGCTAAATGATTATGATTTTGAAGGTGATCTACAAGAAGTTACACTTGAGGGTAGCGTTTCTTTGCCGGTTAGTATATTTGGCGGTAGTTATCATATTAATTCTAATGGAGATTTTACCTTTACGCCAGACATTGGGTTTTCTGGTTCGACTTCATTTGTGTATGAAGTATGTGATGTAAATGTGCAATCGGTTTGTGCAAAAGCCACTGTTTATATTTTTGTGCTAAGAGATTTGCCACTTCGAGTAAGGGTGTATCTAGAAGGTGCACTCATGGAAAATGCCAATGCAAAAGATAATAATAACAGACCTTTGATGCGTGACAATCTTAGAGTGAGTCCATTTACAGGTCAGAATTTTATTCCATTCCAAGATCCTTACACGGTTTCTACGGAGTATGTAGATGTTAAAAATAAATATGTCAAGGTGGGTGCAGGTTCATTATCACGTTTCCATACCATACCTGATCCTACTGCTGTTTTTGCAGTCACTGGACCTAATGCCATTGTTGATTGGGTATTTGTAGAATTGAGATCTAAGCTTGACTCAAGTGAAGTAGTTGCCACAAGGTCAGGATTATTGCAAAGAGATGGCGATGTTGTCGATTTGGATGGGGTAAGCCCGCTTGCATTTGCAGGTGTAGCTGCGGATAGCTTTTATGTTGTTGCAAGACATAGAAACCATCTAGGAGCAATGACATTGGTATCAAGTGTCAATGAAGTCATTGATATGACAGATATAAATACACCTATCTTTGATTTTGGCACAACTTTACAAAACGGTTACAACTATACTGGTTTTGGTACAAATAACAATGTGAAACAAGGATATCGTGCTCTTTGGGGAGGAGATTTTGATGGCAATGGCAGATTGAAATTTGTCAATCCTAATGATGATCAAAATATATTGTTTTATGAAGTATTTGCTTCACCAGGCAATACAATGACAGCTTCAAATTATAATTTTACATACGGCTATTATCAAGGTGATTTTGATTTGAATGCCAAGTCTAAATACGACAATCCTAATGACGACAAAAATATGTTGTTTAGCCAAATTCTTCTTTTCCCTTTGAATGCAGGATTGTTGTCAAACTTTAATTTCTTTATTCAACAAGTTCCAGAAAGGAAGTAATTTGAGTACTTCTTTTATGCGTAACTAGCTGAAATATACATATGTATAAAATTATTAATTTAAATATATAATTTTTATTACATATCATAGTGGTTACTATGAGTAATTGGTGTCTTTTTGGTGTAAAGAGTGTCTTTTAATCTGGGCTTTTAAACAGATGCTAAAGACTTTTTTAAAACATTATTCCCAAAAACAGATACAATGCTTAAAAAACCAAGTGTTTTAGTATTTTTATTTATTCTCTTGAGTGTTAACTATATTTTTTCTCAAGTGAATAGTGTAAATTATCACATCAGATATAATGAGAATACATGTCTATATGACTGTTGTTTGATTATAATGGATGGTTCAGCTACTTCACCCATTCAAAGGGCGCAATTCGGTTCTCAATACTCTATTGTGGTTCCTACGGGCACTCAAGTCCAAATTGCACAGCTCCATAATCCGATTCAAAATAATCAAACTTATAGTGGAACAGTACCATGTAATTGGAACATGAATAGTTCTATAACATCGCCTGGTGCACAACCAGAAAGTGATTTTTATAGTGTAACACCTAGTAATTCACCATCTTCATTTTATAACAATCTTGGTACAGGGGATACCATAGTGTTATTTAGTTTATCATTAAGTCCGATGATCAATTGTGCGCAAGGAGTCAGGGTATTTGACAACGAAACAGATCCAGCTGCAAATGCTGAAGGAATGGGTGGTGGTGATTTTACCAATGGTTTTACCCTTGGTGGGATCAGTAATAAATACAATGCTAATTCACCTTCTATATTGCCATCACAACCAGATGTCTTAAGTTTGACATCTTCTTGTGCAGCAGGACTTAGTATCAATCTTAACGCTACTACAAATTCTTGTCAAGCTCCACTAAGCTATCAGTGGGCTGGTCCGGATGGGTTTTCATCTGCATTACAGAACGTGGCATTACAAAACCCAGGTCCGTTAAATAGTGGATTGTACACAGTGACGATTTCAGATGTTTTAGGATGTAAAGATACGGTAAGTATTCAGGCATATGCGAAGCCTGAAGCTGGCCCTTCTCAGCTAGTATCTTGTTTTCAGTCTGGTACAGCTACGATACATGCTTTGGGTAATGGTGTGTGGAGTATAGGTGCAGGAAGCGCAGGAACGGCAATGATTGCACAACCCAATAATGCTATAACGACAGTAATTGGATTTACAGCAGCAGGTGTTTATAATCTTGTCTGGTCTGCAAATGGATGCAGTGACACAACAACGGTGACTGCTGGTTCAGATTGTGCTTGTAACTTAAATAATAGCTTAGTACTGCCTACTGTTCAGTCATTTTGCAACAGTTCAGGAGCTTTGACCCTGACAGGTAGTGACTTAAGTAGCTCTACAGGAACTTATCAATGGATTTACAAATTAAATAATCAATCTTATGTGAATGCCCCAGGGTCAAGTTCAAATAAAGATTATCAAATCTCTAATTTAAATGTTGGAACACACGCCTTCAGGAGAATTTTCATAAAAAGTATAGCGCCATTCTGTAGAGACACCAGTAATATTGTCTCATTACAAGTTTTGGTCATGCCAAATGCTGGAGTTAATATCAACTTAAATTGTTATGAAACGGATACTGCTTTTTTGCAAGCAGTAAATACAGGATTTTGGAGTCTTGGCACTTCGAGTGCAGGTACAGCTACACTTTCGTCACTGACAAATCCAAATGCTACTGTTACAAATTTTTCTCACCCAGGTGTGTATTATCTAATTTGGTCAAATAATGTATGTAGCGATACCACTTTAATAACTGCTGATATATTCTGTGGTTGTGATATTGCCAATGCAGGAGCCAATAGAAATGTCTGTATAGGTGGACAAAGTGAGTTGGTGGGTACGTGTGCATTAGGAATCTGGAGAAGTTTGGGCAGTAATCCAGCAGGTGCAATATTAGACAGCATAGCACCAGGCCAAAGTCTTGTTCAGTTTTCTACCCAAGCATCAGGCATGTATAGGTTTATATTTTCCATAAATGAAGCGTTATCAGATACTGTTTTAATAGTTATCGTACCAAATCCTATAATCTCTGCTGGAGAAGATTTTGGATATTGTGAAGACCTTGGTTTAGTGACTATCACGGCTAGTGGTGGCACGGGCTATTTGTGGTCTACAGGCCAAACATCGACTTCCATAAATGTCGAACCAGACACAACAACAACTTATTATGTGACAGGTTATAATGCAGATGGCTGTTCCAGAACCGATTCAGTGACAGTTACTATTTTTCAGAGACCATCAGGCGTCATTCCCCCAATAGATCCCATGTACGAAAAAGAAACCTTGCAACTTTATGCAGGTGACTGGAGTGATGGCCTGATGTATCTTTGGACGGGTCCAAATAGCTTTACATCTGCCACAAGAAATCCTGTAATACCAAATGTAAGTATGGTAAACTCAGGCATGTACACGCTTATGGTAACAAGTCCAGATGACTGTGTGGCATACGGATCTGTAAATGTTCAAATATTGGAAAGTCCGCTTCCTATTGTATTAAAAGATTTTGGTGGTAATTATAATTCAAAAACAAAGTCTAATGATTTGATTTGGAATACACTTACAGAAGCAAATAGCCATTATTTTGGAATTGAAAGAAGTGTCAATGGACAGCAATGGATAGAAGTTGGCAAAATCAATGCCAATGGAAGTTCTACTTCGTTAATATCTTACAGTTTTGAAGATACAAATATTAGAAAAGGACAAACATATTATTATAGACTTCGATCTGTAGATTATGACGGAAGCTTTCAATTTTCCAATATTATTGAAATCAGCGTTCCTTCCGATTTTACATTTATATCTTCTTTGTATCCTAACCCTGCTACAGATCATGCCAATTTAAAAATAGAAGGATTGATAGATGGAGACGTAGAAATACAAATATTTTCAACTTCAGGTCAAAATTGGTTCCATAGTGTTTTAAGTTCTGATGCTTATGTAGAGCAAGAAAATATCCAGATTCCAGTCTATCAATTACCAAATGGTGTCTATCAGGTTGTCGTAACATCAGGTGTGGTCACCGCTCGACACAAATTGGTGGTTTTAAAGTAAACAAGATTATAAATATCTATGCTGATGTGATATGGTCCAAAGCCGTACGACCAATAAGAATAATTTTAAAGTATACCATAAGGTTAACCAATTTCCAAAGTGGTAAGAATCATAGACATGGTACTACTTTTTTATTTGTTTTGCAAGATGTTGAGACTCCAGCTTTTTGATAGTTCGGCTCAGAGGCATTCAACTGCAATTTTACTTTTTCTACAAGTAATAGACTGGTAAAAAAATCTTTTTTAATTACTTTTTTATATTGTTTATTAAACGCAAAAACATTATATTTGCTTGTAAATCTCGGTATACAAGTTATAACAAACTTTCAATTTACCTATTACATTGACCAAAATCAAAATTAGCTTAATTACAAGATCAATCTGTATGGTTTTACTCCGAATTCTTTAAAATTCAAGTATTGTTCTCCCGACCTTCCCCCGACCTTCTCCCGACGTTCTCCCGACGTTCCCCCGACGTTCCCCCGATGGAACTCCATAGACCCTTCATAGATCCTCCCACTGTCCTTCATAGATCCTCCCACTGTCCTTCA
>DLGT01000031.1 GCA_002482845.1 Saprospiraceae bacterium UBA7687
ATTGTCGTAGGTGGTACCATTCCAAATGATGGAGTCGCAGGCTTGTCGTTCTATAATGGTATTGTTTGATTGGTTTATTTGTAATGTGAGCGTCGTGATGCTATCACATCCATTGACACTTAATGTTTGATATGTAAAAGTACCACCTGATGTGTAAGTTGTCCCATTCCAAGTGTATGCATCGCAAGCATTAAAACTAAGCGTTTCATTTTTTACTTGACTTACCTCTAGTTCTAATTTAACAATGATACTGTCGCATCCTGAAACATTAGAAATTTCATGGTAGTAAATACCGCCATCTGTTAGCATGTCACCATAAAAGGTAATGGTTTCGCCAGTGCATATTTCTGCATTTCGGGTTTCAAAGTTTGGTAAGATCGCTTGAAAAACATTGTCATTATAATCACATTCGGCAATTAGATATGCAGAACTATCTATTATAAAAGGTGATGGTTTTTCTGAATTTACTAAAACAAATAGTGATGTTGCACTGCCTGAATATGGAAATGAAAAGGTCAAATTAGATATTGTATCGCCTGGCAAGATGCTCGTCGTGGTACGATAGGTACCAAGTAAACTTCCACTAGTGGAAGGGTCACCAGTATAAAAAGAAATAGGAAGGGCAGGATCCGCAGTTAATGAAGCTGATGGGCTATTTTGTATCTGAAAAGTTGCTGTGTAAAGTCCAGTAGATGGATCAAAATCAATACAATCTACAGAGGTTGTAAGACTCGCTGCTGGTACGGGATAGAAGCCATTTTCATCGATGAGTGACTCTTGTACCATAAAGTTATTGTACTTGCCATTCTGATATGTGGCGTGATTTTTCTGGAATTGGGGGACGGAACCATCATCATTTATAAAAAGTGGATTGTAGGCATATTGATTCCATATTTTACGGGCTGGTGCCCATTGTTGGCCTGGTGGTGCGCCGAAGATGGTGAGGTAACCATAGGAACCTATAGGGTCTGTTCCGCATGGAATACAAATTTTTGCTTGGCCAGAGTTATCAATATCTGCGACTACTGGGTATTCTCCACTTGTATTTGCATCACAAATAAAGGAATATGTCAATATTGGTATATCATTGACAAAATTTATGATTTTAAAAGAATTTTGATCTCTATACAAAAGCTCTAAGTCGCCATCATTGTTTAGATCAAATAATGTTATTCCAGAAAATGTGTTGAAATCTACGATAGGAAATTTCCAATTGATTTTTAATGTTGGCGTGCCATCATAATAACAACTTAATAGTTCATTTAAGTTATCCCCATAAACTGAACAAATTAAGTCCATTCTATTCTGACTTTTGTTATACGAAATAGACACAGTACCTGAATGATCCCAAGTGGTATTTGGTTGATATACTCCAATTTTAGCCAAAAGAACTGCTTGATTATTAACTATTGTGTAACAGTAAATTCCTACGTCAATATTTTGCGCAGCATCAAATTTTGTTATTGTAGAAACAATAATATCCAACTTGCCATCTAAATCGATATCTGCAAGACTTGTGAACCCATCTAAGAATGTCCCATTAAAATCCAAATTTATTGGTATCATACTATTTCCAGCAGTTCCATTGATGTTGTTTATCATAACTTTGTAAACACTGTAGCCTGCCACAAGCTCTAAATTATGGTCTAAATCTACGTTAGCTGCAACTGTTGAACTATGACTTCCAAATAATGGACCAACTCTACCAATACCAAAACCATTAATGCCCCCATCAATTAATTTAATACCGTTTTGAGCATTGAATATATCATTGTAAATATATATTTCCGCAATACCGTCCAAATTAAAATCAGCTACTGCTAATGCTCCTCCATTTGGAAATGTGTTTGGTACATTTTGTGCATAGGTTTGATCTGAGACCCAAATTATATTTCCTTCAAAATCCAGACAAATGAGTTTTTTTCTATGCTCTGGTAGATTGAGCATAGCATCTGATGTAGCGATAATAAATTCCAAATTACAATCGTTGTTAATATCACATACTAATAATGATCCAGTAACTCCCGTACCAAAAAATGGTGTCTCAATAGATTTAATATAATCATTCGCACCATAATCAAAAACTAAAATTTCATTAACATGGAGTGAATTTAAGTTTGATACTGGCATCATAATTTCAATAATTCCATCTCCATCCATATCAGCTACTAAAGGTTGTTGTCTAGTTGTTATCAAATCACTACTCTCCCAAACTTTTTCGACATTTAGTATTTGGGCAGAGTAGGGATAAATTTCTCTACCGTAACAAAATGAGTCACAAGAACTTTGACCTTCCATATTTAGATTGAATAGTCTCAATATCATGAAACAAACAAAAATCTTTTCATTCATGCTTATTCTTTTTTGACACTAAAAAGAAGGTAGGGGCTAAATTGCTCACCTACCACTTTGATTTTTTAGTATGTTATAATTCTAATACAATTCGTTTGCCATTACAAATATATCTCATTTTTTGTGGCTTTCATAATAATGGGTAAAGTTAAGTGATTTATGGTATTGGTTTTATACGTATTTATACGTGGTTTTAGGGGATTGTTTGATGCTGCTGAAGCTGCACAAGATTGCTGATACGGCTGAAGTTGCACACGATTGCTTGATTACGTTGAGCTTCGCATAATGGAGGCCAGTTTTAATGGGTTTCCAAAACTTGTCAAGCATTTGCGTGATTCATTTGGAAGTGGGTTGCATGCAAATTTAGGAAGGATACCGAAATGTTTCTTGCAAACAAGTTTGCAAGTCCAATAGGTATTCAATAATGTTTGATAACGAGAAAGGAGCGTAGCTCTGACATCTTTGTAGAAAATAAAAATAGATGACACAAGAGGGGCGTAGCCCTGACATCTTAAATAATACACAACCTTTTAAGATTAAAGAACTACTTCCCTACACAAATCGATGTTGTTTGATAGCATAAATGAAAAGGAGCGGAGGTTTTAAATTAATCAAAAGAAATCTTACAACTAATAATAATGCTACAAAAACAAAAAAGTCCATTACATGACGCTATGAGCCACATAATGAACTTAAAAATGATAAATCTAAAAATGAAGAAATTGTTGTAAACTTTACCTTAACAACATTAAGAGAATACTTGCCTTGTTAGGGTTTTAAATGGTAACTTATTGATTTGTTTGAATTCTGGACTTGTCGCACCAAAAATACTTTTGACATACTGTTTAATTTCTTTTGTTGTTTTAATTAAACCTGTCTCCACATCATACAGCAATTTATTGCGATGCATCATGGCATTGCTATAATTAGTGTAAGTATCGATGAGGGAAGTATTGGTTGTCCTGAGTAAATTCAACTTGGTATTTAGTTGATCGATGGACAATGCTGATTCATTGGGTGTGTAAGTCGGATACTGCTCTAACAACTTTATCAATGAGCCTAAATGATCGATAAATCTGTCATAGGACTGTTGTGAGGTAGAAATGGATTTTGGTAACATTTCAGATTCGGAAGCGTCGGTTGTGTCTGTTTTTTTACGTGTACCTGTGCCTTGGATTTTTCTATTAATTCCCCGGGCATCAGCGATGGCAAGATCAGAACCCACAAGCACTGTAAATGCATTTACAATTTTTGTAGATAAAGGTTTTAAGTCATTAAACGCAATTCTGCGAGCGTTCGTAGCAATGTCAAAATTAGTTTTTCCTAATTTTAGTTCGTTAAGTACGGAATTTGCTTCTTCATACAATGTAGTAAGTTGAGCAAGTTTCATGTGATCCTTTACAGGATTGTAGGAAGCCCCATAGCCTCGGCAAAAGGAAATAAGGTCTTCGAGATTTGCAACATTTTTTACATGTCCTGTTTCGGACTTAGATGACATAATTAAAGTTTTAATTTATTTAATAATATTGTACTAACGATACAAAAGCTTTCTTTATGACAGTCAGATGTGTTAAATAAAATGTAAAATTTTTCTGTGTGTTGATAATTTATAACAATGATGTTGTTTGATGCCATTAGAAAAAGGAGCGTAGCTTTGACATCTTTGTAGAAAACAAAAATAGACGAAACGAGAAGGCGTAGCCCTGACATCTAGATAAGTAGTCGCAAAGCATTCATGACACGACGCTTTCTCTTAATGAAAGGTCACGAAGCCTTCATGACACGACGATAAGATTAATTGAGAAGCCGCAAAGCATCAATGACAGGTCATTATCTCTTAATGTGTAGTCATGAAGTCTTAATGACACGACGATTACAATTGTAACATGCAAATTCTTTGTATTTTCGGTCAAATAAATTTTGTGGAAAATATATAACTTTACTTTTTTTAAATATAATAATATATTTGTCGATATATTGCAGAATATTTCAAAGCTTTATTTGACATTGGACTTTCATTTGAAATGTAATAGAAATAAAAAGGTGTTCAATTTATAATTATTTTAAATCAATCATCATGATAAAATCGTTTACAAACCTATTTTTTACATCACTTTTCACGTTGAGTCTTACATTGTCATACGGACAAAAAGATGTATATTTTCAGCTTAACCAATTCATAGGTGAAACTTCATTTACATTAGGAGATAGCGGAACAAACGACCTTGGAACAAAATTTAATATTTCAAGACTGGATTATTATATATCATCTATAAAGCTACATCACGATGGAGGCAGTACAACAGTAGTAACCAATAAATATATTTTTGTTTCAAAAGGCAGAGCAGTAAATGAATTATTAGGCAGTTATGATATAAATGTTCTTGATTCCATTACATTTTCAGTGGGCGTGGAAGCTATAGATAATCATGCGGATCCTACATTATGGCCGTCCGATCACCCACTAGCACCAAAGTCTCCTGAAATGCATTGGGGCTGGGCAGCTGGATATAGATTTGTAGCGATCGAAGGTAAATCTGGAGCTAATTTACAATTTAACTATGAGATACATGCGTTGGGAGATGAACTTTACAAACCTACAACTATAATTACCAATGGTACAGTTCAAAATGGAGCCTTAATAATTGCCATAGATGCAGATTATGAGCAAAGTTTTAAAGGTATTAATATGAATAAAAATGTTTTCCAACATGGTAGTAACAAAGAGGCCGTAGCTTTATTAGCCAATTACAATAACGAAATTTTTACACCTGCAGAAGCTACATCAGGTATCTCAAATGTCGCAATAGGTGAACTAAAAACTTATCCAAACCCTGTGGTAGATGGTAATCTGACCATATCACTCACACAAGATCAAACCATAAATACCACAATAGTGGTAAGAGATGTTTTAGGTAGAATTTATCATCAGATCTCTAAGCCTGATCTTCTAAATGAAGTTATAATCGGACAATCAGGATTTTATGTGGTGGAACTTTTGAAAGCAGGAAAATTAACTTATCGTAGTAGCATCGTGAAGTTATAAATGGGATGAGATCTAGTTTTATACATTTATGGTTTTGGGTGTTTGTATTTGTTTCTTGCTCAGATACAGAAGAAGTACCTTCGCCTACTATAAAAGTATTGGATGCTATTGCTGTTCCAAGCCATTTTCCACAGATTACTTATCCCACAGAAAATTCGTTTACTTCTGAACGATGGGCTTTAGGTAAAAAACTTTTTTATGACACCCGACTCTCCATAGACGCTACTGTGAGCTGTGCAAGTTGTCATAAACAGGAAAAAGGTTTTGCCGATAACCTAAGTTTAACCCCAGGTGTTTTTGGTAGAGCAGGCGTAACCAATGCCCCATCATTAGCTAACATGGCTTACCATCCTTATTACACTAGAGAAGGAGGATTACCGACACTTGAAATGCAAGTGCTTGTACCTATTTCTGAGCATAACGAATTCGGATTCAACATAGTAGAAATAGAAAAAAGGCTAAAAAATGACATCACATACCAAGATATGGCCATGAAAGCTTATGGCAGACCATTGGATCCTTTTGTCATTACACGTAGTATTAGCACATTCGAGCGTAGTATCATCAGTAGCGAAAGCAAATATGATCATTATACACAAGGGAAATCCATTTTATCTAGTGAAGAAGAAATGGGGAGAGCACTCTTTTTTGGCGAAAGAACCAATTGTAGTCAATGCCATGGTGGTTTTAATTTTACAAATTATGAATTCAAAAATAATGGTTTGTATGATACCTATATGAACCCAGGTAGATATAGACTTACGCAAAAAGATTCAGATCTCGCTTTGTTCAAAACCCCAAGTTTGAGAAATGTAGGATTTACTGCACCATATATGCATGATGGTTCGAAAGCAACTTTGGCAGAAGTTGTAGACCATTATAATAGCGGAGGAAGATCCCATATTCACAAAAGCAATTTGATCAGGCCATTAGGATTGTCAGAAAATGAAAAGACAGCACTGGTAGCATTTTTACATACACTAGATGATTATACATTATTATCCAACCCATATTTAAGCAAATAAATTAAAAGAAATATGTATAAAATAATCAGTCTCACTTTACTCTCAGTAATCTTGATACTTATATCCTGTGCACCTGATGATGAAGTAGTAGCTGTGTATGATGCAACTCCATATTCCTTCACATTTCCTGAAAACTTTGGTGATCCTGAGCTTCCTACAGATAATGTATTGACCATCGAAGGGATTAAACTTGGGAAAATGCTATTTTATGAAAAGGCACTTTCTAAAGATGGTAGACAATCATGTGCAAGTTGTCATGTACAAAGTGATGGATTCTCAGATAAAAACCAATTTTCGAAAGGTGTAGATGGATTGTTGGGAAATCGCCAGGCTATGCCAATTTTTAATTTAGCATGGCATAAGACAGGGTTCTTTTGGGATGGAAGAGCAGCTACTTTGAGAGAGCAATCGCTTTTACCTATACAAGACCCCATAGAAATGCACGAAACATTGGATAATGTAGTTTCAAAACTGAATGCTGATAAAAAATATAAAGATCAATTTGTAAGAGCATTTGGCACATCTGATATTAATAGTACCAAGCTGAGTTTGGCATTGGAGCAATTCATGATGTCCATTGTATCCTTTGATTCGAAATATGACCAATTTCTTGCGGGCAAACTATCTCTTACGGAAAGTGAAGAGCGTGGTAGGAAGTTATTTTTCGCAGAGTATAACCCATTTTTTCCTGAGTTATCTGGAGCTGATTGTGCACATTGCCATAGCGGACCGAATTTCGAAAATGGAGAATTTATGAATAATGGCTTAGACACGGATGCGAATTTCAAAGATATCGGTAGAGAAAAGGTGAGTAACTTGGCGGCAGACAAAGCTACTTTTTTGATACCATCTCTAAGGAATATAGCCCAAACGGCACCTTATATGCATGATGGCAGATTTCGGACTTTGGAAGAAGTGGTGGAGCATTATAACTCAGGCGTAAGGATGTCTTCTACGGTTTCTCCTTTGATATTGCCGACCATTGCCAAAGGTCTAATGCTGAATGAAGTAGATAAAGTAGATCTTGTTAATTTCCTTAAAACACTTTCTGATCAGAATTTTTTAACCAATCCTGCTTATGCAAAATAGATTTGATGCTATCTTTAAAAATGTAGGGTTTGCATAAATTGTACAAATTATACCCAAAAAACTGTAACTGTCCTAATGGTATTTATGCCGAATTTTGCATTTTAATAATAATCCATCTATAATCCCAAAGGGGTTTAATATTAGTAACTACGGATGTAAATCCGTGGTATGTAAGGAAAACGAATTCGATTTTGGCGCTATTTAACGCTAAAG
>DLGT01000028.1 GCA_002482845.1 Saprospiraceae bacterium UBA7687
GAGCGACAAAGCCAAACTCAAGTTGTTAGTTAAAAAATAAGTGTACTAATTTAATCATGATGAACAATGTAATATTAAATCTTTAATCATTAAAAATGAGCAACAGGGAATTTATACTTTTATACATTTTGTACACATAATCATCATAAATATCCGTATATTTACCACCCATAACAACAATAAAACACGCAACAAAATGTCCAAATACCTAATAACCCTAACATTCACCTTAATAAGTCTATTCTCCTTCGCCCAAACAGGAAACGTCCTCTCCATCACCAATAAAAGCAAAACCCTAAACAAAGATGTGAGTTACTCCATCTACCTACCGCCTTCTTATGAAAAATCCACGAGAAGTTACCCTGTGTTATACCTTTTTCATGGTATGTGGGGCGACTATACTGATTGGGTCAATAAAGGAGAAGTAGCCACGATCGCAAATAAAGCCATCGCTTCAGGAGATGCACCTGAAATGATCATCGTGATGACGGAAGGATTTACAGATGCTTTTTATCAGAATAATTATGATAAATCGGTGATGTGGGAAGATTATTTTATCAATGAGTTGATGCCCAATGTGGAGTCCAACTATCGCATTTATAAAAACCGCAACTACAGAGCCATAGCAGGGCTATCGATGGGTGGATATGGCAGTGTCTATCATGCGATCAAACACAAAGATCTTTTCACCTATTGTTATGCTATGAGTGGTGCATTTCTAGATATTGCACCCGTAAAAGCAGGCGAAAAACCAAACCCAATGTTTGAAGATGTGTATGTCAAATTGTGGGGAAAACGCCAAGCAGATGGCTATCACGCGAACTACAAAGCCAATTCCATCCAAGAAATGATCAAAGCCTTGGATGTATATCAAGCACCTCAGGATTGGCGAGTACCAGGATTACCTAGTTTTACGATCGACTGTGGTGACGATGACTTTTTGATTCAAAACAATATGGATCTCATAAAACTCATGAAAGAGAAAAAAATCCCTGTAGAGTTTAGGGTGAGAGACGGCGGTCATACATGGAGCTATTGGAGAGAAAGTTTAGCTTTGGCTTTGGGTGCTGTGGGTAAGAAGTTTAGGGATTAGTTGGGAAAGGTGATCTGTATGGTCATCAAATTTGTTACTTTTACCAATAGCACAATAACAATTAATACAGTACTGTACACAATCTCCGATGGTCTGGTTCTAAGACAGCCTATTCGTAACATGTGTTGGCTAAAGACAATGAAATTAGTACTTGTGTGCAAATGAAAAGAGTAAAGTCCTTTTCGTAGCTTTAGCAGGATTCTAACATATATGGGATCTCAAGTGCAAACTGTGACCATCGGTTTGTACTTGAGTTATCTAACATAATGACTCTTTCATTTGATTATATACAATAATTCATTTGAACATAAATCTGTAAGGCAATTCATCAATTTGTAGTCCGTTTTTTATTCTCTCAAAATTTGTACTATCGTAAAACATCTTAAAAAAACTCATTCTAGATGCTGGCCTTTTAAATTCGTTTAATTGAAAATACTTTATAGTTAATTCAGCTCTCTGTTGATCTCTTTTTGATGTTCCAATTTTTTTTACCTCGATTTTACCAGTTTTAGTATCATAATAGAAATACCTTTCAAAAGAGTATGATTTTGCATCAGGCTTTAAGATTGACCGAATTTCACTTTCATGATTCTTCCATCCTTTTGGTCTTTTTTGACAGCCTACACAACTTAAGAATAAGTTTGTCCATGAAAATGATTTAAGGGGAAATAGAATTTTTGGTAATAAATGCTCTATAGAGTCACAATCAGCTTCTGGAGCATATTTATCGCAAAATGAGCAATGATCATTTGTTTTATTCCTTAGCTTATCAATTAATAATGTATTAACAGGTTTACCTTTATAAGCATACCAATTCCAGTTTTTATTTGGATATGATTTTTTTAACTGTGATTCCCACTTTTTAGCCCAGACTTTATAATTTGGATTAGATCCATTTGTTTTGGCAATCAAACACTTAGGAGTTGATCCTTTATTAAATTTTATCAAATCTTATATTTTTTATTTTTAGTACTTTTATACAATTGATTCATTTCAAAATCAATAATATCTATAATCTCAATGTCATTTGTTGCCCTTAATTCTTTAGATAGTTTAATCAGTAATTTGGAATTGATTTTATTGTCTTGCATAATTTGATTTCGATATTTATAAAACTTATCAAGTAATTCTTGCGTTGGTTTTCCAAATTGTTCCTCAATTTCAAATAATGATTGAAGCACATAACTTATAGAATTTGAAGTACTTGAAATTGTTTTTTTAACGCGAACATTTGAATTCCTGTCGTTAGAATCTAATTCATAAACTAATGCCTTGTCAACAGAGTTAACAACAAAAGGAGAATGGGTAGAAACAATAAATTGTATGTTAGGAAAAATATGAATTAGTGACGAAAGGATTTTCCTTTGCCAACTTGGATGTAAATGAAGTTCAATTTCATCAATTAATACGATACCATGTCCTTTTAATGAATTAACAGAATGATTATTCCCAACTGAAAGTCTTCTAGCAATATCGCAAACTAAAAATATAAGTGATTTTTCCCCTGAAGATAAATTTCTTAACAAAATCCATTTACCAGACTTCATTACTTCTATTCTGAAATTATAATATTTATATCGTGACCGAATTCTTGATTCAACTAGTCTAATATCAGTGAACTCGTTGTCATGAAACTCATTCAAAAATAAAATGAGGGCTTTGTTTATTTGTTCTAATTTATTTGGTTCATTTACCTTATTAGACTCAAGATGAACAGCCGAATACCATGATTCAAAACCTGTAAAATTGGAGAAACTTTCACGAAAAGCCCGATGAATAGCATATATCCTTTGGTCATATGTGCCAGGATGAGGGCTATGATCTTCTTCAACCTTTGATCTATGAGAACGATAATAAGCAATAACAGGAACAGGAAAATCATTATCACTTGATACAATACTCCGAAAATTATCGACATACTCTGAAGGGTTAATATTGGAATTAACATTGTCAGAATTGATTTCAATTCTAGTATCAACCTGAATCTTTTGATCTATCCATTCAAAATCTAAAATACAAGTAGATTTTGATTGTTCAATGTTAATGTCTTCTTGCTTTAGTTCCGAGTCAATATCTTTTTTCTTCGCATCTAATGTAAATAGTCTAAAAGTAAAATATGATAGACAATATGCTATTGCATCAAGTATTGAAGATTTTCCTAATCCATTATTTCCTATAATTATGATTACGTTCTTTTTCCCGAATTTTATTGTTAATTCATTAAAAGATCTAAAATTGGTGAGGTTAAGCTTAGTCAGTAATGTCCTATATCTTTTGTTATTCATTTAATGTTTATATTAGTCCATGAAATTAGGCAATAGTCGAAAATCGCATTTTCTTTTAACTTTCATACCCATTTGTTTTCCAATAAATATTGAAGCTAAAATTCTACGAAAGTTTGGTGCTAAGTTTCGTTTTAAACATTTATGATACGGCATTACATGATTAAGAAAACATATTGTACTTGCCTTGGCTCTTAATCTACTATCCAAACATCTAAGCATAATATGCAAAACGCTTATCTATACCAAATTCAATTCCACAAACATACAAAACAATTCAAAAATCCATCATAAACTACAAAAGATTTTACTAAATTTTATTGTGCCCCATTCATCCATCATTTTCAGAAACAAATAATTAGACTCATCGTCCTTACACTTTAAATAATTACAGCGCAAACATACTACAATGATACCTAGTAGAAAAGCGTATAAATACGGGTAGAATATGTAGGTAGAAATACGTGGATCGCTATATGTACTCTCCATAAAAGGCAGCGTCAAGGCCCCTACAAACCTTACTAAATCCTCTAAAAACTTAAGTTTAGCTTAAAAAAACTTAAGCGTAGCTTAGCTAAACTTCGGCTTAGCTTACCTACGCTTCGGTTTAGCTTACCTACGCTTCAGTTTAGCTTACCTATGCTTCGGTTTAGCTTACCTACGCTTCGGTCTAGCTTAGCTACGCTTCAATATTTGCCCTGCAAAAACATAAAATTAGCGGTTTTAACAACATAAGCTGTTGGGTATTAACATCCTATTGTTGCCTTGCGACGCTTAAGTGTTTCTTATAGTTAATTCTATATTTGCCCTACAAAATCATAAAAACTAGACTAAAAAGCTGGTTTATGCTATTCAGTAATGATTATACAATTATTAAAGTTTTACTATTTTTTTAAGTACCGGCCTATGACTGCTATTTTCAATTTTCAATATATACACTCCTGACTGAATCGTACTTAAATCTATGGTTTGATTAGTCGTATAGTTAACAAAGGACTGTACGATTTTACCATCAAGATTAATTAGCGCTACATTAAACGCATGATCGTAGGGTGAATATAATACTATATTACCTGTTGTTGGGTTTGGTAAAATAATGTAATTTGAATATATTTCGTCAACTAAAGAGGTCATGGCGTCAATACCATCACAATCCTCATCAATGGTATTAAATGGAATATCTATAGCTATTGGATTTATCATAGGATTTTTATCATTACACTCTTCATAAAAGTTAAATCCGTCTTTATCTTCG
>DLGT01000144.1:0-8296 GCA_002482845.1 Saprospiraceae bacterium UBA7687
ATGTCTACATCAAACAACGAATCACTATGCAATATTTTCAATTTATAAATATCATCACTTGTGAAAATGCTTTTATAATCCAATATTGCTTTTACAAGTAATTCGTCTTCACGCTCACAACCACATGTTGATTTGCATGATTTGAACAGAAAGCTTGTAATACATAAAAATAAAACAATTCTTATCTTCATAATATAATATTTAATGATCAATAATACTCAGGACTACTTCCTCCATATCTACTTAGCTTAGGTATTTGATTTAAATGCATCATTTAATTACAAACAAAATACGGTTGTAAATGTAGATAAATTTAGTCCATCCAATACTGCTAATTTGAGAAACCTATAAATATTTGTCATCAGAAATAGGGTTGTATTTCTGAGAATGCCCATCAATATCAATTTTTTTTATTAATCCATAAAGGGAAAATAAATTATCATGTTTTCTTACTTCAATATAAATGCTCTTGAATTCATTTTTTTCTAAATTTCGCTTGTAAATAATGTTAATATGTTTAATACCGAGACTTTGTACACCAATTTTAGTTATTTCACCATTAATAACATCGCCCAATTCTAAGTATTCACATCCCAATAGGTTTAAATCAATCAATTTCCCATTCTTATCTTCCAAATTAATTGTAAAAATTGATTCACCTCTATAAATTATTGAATTTATTCTGGAACCTATAACATCTGATATCTTATTCATTTTTTATCTTTAAGATGGCACTTGCACCAACATTGGTCTATCAAGTAAAAATAGTTGTGTAATGTACTCTAAAAACTCTCAATAATACCATCATAGTCCCTATATTTTACTTCTCTTTTGTATTTCATATCATAAAATATTTCTGCTATACTCAAACATTTATTATTATAATACCTATTAGCTGCAACACTAATAAAATCCCATTTCCAATCAAGGCCTGGATCAAAGTTGTATTTCTTAAAATATTGATAAAATGACGTTTCTCTTTCATTGGCCTCATTAAATTCATTCAAAAACTTAACATAAGAAAAACTATCTACTTTATAAATCGAATCTAAAGGCAAATTTTTCAATTGAATAATTTCATCCCTACTTAATATAGATCTAAATTCTTTAATAGCATGAATTAGAGTTTCAGATTCTGTTTCACATTTGCAATTCTGTTTAAGATTTGATAAAATAGTGGAATTTGCTTTTTTAATTTGTTGAACATAAAAGTTTTTAGGTTGCCATTTTATTAATACATCGAAAAATATTTCTCTATCATTTAAACACATATTGTTTTCAAATCTATGTGTAGCACAATTTAGAAATTCCCACTTAAATGGAAAACTATTAATATACCCTTTTGATTTTAAATAATGATATGATGAAGAAACACTATCCTGCGATGGATCAAATCTATTTCTGAAAATATCTATATATTTAATGTCTACATCAAACAACGAATCAATATGCAATATTTTCAATTTATAAATATCATCACTTGTGAAAATACGTTTATAATCCAATATTGCTTTTACAAGTAATTCGTCTTCACGCTCACATCCACATGTTGATTTGCACGATTTAAACAGAAAGCTTGTAATACATATAAATAAAACAATTCTTATCTTCATAATATAATATTTAATGATCAATAATACTCAGGACTACCAATCTAAATGTCCTTAGCTTTAGTATTAGACTTATTAGCTTTACCCAGTTATGGTCAAGTTATAAATTTAGGTCAGCAATATAATTTTATTGACACTTTTCATCACTCTAAAAATTTTAGCATTAGTATTTAAAACAGATATTTTTACAAACCAACATCTACAAATAATCATTTAAAAAATTTCACATTAGACTAAACAAAAACCAAAGATAAAAACCATCTTTATACATAGTTGCTTTTTTACACCAATTATTAACACCTATTGTTTATAATTCTTCCTAAGAAATTAATTCATTCATAAGAAATGGATAAAAGGACAACCTTAAAGTACAGAATTAGCGTTAGCAAGTATAATTATCCCCTCAGCAAGTATAAAACTCCTCTTAGCAAGTATAATTATCCCCTTAGCAAGTATAAAACTCCTCTTAGCAAGTATAAAACTCCTGTTAGCAAGTATAATTATCCTCTTAGCAAGTATAATTATCCTCTTAGCAAGTATAATTATCCCCTTAGCAAGTATAAAATTTCCGTTAGCAAGTATGATTATCCTGTCAGCAAGTATAAAACTTCCGTTAGCAAGTATGATTATTTCGTTAGCAAGTTTAATTAACTAATTTTCTTCTTACAAATCCATTATAGACAGTATCATTCATATAGTTATCTACATTTTTCCATAGATATTAGTAACTTATCTCGTAGCATCTTTTATGATTCTTTATGTCTATCTTTCAATACTTCCACCACATCTTCCAATGTACAGCCCTTCGCTTGTAATAAGATCAATAAGTGGAATAATAAATCTGCCGCTTCGCCTAGGAAAAGGTCTTGATTGTCATCTTTGGCTTCGATGATGAGTTCTACGGCTTCTTCGCCTACTTTTTGGGCGATCTTATTGATACCTTTGGCAAATAGGTCTGCTACATATGAGTTTTGAACATTAAATCTACTTTTTCGTTCGGTGATAGTGTCTTCTAGCTTTTGTAAAAAGGACAGGTGCGACGACTCATTTTTTTGTCCCCAACACGTATCATCTCCCGTATGACATACAGGACCATTCGGCTTCACCAAGGCCAAAATAGTGTCTTGATCACAATCCAAGGTCATTTTTTCTACCATCAGGAAGTGACCACTTTCTTCGCCTTTTGTCCATAATCTATTTTTAGTGCGACTATAAAAAGTGAGTTTGCCTGTTTCTATCGTGACCGTGACTGCTTCGGCATTGGCATATCCCAACATCAACACTTGTCTAGTGGATACATCCTGCGCTATCATGGGAACAAGTCCGTTTCCTTTTTCAAAATTTATGGATGATATGTTTATCATGATAAGATTTAATGATTATTTTTATAAAAATTAATATGAATTATTAAACTTGACATTTCTACATTTATTTGGCTTTGTCGCTCGAGCCGCGACGGGCTTTTACTTTTTTTCATTGACAAAAAAAGTAAACAAAAAAGTCTAGTTCAGCTAATCCGCTCCGCGTACCTGAACGGCCTCGCTCTTTAACATTCTACTTTACAATTAACATTAATGGTAATGTTTAAAATTTGCATACTAACTAACTTTAAAACCTTACGATTTTTATGATCAAATAATACTTAGTTCACAACCGAACAGCGATACCTTCTTTTGCCAAATTCTTCTTCAAGTCTGGAATGCGTACTTCTTGGTAATGAAATATGCTTGCTGCCAATCCTGCGCTGACGTCTGTCTCCTGAAATAGCGATATAAAATGTCCTTGATTGCCTGCGCCACCCGATGCAATGATGGGAATGGTCAAGGTGTCATTCAGCGTTTTTAAAGCTTCTAGGGCAAATCCTTGTTTGGTACCATCATTATCCATAGAGGTAAACAATATCTCTCCGGCACCACGTTCCTGAGCTTCTTTTGCCCATTCGAATAGTGATCTTTCGGTCGGTTTTTGTCCACCGTGGGTGAATACTTGCCAAGTTCCTGCTATACATTTTGCATCGATGGCTACGATGAGACATTGCGCTCCGTACAGCGATGCGATTTTGGTGATGAGTTCGGGATGTCTGATAGCGGCAGAGTTGACACTGACTTTGTCGGCACCTTTTTGGAGCAGATCGTACACTATTTTTTCATCACCGATGCCACCACCTACCGAAAAAGGAATATGAATATTCGCTCCTACCCTTTCTACTAGATCTATGAGTGTTTTTCGGTTTTCTATGGTTGCGCCAATGTCCAGAAAAACCAATTCGTCTGCACCTTCTAGACTATATTGTCTTGCTAGTTCTACAGGATCACCCGCATCCCTTAATTGTAGGAAATTGGTGCCTTTTACTGTCCGCCCATCTTTGATATCCAAACAAGGAATGATTCTTTTTGTCAACATATGTTATGATTTTCCAAATAGGTCATCAATGTTTATTTTCCCTTCATAAATAGCCTTGCCGATGATGATACTTTCCATACCCATCTCTCGCAATCTACCTACTTCATCCATATCATGTACGCCACCTGAAGCTATAAGTTGCACATCCGGAAAGCTTTGCAATATCTCTTTGTACAATGGTCTAGACGATCCAGCCATCATGCCATCTTTAGCGATATCTGTACACAAAAAAGTGTTTGCACCTTCGGTCGTATAGCATTTGATAAAGTCAAAAATATCTTCATCTGTCACACGCTGCCATCCATGGGTCGCTATTTTTTGATCTACGACGTCCGCGCCGATGACTATTCTGTCCACTCCATATTTTTGTAACCAATGGAATACTTCTTCTCGACGATGCACTGCCGCACTTCCTATGATCACCCTAAAAGCACCTAAGGTAAGTAGGTTTTCTAAATCCGCTTCTGTACGAATCCCGCCGCCTGTTTGCACCTTAAGCCCCGAATGAGTGATAATATCTGCGATCAACTTCCGATTATGATTAGCAGGGTTTTGGGCTGCATCGAGATCTACGATATGGATGTATTTCGCTCCTTTACTTTTGAAATATTGTGCCATTTGAAGTGGATCATCATCATAGACGACCTTGGTATCGTAATCACCTTTGGTGAGCCGCACACATTTCCCATCTATGATATCAATAGCCGGATAAATATTTGTTTGTTTGGTTTGCATTATGTTAATTAAATATAACTATTAGGATTAAGTATTGCTATGATTATTTTGTCAAAATTTTTGCAACTTTTGGCAAACTGTGTGGCGCTTTAGCGTTAAATAGCGCCAAAACAACTTTACGTTTGTTAATAACCACGGATTTACATCCGTGGTTATTAATATTCCACCCCGTTGGGGTTAGACCTGAATATTTATAAATTTATAAAATTCTCCATCATCTTTTGCCCTACCTCACCCGACTTTTCAGGGTGGAATTGTACAGCAAAAAAATTACGGTATTGCACAGCTGCCGAAAAAGGAAAAATATACGCACAACTAGCTATGGTCTCCTTTGATATTGCAACAAAATAGCTATGGACAAAATACACATAACTATGGTTTGGAATGTCTTCGAATAGTGGATTTTTAGGATCGGTCTGTATTGTATTCCATCCCATATGTGGCACTTTATATTTGCCATCACTTTCAAATTTCTTAACGCTGCCAGGTATAATGCCAAGACAATCTACTCCTCCCTCTTCAGAAAAATCATACATCAACTGCATCCCAAGACAAATTCCTAAAAATGGTTTTTGATACGTCTTGAGCGTAGGAATAAGACCCGACTTCTCCAAAGAATCCATAGCCGATGCCGCATGCCCCACACCAGGAAGAATCAATCTATCTGCCTCCCATATCTCATTTTCATCAGCGGTCAATACATATTGCTGCCCCAATCTATCCAAAAGATTCGTCACCGATTTGGTATTGCCTGCCCCATAATCTACTATCGCGGTCATAATATTTTATTTAATATTAAAAGAAAAACATTAACTCACAAAGCCTTTATTATACTAATCTATTCTACTGATATCTTTTTGCCTTGGGTATTTCCCAACAGCTAAATTTAGACAACAGCTTTTCTTTGACGGACTGTTCAAAAAACAAGCGAAAGTGAGTGAAGAATCAAAAGTGCGTCTATCGCCTTCAGATAAAATTTTTAGCTTATCACTTATTTATGGCGATAGAAAAAGCATTTTGATTCGAGAATGAACGGTGCTTCGCATTCGCCTTTTTTTGAACTAGCGTTTTCACGCAGAGCGTGACACGTATTGGTTACTTTTTTTGGCAATGTCCGCCGCGGCGGATGACTGCCTTTAAAAAAATGCCCAACAAAATCGCAAATTTCAAGTTGCTCCTATATTGTAAAGACCTAAAAAACAGATAATTAACTACATTTCATCCTTTGACAATCTGTGCATTAATATCTTTTAAAATATTTCTAAATATTCAATCACCAATCCCTACAAACTCCCTTTCGTACTTGGTATATCCATCGCCAATACATTCCGAGTTTTGGCCATCAAGATTGACTTTGCAAATGCCTTAAAAATAGACTCTATAATGTGGTGCTCATTGGTACCTTTGGCTGATATATTGATGTTGCACTTGGCATGATCGGTGAAGGATTTGAAGAAGTGGTAAAACATTTCTGTTGGTACATCTCCTATTTTTTCTCTTTTGAAATCCACATCCCATACTATCCAAGGCCGTCCACCGAAATCTATCAAAACCTTCGCTTCTGCTTCGTCCATCGGAAGTGCAAATCCATACCGCTGTATCCCAGCTTTTTTACCCAAAGCATCATAGACCAACTGACCCAATACAATGGCTGTATCTTCGACCGTATGATGTTCGTCAATGTGCAAATCTCCATCCGCATGTACGAACAAATCTATCTGCCCGTGTTTGGCGATTTGCTCGAGCATATGATTAAAAAAAGGCAAACCTGTTTGGATATCGCAGATGCCACTTCCATCAATGTTAATACTTCCTTTGACCTTGGTTTCTGACGTATTTCGTATGGCCTTTGACTTTCGATCTAAGGTAGATAAAAATTGCCATACTTCCTTCCATGTTGATACTTCGATGTGGATTTCAGGGCGACCTTTTACGGTTGGATCTAGACTATTGAGCAATATGCCTTTCGCTCCAAGATTGACAGCTAGTTGCATATCGGTGATACGATCGCCTATGACAAATGAATTTTCTAAGTCATAATTCCCTTGAAGGTACTTGGTGAGCATGGCAGTTCCAGGCTTGCGATATGGACTATTTTCATGGGCAAAACTTCGGTCTATACACACTTGATCAAAGACGATATCTTCTCCTTGCAGCGTTCGGATCATCAGTTCTTGCACCGGCCAAAAGTCTTTTTCAGGAAAACTTTCTGTACCGAGTCCGTCCTGATTTGTGACCAACACTAATAAATAATCTAACTTCCTAGCGATCTCTCCAAGATAATAAAACACACCCGGTAGAAAGGTCATCTTGTCTATATGGTCGCATTGCTCGTCATGTGGTTCCTTAAGAATTACACCATCTCTATCGATAAATAATATTTTTTGCATTAGATCAATTTTGTTGTTGAAATAAAAGAAGGGATTGTTTAAGTTGTTCGTTTTCTTCAGGAGTTCCTATCGTAAATCGGATACATCCTTGACACCTGAATTCTTTGTCTCTATTGCGTGCCACGATACCTTGTGATAATAAAAAGTCATAAAATTTAAAAACATCTTTCACTCTGACTAAGATGAAATTTGCTTCCGAAGGAAAGACTTCTTCGACAAAATTCAAGGTGCCCAAAAACTGAAATAATGACGTCCGTTCTGCTTTTATTTGTTGTATTTGACCTTCAATATTTTCTCTATCTGATATGATATCGATAGCAATTTCTTGGGTCGCACTATTGACATTATAAGGTGGCTTTATCTTGTTGAGTATAGCGACAATTTCTGTGTGCATAAAGGCTACTCCCAACCTTATACCTGCCGCACCCATTGCTTTTGACAGTGTCTGTAAAATAATAAGATTAGAAAATTCCTTTAATTTTGATAACATACTTGGCGTCGATGCAAAATCTATATAGGCTTCATCTACGACTACTAAACCATTAAATGATTGACATATATAACTCAGATTTTCTATGGAAATACAATTGCCAGAAGGATTATTAGGCGAACATAAAAACAATATTTTAGTCTGAGTGTCAGCACATGCTAATAAGGAATCGATATCTAATCCAAACTTTTCGTCTAGGTCGTGATATTTTATCTGGACCTCATTGATATCCGCTGAGACTTTGTACATGCCATAAGAAGGCCGCACGGTAAGAATATTATCCACTTTCGGTTCACAAAATGCACGAATCAATAAATCAATAATTTCATCCGAACCATTACCAATAAAAATGTGCTGCGTATCTACGCCACGCCATTCACAAATCGCTTCCTTCAACTTTTTTTGGTAAGGATCAGGATAACGATTAAATGCCCAGTTGTATGGATTTTCATTGGCATCCAGAAATATTTTGGCATCAGATGTAAACTCATCTCTAGCAGAACTATAAGGTGTCATTGCCGCCACATTCGGACGTACGAGATTTAAGACGGATGCTATGGTCATAATGTCGATTTATTTATGAGATATCTTACGAAAGCAATTTGAAAATTAAAAATTAAACGTAACTATTCAGGTATAACCCCAAAGGGGTTTAATATTAATAACCA
>DLGT01000144.1:8308-9867 GCA_002482845.1 Saprospiraceae bacterium UBA7687
CACGAATGTAAATTCGTGGTAAAAATGTGAACCTGAATATATTTTGGCGCTATTTTTGCCTGCAAGTTGCAAAAATCGTGACAAAATTGAGGTAGAAACAAACACCTGAATTGTTAAAATTAAAAGCATACTATTACTTATTTATTTGGGTTTCAAAAGTCCTTAACGCTTTGGCGTCACACAGTCCTTTTTAAGAGCCTGTCACGCTATGCGTGAGAAGGATTTAGGATGGGTAAACTACGTGAATAATTCAAGTTTCATTTTTTCTAACCGTACCTTCACCGCATTGGCGTGTGCTTGCAATTGTTCGCCTTCTGCCATAGTGATGATGGTTTTCCCAAGAGATTGTATGCCATCTTTTGTGATGGATTGGAAAGATATTTTTTTAGTAAAAGCATCCAAATTCACACCACTGTAACTCCTCGCCCATCCATTCGTAGGTAACGTATGATTTGTACCCGATGCATAGTCACCTGCGCTCTCAGGACAATAATTTCCCAAGAAAACCGAACCCGCATTTTTGATATAAGGAATACAATCCGAAGGTTTTTCAGAAGCAATGATAAGATGTTCAGGTGCATATTGATTGATAAATTCAAATGCTTTATTTACATCCGCAATGACAATGGCTTTACTATTCGATAAGGCTTGTTTTGCTATGGATTTCCTTGGCAGATCTTCGATTTGTTTTTCTATTTCCATCAAGGTTTCTTCTAGTTTTTGTTCATCAGAAAGGACCAACATCACTTGAGAATCTGCCCCGTGTTCTGCTTGTGCCAGCAAGTCCGCAGCCATAAAAGCGGGTACGGATGTCGCATCACCGTAAACCAACACTTCGCTAGGTCCAGCAGGCATATCGATTGCTACACCATAGTTTTGTGCAAGTTGTTTGGCAGCAGTCACATACTGATTGCCAGGACCAAATATCTTTGCCACAGCAGGAATCTCCTTAGTGCCAAATGTCAACGCAGCTATAGCCTGCGCACCACCTACCAATCTTATTTCCTTAATGCCACAAAGTAAGGCAGCGTATAAAATGGCAGGATGGATATTACCCAATTTATCTGGTGGCGTACACAAAATGATCTGACCACAACCCGCTATTTGGGCAGGAATGGCAAGCATCAAAACCGTAGAAAATAAAGGCGCCGTACCACCAGGAATATAAATCCCTACTTTTTCTATCGGTACAGAACGCAAGCTGCAAGTGATGCCTTCCATGGTTTTGACTTCAATGTCAGTTGTTTTTTGGGCTTCGTGAAATTTGTAAATATTTGCATAAGCGGTTTGGATAGCTTCCTTGAGATCGCTAGAAATATCGATAGTTTCCAAGCTGATACCATTCAAATCTAAAACCGAACTTTGTAAACTTATGCCATCAAATTTCTCTGTGTAATTACGTATAGCAGCGTCTCCATTTCTTTTTATTTCGTTAAAAATGGTCTGAATTCCTGTGGTAAGCAGTGCCTGATCGATACTCGGTCGCTGACACAATTCCGCATATTGTAATGCTGATGGTTCAATTATTTTGTGTATCATAATATTTTTGTATTTTTATT
>DLGT01000144.1:9962-55314 GCA_002482845.1 Saprospiraceae bacterium UBA7687
TCCTTTTTAAGAGCCTGTCACGCTCTGCGTGAGAAGGATTTAGGATGGGTAAAAATATTTATTGATCAAATAACCATATTATCTACAGGAACTACCAAGATGCCTTCTGCGCCATTGTCTTTTAATTTTCGGATCACCGACCAGAAATCATTGACATGAATCACGGAATGCAAAGAGCTCCATCCTTCCTCTAATAAAGGTAATACTGTTGGGCTCTTGAGCACAGGCAAAATCTTGCTCACTGCCGAAATTTGACGGTTGGGAATATTGAATAAGATGTATTTGTGGTCACGACCTTTTAGTACCGATTGCACCCGAAAGATGATCTCATCTATCCATTCCTTTTTGTCTTCCATAGATTGCATATTTGCAGCGATGCATGCTTCAGATTTTAGGAGAATATCTTTTTCTTCCAATCCATTTTTAAACAAAGTGCTGCCACTACTCACGATATCACAGATGGCATCAGCAAGTCCGATATTAGGAGCTATCTCAACAGAACCGGATATCAAATGTATGTCGGCTGTGACGTTTCTTTCATCCAGATATTTCTGCAAAGTCTTGGGATAAGAAGTAGCTATTTTTTTACCTTCCAGAGATTCGATTCCTTGATAGTCAATAGCTTTGGGTAATGCCAAGGAGAGTCGGCACTTACTAAACCCAAGTTTTTCCAAGACGAAAACTTTAGACCTTTTTTCAGCCAATACATTTTCGCCAATGATGGCAATATCTACGACACCATCTTCTAAGTATTGTGGAATATCACTATTGCGAAGAAAATAAACTTCTGCTGGAAAATTTCGCACTTCTGCTTTGAGTTGATCCATGCCATTGTCTACATACAGACCACAATCTTTGAGCAATTTGATGGAATCTTCATACATCCTCCCTGATTTTTGAACGGCTATTTTTAGCATCTTTTGGTTTATTTGGTTTAAACCTGCGAGACAAAAATGGGAAGTCTATAAAACAAAACTGCCCACTCGAAATCAAGCAGGCAGTTGTTAATATTTATTTTGATAGGTACATCAAATCACAATCCGCTCACCTGATTTCAGGAAAGTAATGATGATGAAGATGATGTAACGAAAGTGTCATAAGTGATAATTGAAATGCAAATATAGCGTAATAATAATCTTAAAGAAGAATTGTTTAAAAAAAATGAAAAATATTTTAATTTTAGTAATCGAATAAAATACATGCCCCATTTCTTTTTTAAAAGGCCTCATACTCCAAATGTTCTTTATTTGATCCTACTCCAAAAAGCCATTAGTTTAAACTACAGTAAAACCTTAGTTCATGATTCATTGATAATCAAACGTTTCCCTTTAGGGTCTAGGGTAAAAAACAGTTGATTATCAAATTTGACTGTTATTGGAGTAGGCTCTTTAAAAACTTCACTTTATTGCCAAGCGCAACGCCCATCCGACCTTTTCATTTTTAGTCAAAATGTCACAAAACAACACTAAGAATGGGAAACTGTAAAAGCCAATACACACACGCCAAAAACATAACAATACTAAACATCAGCAAACCATTTACCACAAAACACTAAACACCAATAAAATTAAATATGTAATTAAATTATAATATATAAAACACAATTATTATTTTTGCAACATTTATACCAATACTACACCTTGCACTGATCATTCAGATGTACGCAAGATTTAAAAATCAAAGCTAGAGTGACACTTAAATTCTCCATAGCTTAGAGAACACGTCGACTAACGTACAAACTAATTGAACAATCAAACTTAAATCAGCGCAAAGATTTATTCACTTTTTCAATGAGCCATTAAACCAATGATTTGTCCATTTGGGCATCAATATATTTTATCTTTTTATTTCATCACCTTTCAGCTATTCCTGAATTCAAACTAATTTTAAACACCATCAAACCTCAAAACATGAATCAATTTAAAAAACTTTTTTGCACAAAAATGACTATCATTTTGTTCTGCTTATTCATTCAAAACATAGTATCTGCACAAGTAACAGATGTCAAATACATGCTTAGATTTAATGATACTACAGAACTATTTGATGCTTTTTTAATTTCAGAAGCTGGTAACGCTACCACAGTCCAACAACGAACACAGTTCAATTCTCAATTCAGTGTGGTAGTGCCATCTGGATCTAGTGTCAGTGTTTCTGAAAACTTTCTCCCGCTCGTAGGCAATCAAAACTATAATAGTATGACACCCAGAGAATGGAGAATAATGAATAGTATTACCGCTCCATTGTCGAATCCACATAATGATTACCATGCGATTAATGTGTCCTTATCACCAGCGGCCCAATATAACAACATAACACAAGGAGATACCTTAAAGTTATTTTCATTATCTGTGCAACCAATCCCAGCATGCAAGCAAGAAGTGAGAATGTTTGAAAATGATACAGACCCGACGTCACAGGATCCAAGCTTTATGGGTGGAGATTTCTCTAATGGGTTTACGATGGGGGGCTCTTTGCAGTTATATAGTGGCAATATTGTTGGTAACATAATTACCATCCCTACAGTAGAGATTACAGGAGATGATTCCATTTGCCCAGGTAGTTTGACAACAGTATTTCCTACTTCAGGTGGCGAGTGGACAAGTTTCTATCCCAATATTGCTTCTATTAATAATGCGGGTATAATCACAGGACTAACTGAAGGCGATGCTAGATTTATATTTAGAGATAGTGTGACAGGTTGTAGGTCTCTGCCTACAGATATTATTACGGTACTAACTCAACCTAGTGTTTTTAATACACCAGCAGTATGTGCGGGTTCTAACCTAACAATTAGCCCGAATCCATACCAAGGACCATTCACAGCAAGTCCCAATAACCCTCCTGGAGGCACAGTTGTAAATAATAATGGAATTTATTCCTTCCAATTTAGTGATGAAGCCGTAGGTATATTTGATTTTTTCCCGAGTGGAACACTTTGCCAAGATACTTTAAGAATATTAGTAAATCCAAGACCTATTGTCTCTTTCACTGGAGACCAGAATATTTGTGTTGGTGATGTCTCTCAATTATCTCCTATTACTGGTGGAAGCTGGATAAGCAATAACCTTTCAGTTGCGACTGTAACAAATGCAGGTCTTGCAACTGGTTTCGGTGTTGGTACTGCAAGCTTTACTTATACATCTTCATCGACAGGTTGTGTTTCTCTTCCATCTGAAGCATTGATTGTCCGTAAAAAACCTACTATCTTAAATGTATCTACCGTTTGTGCAGGTACAACATTTGCTTTAAGTCCTAATCCATTTCAAGGTCCTTTTACACCCAATCCTAATAATCCACCAGGTGGTACAGTCACTGAAAATAATGGTATTTACTCATTTGTATTTAGTTCGAATGCTGTTGGAACTTTCGAGTTTTTCTCTAATTCCCTGTTTTGCCCTGATGTCATAAGAATCCCTGTAATTCTTCGACCAGTCGTCACTTTCCCTGGAGATAAAACCTTATGTATAGGTCAAACAACCAATCTTTCACCAACTTCAGGCGGATTTTGGACTACTAATAATCCATCAGTAGCGACTGTCACAAACAATGGAACGGTAACTGCAATAGGACCCGGAAGCGCTAATTTTATATATACATCAATTCTAAGCGGATGTACATCATTGCCTACAGAACCTGTCGTTGTAAGTCCACGTCCTACAGTCACTGTAAGTAAAGATTCGATCGATATAGGAAAAACAGCATCGCTTACACCGACTACAGGTGGAACTTGGTACAGCAACGATACCACTGTCATAAAAATAATAAACAATGCTTTGGCTAGCGGTATGATGCCAGGATCTACAAGTATATATTTTGTACAAAATGGTTCGGAATGTGCATCACGAAATGTAAACATGGTGGTGACAGATCCTATGAGTTCAATAGTTGGGTTTGCTTTCAGAGATATCAACGGTAATGGCCTTTTTGATTCTCAAACAGATAGTCCCCTACCCAATTGTGCCATTAATATCGCTTCCTTAAACAGTACTTTTTACACAGACAAAACAGGTTATTACAATCTTAGATTAATACCTGACGAATATGAGTTAAATTTTACAGTACCTTACGGAAATTGGACAAACAACAGCATCACAAAAACAGTAACTGCAAATAATGCCATCGAATATGTCTTTGTAGCTTTTACACCCGAAGCAGAAGATCCAAATGCTTTAGTCACCATCAGTCCCTCTAACCTTGTGTGTAATAATTTAGAGAATCTAGGTGTTACAGTTTTTAATAGTACTAGTCAATTGGTGTCAGGTTACCTTGGTATCCACATTGATGAAAAAACTTTTGTCAATGATAGTGATCCATTCCCCATTGGTGCAAGTGATAACGTTATATTCTGGGAATTTATTGATTTATTACCTGGACATACTTTTACACCTAATATTGAATTGGATATCCCACTGCCCCAAATGGAAGGTGATAGTTTGTTTTTTGAAGCATTTAGCATTAGCCAATTAGGAGATACTTTATCTACCTTTATATATGCAGATGCTATAAATTGTGGTCAAACATCTCAAAATATGTTGAATTGGCCTAACCGACCGGGCGAAGAAAACTTTACCTTAAGAGAAGAATCTTTGGACTATTTAATTAGATTTGAGAATCCAACTTCTGCATCCATAAAAACGATCACTGTTGCAAATACCCTTGACAGAAACATTGATCTATCTAGTATTCTTATCAAAGAATCAAGTCATAATATGACATCTTACAAAGAAGGTGATAAAATATATTTTGTATTCGAAAACATCAATCTTGGCGGAAGTTCAGGAACCAATGATGGTTATGTAGCTTTCAAATGCAAGTTTAAAGAAGATGTAGCAGATGGTACCATTATTACTAATCTTGCAGAACTTACTTTTGATGAGAAAAAAGAAACAACTAATACAACAATCAACACCATTGTGACAAATACACCATGTTTTACCCAATCCAAAGACGTTAATGTTTGTCCAAGTATAGGTTATACCATCGGTCAAACCACCTATTTCGAAGCAGGTACTTATGGTGAAATTCTACCTGGCATTGGAAGTTGTGATACTTTCCAAATGGTAAATGTAAGTTTACTTTCAGAACCATCAAACGGATTGACTCAACAAGGAAATCTGCTTGTCGCAGAAGGCGAAGGAAACAATTATTATTGGTATGAATGTAATAACCCAAATCAAATTGTAGCTACAACGGCAATTTATGCACCGAGTCAAAATGGAAGTTATTTTGTAATCGTAGAAGGTGAATTTTGTTCATCAAAATCAGCTTGTGTAGACTTCATCTTAAGTAATAATGAAGATTTACTCAAAGAAAACATCAAGATATTTCCAAATCCAACCCTAGACATGTTGAATATCGAAAGCAATATACCCATAGAACAAATCAGTATTAAAAATATCCTAGGGGCTCTCCAAAGTATTACCAAAACAAATACTTCTATCATAGATTTAGGACCTGTTGTTAATGGCATTTACTTCATTGAAATCAAAACAGCTCAAGGCACGCTAATTAGTAAAGTAATTAAACAATAACAAACCGTCAGGTAAGACAACGCCCATATATTATTATAAAGACCGATACAAATAGTGACAAGCTTTTGTATCGGTCTTTTTCTTTATAATACCAATAGTGATATAGCCTTTTAACCATTGAAATACAATTATCCATTAACATATATAACAAATTGAATAAATATTTTAAAAAATATCTCGAGAATAACTATTTATTGAGATAGGTTTCTTCCGCATTTTTGTCTTTAGTTTAAAAGTGTCTGAAGACGGCAAAAACAAAAAACTGCATGAGCCAAAACTATGATTTATATGAGATCAAATGCAAAATAATTGATTATTATAATTAATGAACGAATCTCAAAGGCGAGTTTTTTTTGTTTCCGTCGGGAAGATAACTTTAAACCTGCATTATGCATTAGAACTTCGTAGTGAAGGCTGAAAGGCCAATAAAATAAGAATTTTCGAGAGCGAATCATAGTCACCCCTATGATGAGTGATTGAAAATTATCCGCCGCGGCGGAGCCTTATTTTGAAGGAATTTCGGCATGTAATAGATTTTCTAATGCATAATGCGGGTTGAAGCGTTAAGAAGACAAAACAGCGGCGGCATTTTTTGTTTACTTTTTTTTGCTGAAGAAAAAAAGTTAAAGCCTTGCCGGCTCGAAGCAATTGTTAAATATTGAGTAGAATCTTTTTAATTATAAGGAATGAAAAATTGAAAAGATATTGATTATGAAATTTGATATTCATACAATATCCACTAATAACTACAAAAAGTAAAGAAAATCCCTATATTTGCCTGATTATTTATTAGTATTGAACCGCTTCCTGCAAAAGCGACTAAATCACTTATCATGAAATCCTTACACAATAGAGTCAATAAAGACGTACTCAAAGCCAGGCTTTTGGCAGATCAGACACCACGTGTCACCTTATCTTTTTACCAATATTATCACCTTCGCAATCCCCAAATCTTTAGGGATCATTTTTATATCTTACTTTCAGAAGTAGAAGTACTAGGAAGGATTTATGTTTCTTATGAAGGTGTAAATGCTCAAGTCTCTGTACCACAACATCAAGTAGAAGCTTTTAAGGAAGCCATGCAAACCATCACTTTTTTGCAAGATATCAGACTTAACTTTGCTATTGAAGATGATGGAAAATCTTTCTTCAAACTTATCATAAAAGTCAGAGAAAAAATAGTAGCAGATGGTTTGGATGACAAAACATTCGATGTCACGAATAAAGGTATCCATTTAAAAGCAGAAGAATTTAACAAACTTGCCGATCAAGAAGATACCATCATCATCGATATGCGCAATCATTACGAAAGTGAAGTAGGTTATTTTCAGAATGCCATACTCCCTGATGTAGAGACTTTTAGAGAAGCCCTTCCTATCGTAGAAGATATGTTGAGCGACAAAAAAGACAAAAATATCATCATGTATTGTACAGGTGGTATTCGTTGTGAAAAAGCTAGTGCCTACTACAAACACAAAGGTTTTAAGAATGTGTACCAAGTAGAAGGTGGCATCATCGAATACGCAAGAAGAGCCGCAGAATTAGGAATAGAAAATAAGTTTATAGGTAAAAATTTTGTTTTTGATGAGCGCTTAGGCGAAAGGATTTCACCTGATATCATTGCTAAATGTCACCAATGTGGGACTCCATCAGACCACCATATCAACTGTGCCAATGATGCATGCCACATTTTATTCATCCAATGTCCATCATGTGGTGAGAAGTACGAAAATACTTGTTCTTTAAAATGTCAAGAATTCAATAGATTGCCTGAAGATGTTAAAGAGTCTTTACGCAAAACAGAAACCTTCAATGGCACTAAGTTTGGAAAGGGTCGTTACAAAGCGCATCACAAAGATTATTCTTTAGAAGAAAATCAACTAGAAATTAGTTAACCTATTAAGACCATGACAGAAAATCAAATAGAACATACGATTCCACCACAGTTTCAAAAATACAATAGATATTTGAGAAATAGCGCACTTGCTGTGTTGGGTCTAGTGATATTGATATTTGTTTTTATTGGTTTTTCTGATTTACCTACCTTCGAAGACTTAGAGAATCCGAAGTACGACTTGGCGACTGTTATTTATGACGTGCATGGTGTACCTTTCGGGCGATATTACATCGAAGATAGAGTAGCTATTGACTACCCTACTCTCAATCCACATGTCAAAAATGCCTTGATCCTTACTGAAGATGAACGTTTTTTTAGTCATAGCGGTATCGACCTCCGTGCGTTGGCAAGAGTAGGATTTAAAACGCTTCTTTTTCGCAAAGAAAGTTCTGGTGGTGGCAGTACCATCACACAACAGCTTGCAAAACAACTATTTAGCAGACCCAAGATGTCTGACATGTCTGCTCCCAGAAAAATGTTGACACTAATAGGTGTAAAACTCAAAGAATGGGTGACGGCTGTCAAATTAGAAAAAAGCTATACCAAGGAAGAAATCATGGTGATGTATCTGAATAAGTTTGAGTTTATAAATGGTGCACACGGTATAGAAGCAGCAGCCCAAATTTATTTCAACAAAAGTCAAAAAGACCTGAATGTAGAAGAAGCTGCCACCTTAGTAGGAATGTTGAAAAACCCAAGTCTTTATAATCCAAAAAGATTTCCTGAAAAATGTAAGATAAGACGCGATTTAGTTTTAAACCTCATGCACAATGATGACCAAATAGACAAAGCTGCGCTTGATACTTTGATCGTGAAGGACATTGATATGTCATTGTTTGACAGAAAAACACAGAGTGATGGACCTGCACCATATTTCAGAGCAGAACTGACGAAGTGGCTCAAATCACTTTTGGATACACAAAACATCAAAAAAGCGGATGGCACTCCTTATAATATATATACGGATGGCCTAAAAGTATATACTACGATTGATCTGAATTATCAAAAACATGCCGAAGCTGCAGTGGTCGAACATATGCGAAAAATCCAGAAAAAATACTTTAGGGTTTGGAAGAATATGGATCCATGGACATTTGAAGCAGATGATGTCCAAAAACAATTGAGAGCTGACATCTTAGAAGGACAAAACAAAGGGTCAGAAAGATATCTCAAGTTGAGAGAAAAAATGATAGCAAACCATTTGGGAGATGTTGAGCACAAATATGCTGGTCTTCCCATGTCAGATAATGTTATTAAAACACTGATCGCCATTTCTCAAAACAAATCTTCGTGGAGAGAAGCCACAAATGCAGGTAAAATAGACATTTCTAACCAAGATAGATACCATAGATTATTAAATAGTGATCTATGGCAGCCACTTGTAACTTCTTACGATAAACTGCAAGAAGTTTACCAAAAGGAATTCTCCACACCTATCAAAATGAAGATATTTGATTATGAAAAAGGTGGAGAAAAAGAAGTAGAAATGTCACCTTTTGATTCTGTACGATACCATAAGATGATCATGCAAGCTGGTTTTCTAGTATTAGAATCCAATACTGGACATATTAAATCTTGGGTCGGTGGCATAGACCATAAATATTTTAAATTCGATCATGCTACAATGCGAAGATCTGTTGGTTCTACGATGAAGCCATTTGTATATACACAAGCTATTGCAGTACAAGGTATATCTCCATGTCAGGAATTTGATGATATCCAATATACAATTGCACCTGGCGATGCTGGTTTTGAAGTAAATCAAGAGTGGTCACCTGCCAATGCAAATGAAGAGTTTACAGGTAATAAATATAACCTATTCCACGGATTATTATATTCAAAAAACTCCATCACAGTTCGATTACTCAAAGAAATGGGTACTGTGGCGCTTGTGCGTGACTTGATGCACAATCTAGGCATAGATAAAAACTTAAGACTAGAAGGTGGTCGACTAGCTATTCCCAATTCTCCATCTATTTGTCTAGGTGCTGTAGACCTTACTTTGATGGAAATGACGGGTGCATACTCCGCTTTTGGGAATAATGGCACCTATGTACAACCTATTTTTGTATCCAGAATAGAAGATAAAAATGGAAAAATCATCTACCAAGGCATTCCCAATCGTAAAACGGCCATCAACCCATTGTATAATGCTGTCATGCTAGAAATGCTAAAAAATAATGTAGGTGGCAAATTTGGACTAAACATTAAAACCAAAATAGGCGGCAAAACAGGTACAACCAATGACTATGCAGACGGATGGTTTATGGGCGTCACACCCAATCTTATTACAGGCGTTTGGTCAGGTGGTGACGATAAGTGGATCAGATTCCTTAATCTCAATGATGGACAAGGATACGTAATGGCAAGACCTATCTCTGAATTGTTTTTTCAGAAACTAGAAAAAGACGAAACATCAGGTTATGATTTTAAAGCCAACTTCCCTACACCACCAGCAGGATTTGCAGAAATGATCGATTGCGAAAAATACAAATACATCCGACCTGCAGACGAAAGCAGAACTTTACTTAAAGATAAACTTAAAAATGAAGAATTTGATGAAGAATTTTGAGCAAAATAAACTGATCGAACATGTCACTAAAATAGATGTTAGTACATGGACAGCGGGTGTTTATTCGTACAATATTATTTCTGATAAAGAACAGTTTAAATCTGGCAAATTTATCAAGATAGATTAATTTTGTAACAACATAATAGGTCGGCTTCTTCGGGTTCGCAGTCGTGAAGCCGACCATCTTTTAAATAAACCTGATATTATGGCTATTAAATTAACAAGGATCATTGTTACTATGTTAGGCGTTTTTATTTTTTATTCAATTCATTGTCAATCAATTTATAGTCACATAAATGATTTTAGTTTATATAGAACTGTTACTGAATTATTATATGAATCCAATGAAAGCTATTATGCTATTGGGTATGCGGAAGAATCAAATGAACCTGAATTAGGGTTAACTGTTTCCTGTCATGATAAAAAAACAGGTGAAGTTTGTTCTTCAACTTACTATACAATAAAAAATAAATGGATTTTTACAGCAGGGAAGACTCCTGTTTATCGCGTAGATGATGCGTTAATATTTGGAGCATTAACAGGAAATAAAATATTAAAGCTAAAATACGATTTGTCAGAAAAAAATATTACGCTAATTGATTCAATAGTTAATCCACTACCAGGTGGATATTACTTATGCGATATGATTTTGACGGGCGATACCACTATTTATCAAGCTACAGTAATACAAGAAAATAATAGTATCTCTTCAGTTATATATAAATATCCTGATGGCAATACAAAACATATCTATCTTACAAATCCACCTGATTTTAGTTATTCAGGTGGTAGATTTATTAGAAAACCTAATGGGAATTTTATTATTTTTGGTAGCCAAAGTAGGAAATCAAATGTTTATGAAATTTATTTAAGTATTGTCGAAATTGATAGTTTGGGAACTATTTTAAGAGAATTTAAAACCCCAAAAACAGATTTAATTTTTCTTACTCAAGATATAAATCAATTAAATGACCATGAAATTTTGGTTTTAACAACAGGTCTTGCATACGATTTTCTGTGGGAAAGAAATAGTTTTCCTAATCCTATATACAAGTTTGACCTGAATACTTGGAAAACTGTCTGGAAAAAACAATATACTGAACCACATACGTCACACAATAGTCCTAATGCAACATTAATAAAAGGACATCTAGATGACGAATACCTTTACTGCACATCAGTAGCTGCTGAAGGAGTGACCTTAGATTCATTTATGACCAAGGCGAGAATAGTAAAAATAAAAAGTGATGGTAGCAAAGTTTGGCACAAGGATTACAGCTACTATAATGGTGATCAAAAATATAATGAATTTTCCACATTGATACCAACATCGGATGGAAACTACCTCATAGGTGGATCTGCATCTAACAATGTATCAAAAGCGTGGTTAGTAAAAATAAATGAAGATGGAGACATCGTTCCTATAGATACCACATCATCTGCCATAGAGTGGGCGCATGACGATCTAAGTAAAAAAATAAGCATCTATCCCAATCCTGCTACAGATATGATCATCATAAATCAGGCAGAAATATCAGAAGTGACCTATCATATCTATGATCTGCAAGGCACACTCCTACACACAATGCATATAAAAGATAGTCATCACAATGTGACATGGGATATTCATGATTTAGTATCTGGAGTTTATATCGTTGATATGATAAAGGATGGAGTCAGTATAGGGAGTAAAAAGGTGGTGGTTAGGTGAGAGATTTGTATTATTTATTGTTTCAATCACAGCTCTAACAATTCTACATCTTTAGTAACCAAATATTTAGCAAATTGCTTCGCTACAAATGGTCCAATTGATGACCCTTTAGTTCCCAAGCCATTAAACATGTACATGCCGGGAATTGTCTCGTGCACAGCTAATAAAGGCCGTCTATTGTGCATAGTAGGTCTGATGGCAGCTTTATGGTCAAGGATTTCGTAAGGTATCATAAGCAATCTATTCAATTCTGTGATTAACTTTGTTCGAACAGCATCACTTGGGAGATCATCGGGGGCATTCCACTCGTATCCTGATCCCACCCAATAAACGTCATCATATAGGTGGACAATAAAAATCTTGTCTTTGTACATTTTTGTAAAGTCCGCATTAGGTATTTTTACATGTAGAACTTCTCCTTTAGATGGGCCAAAACCCATTTTAGTAAAAAAAGGATTAGATTGACCTTGGTACCCTTCACAAAACACTATTTGTTTACCTTGAATGTGTTTATACTCAAAATAATCATCCCTAACTATCAATCCTGAATGATCAAATGCATCTTCTAGAAACTGATCATTTTTTATAAATTCCAATTTGTACGCATCCAATATATTTGACAAATGGACTTGGAATGTTCCTGTGAGTTCACCATAACCGAATGCAGGCGCGACTTTACCTTCAAAAGACGAAACATCTGCATTGGCCAACATATATTCAGAAACACTTTCATCCGCTGTGCGAGCTAGCCAGTTATTTTCAGCTTCGGTATTCTCCAGGGTTCTAATGATATTTACTTCGGTGTAGGTTGTGATGTTTAGTTTTTGCGCAATTTCGCCATATACTTTTTTCGCAACAGGCAAAAATTCATTCACTCTCCAACTACGCACAAAGTTTTTACCCGTGATAGGATTTACAATGCCTGCGGCTACTTTTGAAGCAGCGCCTTTATGGTTATTATCTATTATGCATACGGACCTTCCACTTTCCAAGAGAAAATGTGCTAGCAAAGTCCCTGCTATACCCTGACCTACAATGATAAAATCGTATAGTTTATTTTTGTCCACTATTCCGTTATATTATCTAAAAGTAATTTATCCTTTTTAGGCAATGATTGCACCACTAAGTCATATGAATGGTCAATAAGTTTTTTTATCAAACTATCTTCCAGACTTCCTTCCAATTGTACAGTATTCCAATGTGCTTTATTCATATGATATCCCGGTTGTACATCTTCATAGCTTTCCCTTAATGTAATTGCCCATTCAGGATCACACTTTAAGTTTGCAGCCGCAGGTATAGTCTCTAATCCCGTCAACGCAAACATCTTGCCGACCACTTTAAAAACTAGGGTATCTCCACCAAAAGGAAATGACTCACTCACTCCTTTTTTGGATAAACAATATTCTGTAAAAGTCTCTATATTCATTTGATATCTACAGTAAGTGTCCGACATTTTGTTTTATCTTGAGATAACCTTCATTCTCAGATTTCGGTGGTATGATGATGGGAATTCTATTTCTCAAGGTAATATCTGAATGATCTATAGCTGCTATTTTATCAGGGTTATTCGTAATTAGATCTATAGTCTGAATCCCTAAGTCTGTCAAAATCTCAATGGCAATACCAAAGTCACGTTCGTCCGCTTCAAATCCAAGATGCACATTTGCTTCGAATGTATCAAGACCAGCATCTTGCAGATTATATGCATCAAGCTTATTGATCAGTCCAATACCGCGTCCTTCTTGTCTAAGGTAAATCATGATTCCTTTTTGAGCAGATATAATAGACATAGACTCTTCGAACTGCTCTCCACAATCACATCTTTTAGACCCGAACAAATCTCCTGTCAAACACTCAGAATGTATCCTGACAGGTACCGCATTAGTTACATTAATATCCTTGTGAACCAGAGCAATATGTGGTTGTTGATCTTCATGTTCTTCAGAAAAAGCATAAATGTCATACGCTCCCCATTTAGTAGGCAAATTGGCTTGAACTTGTCGCTTTAGCAAATTAGTGTTTATTTTATGATGCAAAGATAACAAAATGAAAAATGAGATTGTTTTTTATAAGCTTAATTACTTCATTAATATGTTTAATTATTTAATTTTGCACATCTTCTGAAGTTGGTCTCATAGTTCAACGGATAGANNTAGAATAGAAGTTTCCTAAACTTTTGATATGGGTTCGATTCCCGTTGAGGCCACCAAAAAAAAAGACCCGAACATTTAATGTTTCGGGTCTTTTTTGTTATTTTAAGAATACTTGAGTACATTCTGAAAAGTCCTTAGCTCCAATAACAGAGAAAACTCTATTTTTTTTACTGGATTGATAATCAGACGTTTCCCTTTAGGGATTGGGTAAAAAACGTCTTATTATCATTCGATTTACGTTTTCAGAGTGGGCTCATACTTTCCTATTTGCGTTATTCAGCTGTAATATTGATCTTTTTTGTAATGACACCTTGTGTGGTGACTACTTGTAAAAGATAGATTCCTGTAGCATAATTCTTGGTATTAATAGACACAGATTGCTGATCAAGATTTGCCACCTGACCTACCATGTTACCAAACATGTCTACCATCTTATAAGCTTTGATGGTATTTCTACCATTAAAATGAAGATTTACATATTCTTTAGCAGGATTCGGGAAAGCCAATAATTTATCTTCTGAAGGCACAGGTGTGGTTTTCTTATTATTGATTCTAATGTCTACATATGTATCAGGCAAGATAAACTTCTCACCTGCGGCATCTTCCATTTCTATATTATTAGTGGCAATTCTTCGAGTGACAAATCCATCTTCACTTCTAATACCTTCTACTTCGTCAACTACAATTGATAAAATTTGACCAATGATTCCATTCCCACTAGTTCCTGTAGGTTTAATTCCTTCAACTTCATCAACTACTATACTTCCTAAACGTGTAAACGCAGCATGAAGTGTACCAGCAGTTGGTTGTTTAACCATTTGTAAAGTAGGGCTTGCTGTAGCAAACCATCCATCTTTATAAAAATAACCCGTCAAACTCGCACTATCAATTAAAGAAGGTGAAAAGTTCAAACCAAAAGCTAGTCCGAAAATGTCAACCACAGGCTTTGTTTCCGTCCCAATCACTACATCCAAAATCAACAAATCACCCGAGTCCAGTTCTGTACTATTTGGGATAAGCATAAAAGGATAATCCTTAATGCCTAACACTTCAGTAGGAACTAAGTTATGTATAGCTGCATAATATTCGGATATAGCCATGGTGTCAGACGCTGTCAAAATACCATCTCCATTGGCATCGATATGCTTTGTATCACTACCATTAGGTTGATGTACATTCCATGAATCACTATGCTGACCAGCTCGGTAAGAATAAGGCAAATCATCTCTTGATGCACCTGTAAGCCCCATGTATCTACCCAATGACAACAAATCTGTGACAGAAACACGTCCATCTCCATTCAAGTCACCAGCCCAAACACAATCTCTACCCACACATTTACAAAGCGTATCTTGATCACTGTCTACTACATTAATATACAATTTATATAAAAGACATGGATTATTTTCTATACAATATTCCACTGAAATTTCATCTGCGCCATAATAATTTTGATCAGGCGTATAAAGTATCATTGCCTTTGTAGTGAGTTGATTACAATTTTCTTCGATAGATGTACTATCATTAAATATTTCAACTGTACCAAACGAAGGCGCGTCTACTAATTGAAATGAATATCCACTGACAGGGACATCATATTCTAAGGCCAAACTAGTATTTTTATCCGTATTGAACGTGTATTCAATATCACTTTGTGGTTGAAAATTACCAATAACGATTTTAATTTTACCAGTGTACTTATTGTTAGCACCATAATTTACCGTGTAAGTAAAATTCTTTTCACCAGAAAAATTGGCAGGTGGTGTGTAAGTAAATATACCTAGTGTATCGCGAACCAAAGCAGATGAATAAGCAGAAATAGGAAACTTACTGTTCAAATCATTTGCAAAAACATTAAACGTAATTGGCGTATTTTTTGGTGTGTAAAATTTATCATCCCTAACAGTACTATTATTGTGTGGAATATTGATTAGTTTTATAATAACCAACCTACTATTTCCATCTTCATCAGAAAATAAAAAACTGTCTGTACCAGTCGTTCCTTCATTGGGTTCATAATAGTAAACCATATCATGAAGTTGTGTTAAGATACCCTTTTCAGCTAGATTTGACTCATCTAATGCAAACCCAGTAAATGGCAAAATTATATACTGAGCACTTGTATTTAATAAAGTGTAACGTAAGGTATCATTTGCTAATGCATCATCATCTTCATGCAAAATATAAATAACTGAATTTGCTTTCGCACCTAATGAATCACTTACACTGTAAACAATATAATCGCTTTTCAATTCTGCACTCGGTGTGTAAGTAACTACATCATTTTCATAAGTAGCATTTCCATATTGAACTTGACTAACACCATTTAAAGTTAAACCTGAAGTGGTCGACTCATCATTTAGCAATGGATTGATTATTACAGGCGTATCGTCTGAGATTGTAACAAAATCTGGCCTTGCTTTAATTTTTGATGCAACGAAATTTATTTGATATATTGTATATTTTACTTTAAATCCTGCAAGAACGAATTCAACAATAACACTGCCAGATACCAATTCAACAGAATCTGTATTTATTTCTATAGCATATTTGTTGTTTCCAATATTTACCGAATTTACATTAACCCCTAACGAAGGCGTTATACTCAAACCCACAACAGAATATATGGTATCATAATAATTCTCACCGGGGGAAAGAGAGATATTAACTTCACCAGGATTGTTTTGAGCAGTCAACCTGGGGGAAGGCAACAATGCACAAATGGTTAAAAATAAGATGTATATGTATTTCATGGGTTCGTCTTAGGGAGACAATACTCCTATTATGGTTAAAAATTCAACCACAAAGTAAAGCAATAAAATGTAAACCAACAAATATATTTACATTTTTATCATAATTTTTTTATTAATATTTTAGATTCTAACTTTCAATGATTTGAATATATTGATAATGTAGTTCTTACAAATTACATATTAATATCATATAAAAGAGATTAAAAGTTTTAAATAGTCAATATATAAATATATAATTCATTCATTATTGATATAAAATACATAATATAAAAATATAATACATAAATCTTCACTTTTCAATTCACTTAGATTAAATCAAACCGTAATCAATTTATTAAGATTTCACAAAATAATTAAATTCATTTATTAAACAATATCTAACAAAAGTAATATATTTGTATTTTATATGGATCTTATAATAATTCAGATAAAACAATAAAATGTGCAACTAAAACTAAAGTAAATGAAGATTCATAAATGTAAGAATTAGGAAATTTATGTATTATTTTTGAAACATTTTTGGTTATTAGTTGGCTACAAAATTAAAAATTTACTTAAAATAAATACCGAATTTATAAAAGAATACCCAGCTTGATATAAAGAATTTATTTACAAATGACATACAAAAATGAAAGATAGAAAAATAACAGCTGCATTAATACAACTATCTGTTTATGAGTTAAATAGCTTTAATAAATATGTTAACTCTCCCTACTTTAATGTTAATGAAAGTATTTCAAAATACCTAGAATTAATCTTAGATTGGATCAAAAAAGGAAATACGAATGATGATGTTCCAAATGAAGAATTATGGAATAAGGTCTATGGCGATATACCTTATCAGAACCAAAAGTTCTTAAAATTAAACTCTGATTTGGTCAAACTATTAGAAGATTTCCTAGCACAACAAGAATATGATCATATGCTCAGTTTGAGAACAAATCTAAAATTAGAAGGTGTGAGAAAACGTGGCATAGAAAAACTATATAATGGCATTATAGGTGAACTAGAAAGACTCGAAAAGATGGAGGTAAACCAATCTGTAGAATATTATTACACCAAATATCAAATAGAAAGAGGCTTATTTAACCTTAAAACAGAAAATGAGAAAAAAAATGCCAAATTTGAAATTGAAACAGAACTTAACATAAATAAAATCTCTGAAAACCTTGATTACTTCTATATTGCAGAAAAACTACGTCTTTATTGCACTTTACTAACATGGAAAAAAATGTACCATCTTGACATGGAAATGGAAAACATGGCCTGGGTTATTGAAAATGCAAATAATGAAAAATATATTCAAATACCTCCAATTCAACTGTATAATAAGATGAAATCTACATATATTGAAGGTGAAAATACAAATCATTATTTTGAGCTTCGACAGATGATGAAAAAATACATTCATTTTTTTCCAAAAGAGGAAGTAAAAGAGATTTACGCAACAGCAATTAGTTATTGTATAAATAAGGTAAATAAAGGTGACACCAGTTTTCATAGGGAAAATTTCGACCTTTATAAAGAGACTATAGATAATGAAATTTTTATTAGTAATAATGAAATTTCTGTATCAAACTTTAGGAATATAGTACCGATTGCATTGCGGGTAGGAGAATTTGATTGGGCAGAAAACTTTATTTTTGAATATTCTAAATATATAGATGAAAAATACAGAGCCAATGCAGTAGAATTTAGTTTAGCAAGGTTAGAATTTTATAGAAAAGATTTCAATAAAGTATTAGACCATTTAAATCGTGTCAATTATGAAGATGTTTGGTACAATTTAAATGCAAAAAGTATTTTATTACTTGCATATTATGAATTAGATGAGCTAGACGCTCTTGAATCTTTACTTCAAGCTTTCAAAATGTATATCCGTAGAGAAAAATCACTTACCAATGACAGAAAAGTACACTACCTTAATTTGATAAAATTCACCCTTAATCTTATGAAACTAACGTACAAAGATAAAGACAAACTTACCAAACTAAAAACAGAAATTACGAACACTAAAGGTGTGGTGTCAAAACCATGGTTATTAGAAAAAATAGACATCCTTCTGAACAAAAAATAGAAAAAAGTGCCCGAATCAGTTTATTTTGCAATAAAAAGTGAGATATCCGGGCACAGGGTCCATGGGAATCTGGATCATCCTCGGCCTTAGTCTAATGGCCGACAATTATGGGATTATAATGGATGACTGAACAAAAGAATGTTTTGGGGGAAACAGTAATTCGCTTTCAGCCAACTAAATGATCATCATGATGAATCCAAATAGTGTGCCAAAATAAAAATGAACTGAAAGGGAGATAAATTTTGATGCTGAATAGAATAACTGTAGTCAATTGTGTTGCAAATAAATATAGCATAATTCACTTATGGACAAAAAAAAAGAGATCATTTCTGATCTCTTTTAGCAGCCCGTAGGGGAATCGAACCCCTNNCCAGGATGAAAACCTGGCGTCCTAACCGCTGGACGAACGGGCCATTTTTTGTAAGGCGACGCAAAGATATATACTTAATTTATATTTCAAAAATCTTTTACAAATATTTTTGAAAAAAAATATTAATTCTTCTTCGTTGATATTGTTTAAGAAAGCATCACATATAGCAATTGAGCAAATAATATCTTCATTACCAATGAAATAGGAAACATAAAGGAATACCCTATAGCTGGTACCCTATTCTTTGTAATATCGGTCGCAAATTCCAAAATAGCAGGCTGATTGGATATAAAACCTAGCAGTAATGAATATGGTATCTTAATCAACTTATACCCTACCCATAGACTGAGCAACGCAGAAACGATACTTAATATAGACCCAGCAAGAAAGATATTGATCCATGCGCCATCACTTAAACTGGTCAATAAGGTATTGCCCGACCTAATACCAATGACTGCAAGCAAAAGTGTCAATCCAAGTTGATTTAACGTCACATTAGAGCCATATGGCAATGTCCATACAATCGGACCTGTACGCCTTAATGTGCCTAATATTAGTCCTATGATCAAGGGACCTCCAGCAAAACCAAGTTTAAATGATATGCCACCAGGAAGCGAAAACTCGATCATACCAAGTAAAAGACCTAAAGCAATGCCTAATCCAAATGAAAACAAGTCAATTTTACTCGCTGCATAGTAACTATCTCCAAATAATTTTTGGATGTCTTTGATATCTTTCCTTCGAGCTACAAATCTAATTCTATCTCCTAGTTCAAGAATAGTATCACCCTTTGCCAACATCTCCGTGTCTCCTCTTCTTATCCTAGTAATGATGGCTGAATATTTTTCTTGAAGATTAAGTGATGACAGCTTTCTTCCCACCATATCAGGATTTGATACAAATATTCGCACAACGTCATATTCTTTACGATCATATGCCAAACTTGTTTCTGCTTCTTTTCCCAATACTGCTTGGGCCTGCTCTATTTCTTCAATGGTACCAACCAAGATAATTTTGTCACCTTCTATTAATGTAGTATCCCAATTTGACAACTTTGTACCATAATGCAAATTATCTACACGACCGAAAACAATGTTCCATTGGTAAGCATTTATGATGTCTCTTAATTGTTTTTGGCAAATCTCAGGATTGGTCACTTCTATAGTTCTATGTGTAAGATCTTCATCAAGTGGATAATCCTTTCGAAGAATGTTTTTCTCAGCAGCATAATCTATTTTTAGAAATCTCTCCATAATTTTGATGGCAATCATAACCCCTAAAACACCCATGGGATATGAAAAAGTATAGCCAACTACCAAATTCTGAATCGTAGAGTCGTCTGCTTCTCCTTTGAGATTTATCATATCTATGACCGAAGCCAAGGCAGTGGTGTTGGTAGAACTACCTGAATACATACCTACCATAGTAGCTTTGTCAAAATCCATTAACCAATAAATTACGACTGTAACTAGTGTGGACAAAGCAAGCATTAGCATTATAAACACAATATCTCTCCAACCATTCTTTTTGAATGACTGAAAGAAAGCTGGACCCGAACTTAAGCCCACAGAGTAGACAAAAAAGACAATACCTATCTGAAATATAATGTCTGGAACGATAAATCCAGGATCCATGGCACCAAAAGCTAAACCTACAAAAAGTACCGCAGCTGTACCAAGACCTGTGCCACGGAATTTCAGATTACCTACCAAGTATCCTATTGCCGCCACAATAAACAAAAGCAACAATGGATTTTCCTTTAAAAAAATATTCATAACTTGTTAAACAATGCTAAGATATGTAAAGTTGAATTCCTAAGAACAAAAATCAAATATAATTCCGAAATACAGCTGTTATTCATACTATATTAACAAAATTAACAATTTAAAGACCAAAAACAGAATATTATTTCAATTTGACTACTGAAATTAAATCAATCCAACCACACTTCCACAGCGCCACCACCGTTTTTAGAAAAAGTAAATCTTACTTGCGGAATCCCTTTGAGCTGTGCTTCGATCTGTTCTTTCAAAACACCAGCACCTTTGCCATGAATAATAGTAATGTGGGGATATTTTTTTGAAATAGCTTCTCTTATAAACACTTCACTTTTTTGCACCTGAAATTCTAAAATTCTTGCGGGTAACTCATTTTGCATGTGTGGAGCCAATTTTTCTAAATGCAAATCTAAAGTATGATCAAATTTGATTTTAAGTGGTACAGTTTTTTTTACTTCTGAAACATCATTTTTCAGAAACTCATGAATATCAGGAAAATACTCAGCTTCAGTTATAGTCTTTATGTTATCTGCCGTAACTAGAAATATTTTTTCTCCAATTAGCACCCTTGCTCTGCCATCCTTCGAAATCCCTTCAAACTTACCTTGATTACTCGAAGACAATACTTCTACCCTATCACCTATCCATAGCGTTTTCAAATCCATAGTTGGGTTTATTAGAAATTAATCTTGAATTGTGTCTTTAATTCTGTAAAGGTATTTCCATTTATTTCATTATTACCAGAACTGATAACGTCCACATTTTGAAAATATGTACGCCCTACCCTAAACTCCCAAGTATAATTTCGTGCAAAACGATAACGCATATTCACATAAAATCTTGTTCCTCGATTTTGGAAAAAAGGTATGTAAAATTCATAAAGTAAATCATTTTCATAAGCATAAATTCTAGAATCAAAGCTATTCACGTCAAATATTGCATACCGCGCTGTGAAGGATATCGGCTTGGCAATAGGTTTGTACATAATATCTTGATACATCAAAAAACCATTGGATGTATTGCCAGCCTTTTCAAAAAATGAAAATTCAACCCTGTCTCTCAATTCCCATTCTTTATTTACTTTAAAACTTAGATGTGCCCTTAATCGCTGTAATGAGATAGGTTCTGGATAATCAATAATTACTTCATTACTAGAATTCAACATCTTTTGTTCACTTCTATATTGGATATAAAAGTCCAACTTCCTTTTGATCGAATATGCTATTTTGATTAAGAATTCTTTGCCTTCAGCAGGTCCATCTCTACGATACCCTACCCAAGGATTTTGCCACAAATCTGCATAAGTACTGATTACAACGCCTTTGAAGGGTCTTAATTCCATACCTAAATAAATGCCTTTTTCATTAACAGGTTGGCTCGATTCTGCAAATGCATTTGCGTTTAGCACTTGATAATCAGGGTCATATTTCCTATATACCAAAGACATATCAACTTTTCTATCCAATCCCAAAAGTAGTCCATGTATTTGGGCTGTACCACCATTGTCACTTGCAGCTAACTCACCAAAAAATGTATAATTTCGATATCTCCAACTGTAATCAACACTGGCATTCACAAGACTAGTACCATTAAAGAGAAATTTGCGATATAATGCTTGATCTCGCATCAATGGTGCATCAAAGCCAGTATATAATATATTACCTGAAAGTTTAAAATCTCTAACTTTGTATTGAAGTTTCCCACCTGCATTGGACTGATAAATAGAGTTTTTATTGGCAATTTCAGATCCTGTACGGTGAAAACCATCAAACCTTATAGATCCAAATGAATCAAAATCAGTGTTTTCAATGGTATCTCTATCTACACTCGCATCTATAGGTTTGTAAGAAGCGAAAAAAGCTGTTTCCCATTTTTTATTAAGATTTAAAACAATGCCACCTCCACGAAAAAAATTGACTTCATTTACGGAACTATAAGGTCTAACTGTCCTACCAGCTCGTTTTACATTAAGAACAAATGATGATTTTCCTGCTCCGAAATCATTATGAAGTATTAATCCTTGACCTAAACTTACTGCAAAATCCCCAAGAGATAAAATGCTAATTGTTTTATTTATATTTCTTGCATATGCAAAAAATGAATAGAAATCAAAACCATATGTAGACCCCTCACCAAAAAGTTTTTCTCCTGGATCTTTCTCTGCTGTAAATCCTGCTTTGAATAATTGACCGAATTCGTATCTATACCTTATATATAGATGGTTTGGGTCTCCTATAAATGGAGTGACACCTGCATCATTTTCTTTAAAACCTTTTCTTTGTTCAAGCACACGTTTTGCTTTCAAAAATAACGTAGAAGAACCATTACGTAAAGCATCCCTAAAGTCAAGGTTAAAATCATCTGAAGATACCTCACATGTAAGAAATGGAGAGACGTTTCTGATAGTGATCAAATCCCATGAAGGAATCGCTTGTAGTTCATAAATACTGAGAAAACTTCCAAATTGAGTGCGATAAGTCATAAAATTGGAAATCTGAATCTCGTTTAGCAGAAATAAATCTCTTAATTCGAATTCATTTGCTGAATTGATATTCAAAGGATTTTCATAGTAAAAGTTCAAATTTTCAAAAATAGTGTTATAATCAAAATTTTCAGCGTCCGTAGATTCTAAAAAATCTTCTATGATATTTGCAATCAGGTTATTGCTTTGTATCCCTTCTTGACAAATAACTTTGCCGTTTAAGATAAAAACTAAAAGACATATAATAATGCTAAACCTCATGTTTTGTTAATATCGGATAAAGATATTTATTTTTCTGCAAATAAAAAGTCATTATTAAACTTTAACTTTATTCTGCATTAATTGCAACAATGTTGCATATTTAAAAATTTTATTGTGAAAAATGATACACGTTTATAATATTATTTTACATTTGCATCGTCGCCCGACGTTTTGAAGAGTATTTTACAAGGTTTTTCCATTTTATTTAACAATTAAATTTTAAAGAACATGAAAGTTTTATGTACAATGGTATGTTTTATCTTGTTTTTCAACTTTGTAAGTTATGGACAAGAAAGGAATTGCGGGTCTATGGAAGTGCTCGACAGACAAATTAAGGAAAATCCTTCTATGCTAAAAAACATGGAAGAAATCGAAAAGCAAGTCCAGGAATACATTCGTAACAATGCCAATGGCAACGGTCAAAGGGCCATTATTACGATTCCTACAGTAGTTCACGTGGTATATAGAACTACCACAGAAAACATTTCTGACGCTCAAGTACAGTCACAAATCGATGTATTAAATGCAGATTTTAAAGCGCTAAATTCAGACTTATCTTTGACACCATCATTATTTACTGGAGTCATAGGTAACCCAGAAATTGAGTTTTGTCTAGCAACACAAGATCCTTCAGGGAATGCTACCACTGGAATCAATAGAAAAAGTACCACTGTGACAAGTTGGGGAACAAACGATAATGTCAAAAAAACTGCCCAAGGTGGTGTAGATCCATGGAATGCTGCTAATTACCTAAATATTTGGGTATGTAATATAGGTGGTGGTATATTAGGATATGCACAATTTCCCGGTGGACCAGCTTCTACTGACGGTGTAGTACTTGATTACAGATATACAGGGACATTGGGTACCGCTACAGCGCCATACCACAAAGGCAGAACTGGTACACATGAAGTTGGCCATTGGCTGAATCTACGTCATATCTGGGGAGATGCTAATTGTGGTAGTGATCTAGTAAGTGATACACCTGTACACAACACATCTAATGGTGGATGCCCAGCTTATCCGCACTATAGTACATGTAGTGGCGCACCAGTAGAAATGACCATGAATTATATGGATTATACTTATGACGCTTGTATGTATATGTTTAGCCAAGGCCAGAAAACAAGAATGAGAGCAGTATTAGAAGGCAGTGGATCTAGATCAAGTCTACAGAGTTCTCCTGGTTGTTTGCCTCCATCGCCACAGACATGTAATGCACCTGCTGGATTATCCACTAGTAATATTACATCAACAACAGCTACTTCATCATGGACAGCTGTATCATCTGCTACTAGCTATACATTTGAATTCAAATTAAATAGTGCCAGTACATGGACAGCAACAACGGTAACAACTACAGCAGTCAATCTTACAGGTTTGACAGCTAGTACAGCTTACAATACTAGAGTTAGATCAAATTGTGCAAGTGGGCCAAGTTCGTATGCTGCAACGGTTAACTTTACAACAACAGCAGTACCGTCAAATTGTACTGATACTTACGAAAACAATAACTCGCGAAATCAAGCTAAAACAATCCCTGTAGGAAGTTCGACGACAGCAAAAATTGGGACAAGTACGGATAAAGATTGGTTTAAGTTTTCAAATACTTCTTCAGCACGAAATGTGAGGGTCACAATGACAAATCTACCAGCTGATTATGATATGATATTGTATAGAGGTAATAGTCAAGTAGGTATTTCAGAAAATGCGGACAACAATGATGAACAAATCACTTATAATAATAATCAGGCTGCAGCAACTTATTATGTACAAGTGTATGGTTACAACGGCGCATTTAATAATACGCTTTGTTATACATTGTTGGCCGAAAGAAGCGGGAGTGCATACAGATTAGCGGGCGAAGAATTAAACTTGCAAGCCGAAGCAGTCAAAGATGAGTTGTTGATTTTCCCAAATCCAGCAAGCAGTGAAATCACGGTTGTTGTTCCATTTGGAGAAGAAACAGAAGGCGTTTTATCCATAATGGATGTTACAGGAAAAGTAATAAGTGCTCAGTCTCTCATTGGGGACAAAAATATCAAAACGTATGAAATGGATCTCTCTGAATTTAATGGCGGTTTATATTTTGTTAATTTCAGGACTTCATCTTCTACATACACACAAAAATTAGTAATAACGGACAAGCATTAAAATAATAAAATCTTCTTTTCAGAAAAAGTCAGTGACAAAAAATCACTGACTTTTTTTATTTAATGAATTTCCTGATTGCCAAAAAATAAAAAAATTACCAAATCTTGAAAAGATAAATAGCAAAAAGAAGAAAAACCCAGACCAATTGTCTCTTAAAGTTCAGAAAAAATGTATTTCTTTGCAGATAATCATCAGATTTTTAATAAAATGAATATAAGATTGGTTTTGTTTCTTCTTATCATTATATACAATTTTCTAAATACTAATAAAGCTTACGCTCAGGAAGTTAAAGCTTTCTACATAGGTCATAGTTTAAGCGATCAAATCCCAGATATGGTTCAATCTTTAGCAGATGACCACGAAAATACCGAGTTTGATTGGGTTTATCAATCTATACCTGGAGCACCACTTAGATGGCAATGGCAAAGAAAAGACGTAAACGATTATGGAATTAATCCACCCTACTATTATAGTTTTTATCATCCTACAGGTGGTTTGCCAAGTGGAGATGTTGATGTATTGGTACTGACAGAATCGGTGCCGAGACATTGGACAGAATGGGGCATTTATGAAACATATCAATATGCTGATAGCTTCTATCTATATGCTAAAGAATTCAATCCAGATATTAAGGTATACCTTTATGAAGACTGGCACTGCTTAAATAGTGGGACACCAACAGGTTGTCCATATGACATAAATTCAAATCCATGGCGCCAACGAATCACAGATGATCTTCCTATGTGGGAGAGTGTAGTAGATTCACTCAACAAAAGACACACGCCCGAAGAAAAAGTATGTTTGATTCCAGCGGCACAAGGTCTTGCAAAGTTGTATGATGAAATAGAAGCAGGGAATGTACCTGGTATTAGTCATATCAGTGACCTTTTTAGCGATGACATCCATTTAACAGATATTGGGAAATATTTTGTCGCTTGTATACATTTTGCAACTATATTTGAACGAAGTCCAGAAGGATTGACCAACCAAACGAAGGTTTGGTGGGGAGGAGATTTTAATGCGCCGACTTCAGAGCAAGCAGCTATTTTCCAAAAATTAGCCTGGCAAACAGTCATTGAATATCCAAAAACATGTGTTCAGAATGTTTCAGACACACAGCATATCTTGACAAATAAGTACAAAATCAGTATATCTCCAAATCCAACTTCAGATTTGTTTAACATAGATCTTGGGTCAGAAGACCAAAATTATGAAATTTTTAATGTCCTAGGCAAACATATCTATAGAGGAAACGTAAGACAACTAGACATTACAAATTTTGAATCTGGCATCTATTGGATAAAGTCTGCTAACTCCGTTATCAAATTAATTAAAATCTAAAAGACAATTTGTAAACCCTTTCTAAGTAAAATACTTCAAACTTACTGTTACATTTGTTACACAGTGAACAAACTACTCGTAACCCATAACTTACTGATTAGTAAGCACATATTCAATTTCATACTGTTAAAACCGAGTGAAAGCTATTGTTTTTATTATGTAAAATAAAATCTATATCATATTTCATACTAATGGAGATCATATTTCAGACCATGGAATCGCCTTAATCTTGTGGTATAAAATATATACAATATGAACAACATAAAAATATTAATCGCACTACTTGTAAGCACGGTAATATTTACAAGTCAAATAAACGGACAAGTAAAATATACCGCAAAAGGTAAATCCGAGTTTAAGCTTACGGGAACATCTACCATGCATGATTGGGAGATGACTTCTTCATCTGCAACTTGTGATGCTGTTTTCACTACTGATGCAACTGGAAAATTGACAGGTCTGACAAATATGTCATTCAAAACTCCTGCCAAAATGCTCAAAAGTGGAAAAGGAGCTATGGACAAAAATGCTTACAAAGCATTAAAAGCTGATAGTAATCCTGATATTAGTGCAGTATTAACAAGTGCTACTATCAAAACGATCGATAGCAAAAATTACACCATCACAAGTCAAGTAAAACTCAACATTGCGGGTAAATCAGTAAATACCACGCTAGTAAGTAATGCTAAAATAAATGCAGATAATACTATAAGTATCAGTGGTGAAAAGAAAATCGCCATGACAGATTATGATATGAAACCACCTTCTTTTATGCTTGGCTCAGTAAAAACTGGTAATGATGTTGTGCTAAAATACAATGTCACGTTATCAAAGTGATGAGCAAATTATCAAAAAGACTTCAACCTTTATTTAAATCAATATTATTTTTTTAACATAAAACAAATATAATGAAAACCCTTTTTAAAATTTCCAGCTTACTTCTTTTTGTACTTTTCATTTCAAAAAGTACGGCTCAGATTCAATACGCAAGAGATTATAACCAAAATGGTATTAATGTCTTTGAACCATCAAAAAAAGATAGTCTTCCTTACGAAGGCTTCAAATTAAAAATTGGCGGTAGTTTTAGACAAAGTTACCAAATGTTAAACCATGAAAATTCAGATTCATCAGCTGCACTTTATGCACTTGGCAATGGTTTTAACCTTGCTGCGGCAAACTTAAACTTCAACGTTCAGTTGGGTGATGGTATTCAGATTTTCCTTGAAAATTATATGGCAGCTCGTCACCACAATGAATTTTGGGTTAAAGGTGGATACATCCAAATCGACAAATTGCCTATGTTCGGTAATCCTGATTGGTTTACAAAATATGCAAGAGTGAAAATAGGACACATGGAAATCAATTATGGTGATACACACTTCAGAAGATCTGATGGCGGTAATGCAATATTCAATCCATTTGTTGAGAACAACATCATCGATCAGTTTGCTACAGAAATAGGCGGTGAAGTATATATTTATCCTACAGAAGGATTGATGTTGATGGCAGGTCTTACGAATGGTATGATTAGAAATAACGTTCGTGATTATGATGCAAATCCTGTAATTGGAACTGGCAAAGCAGACTCAATAACTGCAAAAAATCCATCAATTGTATTAAAAGCAGCTTATGACAAACAAATGAATGATGTAAGATTCAGATTAAGTGCTTCCATGTATTCAAATTCTTCTTCACCTGGTATTACACTTTACAGTGGTGATAGAACAGGTTCAGGATATTTTGGAGTAGTAGAAGCAGCAGCTTGGGCAAATGGTACTGCAGATTTTACTAGTGGTAGATTTAATCCAGGTATGACCAATAAACTTACAGCGATCATTTTTAATCCATTCATTAAATACAAAGGACTTGAGTTTTTCGGTACATACGAAACTGCTACAGGTAAAACAGTTAATGAAAAACCAGAAGCTTATGATGGTGCAGACAGAAAAACAACCCAAATTTCAGGTGAATTGGTATACAGGTTCTTAGCTAATGAACAATTATTTTTGGCTGGTAGATATAATACAATAACAAGTAGATTAGCAAACGCTACTTCTGATGTAGAAATATCAAGAATTGCAGTTTCTGCTGGATGGTTCCCAACTAAAAACCTTCTTCTTAAAGGCGAATATGTAACACAAACTTATGATGGTTTCAAAGGTGCAGATATTAGAAATGGTGCAAAATTTAATGGTATCACAATTGAAGCAGTCGTCGGATTCTAACAATTTTAGATCCATATTTGATCGAAAAATATAAATGGCGATTTTTAGAAGGGTTGGCAGCGGGTTCACATCTGATGCCAACCCTTTATCTTATCCAAAATTAACATTTGTTCATGGGTTTTATAACAAAATATTATATTTTAACCTTTCTTCTTGGCATGAGTGGATTTACTACGATGACTAAGGTGAACGAAGTATGGATAATAAAAAGCAGTAGCAGTCTAGAAGTAGATGGCAGTACAAATATTAATAACTTTTCATGCAAAATCCACTCTTATAATCAAACGGATACTTTATATTTCTCTCCAAAAGATAAAACACTAAAACACATTAAAGTAAATGGAAAACTGAAAATTAACGTAGCAGATTTTGACTGCAAACATAAGATCATGACTAAAGATCTACAAAAAACACTTCAGGCTCAAAAGCATCCATATATGATCGTTAAGTTTCTTAATTTTTCAGATATGCCTTCTTCTCCCATATCTAATAGTTTGACCACAGGTGATGTGGAGATAGAGTTAGCGGGCGTAAAAAGGACTTTTCAGGTGCAATATGCTATCCATAAAACAAATCATCAAAACATTGAGCTTATTGGTACTAGAGGTGTCAACTTTAGTGATTTCAATCTCAAACCACCTAGCAAACTCGGTGGAACCATCAAAGTAAAAAATGAATTACAAGTAGAATTTAAACTTCAACTCAAAAAAAACATTTAAAATCAAAACAAACAAATAATGCAAGAAATATTTAAAAATACATTATTCGCTGGCATTGCGATTTTCATTTTTAGTTATGGTGGATTGTTGCTAGCAATTAGCCTTTTCCCATCTTTTTTTGTGGATTACATCAGCCCTGTATTTAATTCAGACGGTAGTCGCGATGTTTTCTTTTACTTACATCCCTTTATTTTGAGTTTGGCATTAGCTGTTTTTTGGAATAGATTTCAAAGCATGTTTAGAGGACATTTTGTGCTTCGTGGCTTTGAGTTTGGATTTATTTATGCAGCGATTGCTTTAATTCCGGTCATGTGGATAACTTACAGTGCAGTAGATGTGTCTTTATCTATGGTATTTACATGGCTTTTGTATGGAATATTTCAGTCTTGCGTAGCAGGTATTATTTTTGCTTGGAGAAGCCATTTAAAATTAAGCCATTAAATCGTTCATACTCTTTTGTACTTGTTGAGCTTTCCTTCTGATTTCTTCTTGAAAATCCAGCCCATTTCCAGCATAAATAATATCTCTAGATGAGTTAACTAGAAGTCCAATATCATCATTTTTGCCATGTTTAAAAACAGCATTCATATCACCACCTTGGGCGCCTACTCCTGGTACAAGAAAAAAGAAATCTTTGGCTAAAGCCCGAATCTCAGCAAATGTCTCAGGATGTGTAGCACCTACGACATACATTAGATTATTGGGATTGCCCCATTCTTGCGCTTTTGTGATGACTTTATCATATAAAGTACGACCATCTTGATCCTTCAAATATTGAAAATCTGCACTTCCTTCATTACTTGTTAGACCCAATACGATCACCCATTTATCATCAAACTCTAAAAAAGGTGTAATCGAATCTTTCCCCATGTAAGGAGCGACCGTCACAGCATCAAAATTCATGTATTCAAAAAATGTTTTAGCATACATTTTACTTGTATTCCCTATATCCCCACGTTTTGCATCGGCTATTGTGAAAATATTTTCAGGGATGTACTCCAATGTTTTTTCAAGTGATTTCCAACCCTTTGGACCCAATGACTCGTAAAAAGCTAGGTTTGGTTTGTAAGCTACACATAGATCTTTAGTAGCATCAATGACTGCTTTATTGAATTCAAAAACAGGATCTTGGTATGCTAATAAATGGTGGGGAATTTTGGTCAAATCGGTATCTAGACCTACACAAAGAAAACTTTGCTTCTCACGGATATTTTGAACTAATGCTTGCTTTGTCATCAATTAAAATAACCATTTACCGCTTCTACACCTTTAATCTCTGGCAATTTTGATTTTATGGCTTGTTCCACACCTGCCCTCATAGTCATAGCAGACATAGAGCAATGTTCACAATTGCCCATCCATTTGATTTTTACGATCAAGTCATCTGTTATTTCTACTATCTCAAGATTACCACCATCAACTGCAAGATGTGGCCTGATTTCATCCAAAGCATGGTTTACTTTGTCGAATAATGTTTGTTCTGCTGTAATCATGGTACAAAGTTACAACTTTTTGGTATATTATATTCAAAAATTTTAATTCATTTGATGCTCTGACTCGGTTCTATCAACCTTGGACTTTTACAATCCTTGTAGGTTCATACAAGTCATGTCGCACAGCTAGTTGCTTTAAGACATTCTGAGCCATTTCTTCAAATAATGGTTTTAATGCACTGTTGCTTTGTGCTGAAACCGGGACTCCAGCATCACCACCTTCTCTTACACTTTGTATGATAGGAATTTGAGCGACCATTTCTGTATTAGAGACAGAAGCTAGCTTTCTCCCACCACCCTTCCCAAAAATATAATATTTGTTTTCTGGCAATTCCGCAGGTGTAAACCAACTCATATTTTCTACTACGCCCAAAATCGGTACATTTACATTTGGTAATAAAAACATATTCATCGCTTTTACAGCATCAATGACTGCTACTTCTTGTGGCGTAGTGACCATCAATGCACCAGTGACAGGCACTGTCTGAACCAAGGTAAGTTGAATATCTCCCGTTCCAGGAGGTAGGTCTATCAAGAGATAATCCAAATCTGGCCATAGACAATCTTGGATGAACTGACGTAATAATCCACCCAATCGCGGTCCTCTCAAGACAACTGCTTGTTCGGGTTCAACTATAAATCCAACAGAAATAACATGTACCCCATGCGCCTGCAAAGGGATTATTTTATGTTTGCCATAAAGAAGTTCGACTTTGGGACGCTGTCCAGTCAATCCCATCATGGTCGGAATGGAAGGACCATATAAGTCAGCATCTATGAGTCCAACTTTATAACCCAAATTAGCAAGAGAAACTGCCAGATTGACAGAAATTGTTGACTTACCTACACCACCTTTTCCTGATGCTATAGCAATTATATTTTTTACTTGTGGCAAAACTGTGTTAGCATCATCATCCGTTGCATTGATTTTGAGATGAATATGTACATTAGCTTGTGGGTAAACTTTAGCTATTTCTTCCATACAAGCAAAATTCAAAGAAGATTTTAAGTCCGCATCATTAGACTTTAGGACAATTGAAAATGAAATATTATCACCTTCCACTTTAAAATCTTCTACCATGCGATGAGAAATGATGTCTCCGCCGGTTTTCGGATCCTTTACATTTCTCAGTGCTTCTACTACCCTATTATTATCAATCACTATGTTGAATTTTAAATGAATTAACTACCTTCTAAATCTCAAAAACGGACGATTTGTTTAATATATCCCTAAACTAATCGATTATTATGCTTAAGATTCTTATTTTTGCGGCAATTAATAGATATCAATCAAAAAAGTCTATTTATTTGCATGAACATATTCAGAAACATTAAAGAACTTCCCGAATTTAAAAATGCCGTTATAACTATTGGCTCGTTTGATGGCGTTCACACAGGACACCAGAAAATATTGGCTAGGGTGAAGTCATTGGCAGAAGAGTTGGATGGTGAAAGTATCGTGATTACCTTCTATCCGCACCCACGCCAAATAGTAGATCCAAGTGGACAAGAGCTGAGTATTCTAAATACATTAGATGAAAAACTAGCCTTACTAAAAAAGTTTGGCATCAAAAACGTCGTGGTTATTCCTTTTTCTTTTGAATTTTCGCGACAAGCGCCAAGAGAATACATTGAAAACTTTATCATCGCTTGTTTCCATCCAAAATATGTTGTGATTGGATACGACCACCGCTTCGGGCTAAATAGAGGAGGCAACATCGAACTACTCAAAGATTATGAAAAGCCGAATGGATTTAAAGTTGTAGAAATCCCTAAACAAGAAATCGATGACATTACCATCAGCAGCACTAAAATAAGAAATGCCTTATTATCTGGAGATATTCAGGAAGCTAATCTTTTTTTAAATCAGCCATATCTTCTTACGGGAAAAGTGGTGCACGGTGATAAAATAGGAAGTAAATTAGGTTATCCTACCGCCAACTTACAAATAGAAGAAAAAGAAAAATTAATTCCTACGGAAGGGGTATATGCGGTTTCCATCGAAATAGATGAATTGCCTTTCGAAGGCATGATGTATATTGGAAAAAGACCGACAGTCACCAATCAAACCAATGTTGGCATCGAAATCAATATCTTCGATTTTAATCAGAACATTTATGACAAAACGATCACAATTCACATTTTAAAGTATTTGAGAAGCGATATTCGTTTCAATAATCTAGAAGAATTAAAAGATCAGCTAAAAATAGATGAAAAAAATGCCCAGATCGCTCTTGAAGCCATCCATAACGATACACCTAGAAAGGCAAAGGTTACGATTGCTATTCTAAATTATAATGGATCAGAATTACTTGAGTCCTATCTGCCTATGATTGAATATAGCTCAGCCAAATATGATGTGGACGTTATGGTCATCGATAATAAATCTGAAGATCTTTCTGTCGATTATATAAAGGAATGGCATCCAGAGATTAATGTCATTGAGCTAACAAAAAATTACGGCTTTGCAGGTGGATACAATAAGGGACTCAAAGATGTAAATACAGATTATATCGTAATCATCAATTCAGATGTCTTAGTTACCGAAAATTGGCTTGATCCTATCTTGGATGCTATGGAAGCGGACCAAAAACTAGGTATTGTCCAGCCTATGATACTTTCATTAGAAGAAAAATCAAAATTTGAATATGCAGGTGCTGCGGGAGGATTCATTGATTATTTTGGGTATCCTTTTTGTCGTGGGAGAATCTTTGATACAGTAGAACCAAATAATAACCAATATAATACAGATACAGAAGTATTTTGGGCAAGTGGTGCTACAATGGTTTGTAAGACATCATTGTTTAAAGGCTTGGGTGGATTTGACGCTAGTTTTTTTGCTCATCAAGAAGAAATAGACCTTTGTTGGAGAGCAAAACAGGCAGGATATCAAGTAAAATGTATTGTTTCGAGCAAAGTGTTTCATCTCGGTGGAGGTACCTTGGATTACAATAATCCTAAGAAAGATTATCTGAACTTCAGGAATAATCTATACCTCCTGACTAAAAACGAAGCACTTGGCAAACTCCTTTGGCTTATTCCTGCTAAGCTTGTGTTGGATGGATTGGCAGGTTTGAAGTTTCTGTTGGCGGGAAAACCACAGTCTACACTTGCCATAATCAAAGCACATTTAAGGTTTTATGTGAATTTACCTTTTGTTTTTGAGCAAAGAAATAAAGACCACATAAAAATAGAAAAATGTCGGATCGATAAACCAAACATGAAAGGCAGGTACTTAGGATCTGTGACTTGGAAGTATTTTATGGAAGGTAAAAATACATTTACATCATTAGGATATAATATTAATAAATGATAAAGGGTATCGAGATTTTATACGAAGATGAGTATATGATTGCTGTCAATAAACCGGCTGGCGTATTGACAACGCCTGATAGATTTAATGCCAGTTTGCCAAATCTCATCGGCCAACTAAAAAGTAAGTACGACGATGTGATTCCTGTCCATAGACTAGATAAATTTACTAGTGGCGTCAATTTATTTGCCAAAGACGCAGAAACGCACCGCTTGTTATGCATCAGTTTTGAATCTAGAGAAGTAGAAAAATATTATACAACGATCGTGGATGGTGTTCCAGCGCCTGAAAGTGGCAGAATAGAAGTACCACTAGCAGAATCAATGGTCACTAGAGGCAAAATGTTGGTTCATAATCGTGGCAAAGAATCCATCACAGATTATAAAATACTTAAAAACTTCAAAAAATATTGTCTCTTATATATTCGACTGCACACAGGCAGAATGCATCAGATTAGAGTCCACATGCAATATCTTGGCAATCCTTTGATAGTGGATACTTTATATGGTCATAGAGATAAATTTTTACTATCAGAAATCAAACAAAAAAGATTTAACTTAGGCAAGTACGAAGAGGAAAGGCCACTTTTGTCTAGACAACCACTTCATGCTACGAAGTTGGTTTTTAAGCATCCACACACAGAAAAGACAATCGAAATAGAATCCCCTTTGCCAAAAGATATGGAAGCTGTCATCGCTCAAATGGAGAAGTGGATAAAATAATATGGTGTGAAACCTGTTGAAAATCCAATGCTTAGCGTTAATTATTTGTAGTTATATAAAGCCTGATTACTATCTCAAAACAAAGTATCTTATACTTCTAATTGTTACCAACTTGTGTACTTCAAGTCACTCATACCTTTTCGGCAGACCCTAAACATTCATCTATTACCAAGCTTATAGGAATTATTCCAAACTGTCTCAATATCTTTATAAATCGAGTAATTTTTGGCATAATCAATATTCATTATTTTAAAATGGTCATTGGTATAAAACAAATGTTTAGCAGACAAAGGGTATTTTATAATGGGTGCTTTTATCGTAGGTAAAAATCCGAAATCACCTTGGTCTCCACCATAACCTACCCATGTTTTCTGTCCGATGAAAACAAAAAACAAATTCTTAAAAACTTGAATACGCCCATTGTTCAATAACAATACCAATGGCAAAAGGCATAAGATTAGCACACAAGTCATAATATCAAAAAGTCTTTTGTATCTCTTATATCTATCTTCATGTAACTTGTAGGTAATATCGAGATTATAAAACTGGCCCTGACTATTGCGAGAGTTACTGCCTATGATACTCAATGAATCATCACCACCGATCTTAAAAGAAACAGAACGATCTAGTGTTGTCATAGATTTAATAATTTCTTTCATCGTCATATTTTCATTGCTAAAAATGACTTCATCTATTTTTAAATCATTAACCACCTTTGGTAGATAAGTAATGGTGTTAGTGTAATATGCATCACCTAAATCCGCTTTATTGGGCGTCACAATGTAAACATTCTCAAAATTGACATTTGCATTTTTGATAGTAAGTAGTAGTTTTTCAGCAGATTCTTTTTCCGCGACTATCACAAGGTTTTTTGTAATATTGACTTCACCTTTTTTAGACCTATTGGTTAACAATGATTTTATAAAACTTGTCAAAAAACTTATAACAATCATTGATATTGTACCTAATAAAATTAAAACCCTACTGGTCCTAAGATTTTCAGGCAACAAAGCATAACAAACCAGAATAATCGCTGTCCCTGATGCAACGCCACTTAATGTCTTAAAAAAGCTTTTTTCTCGATCATAATGACCAGCCAACCATAAGCAAAATGCCCAAACAATGCCGTAAACTAACAATATTAAATCAATGTTTGTATTATCATAATATTGGACATTATCAAAATAATAGGACGCCCATAGGTATTTTGCTTGAGATAAAAGTATCCAGATGAACATCACATCCAAGACAGGTAATAGCCAATTAGAAACAATTCGACTACTTATTGACATAAAAGCTCTAAAGGAAATAGCCAACTTTATTAAAAATGAAAAGACATCTGCATTACCTTTACTATAATGTTTATTCACATAAATATGCATGGCCCCATAAAAAGTACGCACATAGTTCAAGCTACTTTTTTTAGTACTTTCACCTTTATAATGTATGATACTTGTTTCCGGATAATAATAAATTTTATGACCAGCCTGTATAATTCTATATGATAAATCTATGTCTTCACCATACATAAAAAAAGCTTCGTCCAGCAAACCTATTTCATCAAGCACACTAGAACGGATGAACATAAAAGCACCACAAAGCACTTCTATTTCATTTGTTTGATGCTCTGGCAAATACCCTAGGTTGTAACCACTAAATAACTTAGAAGTAGGAAAAACGTCAGATAAAAAACTCAATTTGCAAAAAGAATTCCATAGATCAGGAACTTTCCGTTTAGATTCTGGTAGAAACTTGCCACTGCCATCAATCATCCGAACGCCTAAGGCACCCGTTTCTGTTTTACTTTCCATAAAGTCAAAACACATCTTGAGCGTATCTTCTTCTAGAATAGTGTCAGGATTAAGAAGCAGTGTATATGTTGAATCAAGATTTTTAATAGCTTGGTTATTGGCTGTCGAAAAACCTTTATTTTGTTCATTGGCAATTAAGTTGATTTCCGGAAAATCTTTCTGCAATAACTGAACGGACCCATCCACGGACGCATTGTCTACTACCCAAACTTCAACAGAAAGTCCACTTAGTCGTGAATTCTTAATTGACTGAATACATTGGATTAGGAAGTGACGGACATTATAATTGACAATAACGATTCCTATGTCGTGTGCAGCCTTGGGTTTAGGACTGGACATTATAAGGCACTCTTGATAAAATAGATCTACCCAAAGTCAGTTCGTCAGCATATTCTAAATCACCACCAAATGAAACACCTCTAGCTATGATACTCACTTTCACATTGAAGTCTCTAAGCAATTTAGATAAGTAGTAAATAGTAGTCTCACCTTCTATAGTAGGACTTACTGCCATGATTACTTCTTCTATTTCTTCCACTTTTATGCGTTCTACCAATAAATCTATGCTCAGATCTGATGGCCCTATACCTTCCAAAGGAGAGATGACTCCTCCTAAAACATGATATTTACCTGAAAATTGATTGGTATCTTCTATAGCCATAACATCCCTTGCAGTCTCTACGATACAAAGTACCCTTTTATTTCTTGTAGTAGATAGACAAAGCTCGCAAGTATCATGGTCTGACAAATTGCAACAAATTTTACATTTTTTGATGTCTGTCTCTAGTCTAGCGAGTGCTGCTGATATCTTAGACGCTTTTTTGGTATTGTCTTGTACAAGGTGTAATGCAAGCCTTAAAGCAGACTTTTTGCCAACACCTGGCAAGGTGGACAGTGCATTAACTGATTCTTCGAGTATCTTGGATGAAAAATTCATGATGCAAAATTAATATATTAAAAATCATTTATATGCTTTATATCCAATTAATTTTCACTTAGCTTGAATACAAAATGTGTATCTTTGCCCCCTTAATAAGAATATCCATGTTTGGCTTGTTTAAAAAAATAGTATCCGGCAACCCTGAAGAGAATAAAGAGATGGGTTTTCTCGACCATTTAGAAGAGTTGAGATGGCACGTGATCAGGGCAGCAATTAGCATTTTGGTTTTCGCAGTGATTGCTTTGATATTTCAATATGAAGTTTTCGAGTACATTATATATGCACCCAAAAAACCAGACTTCATCACATACCAAGTTTTCTGTGCCATATCGGAAGCTGTCTGTTTCTACCCACCTGAACTTCAGCTTATCACTAGAGAAATGGGAGAACAGTTTTTTGTGGGTATCACGGTATCTATATATTTAGGCTTTATTGCATCATTTCCATATATATTTTATGAGTTTTGGAAGTTTATAAAACCAGGTCTTTACGAGACAGAGCGAAAAATAGCTGGTAGACTTGTAGGCGTTACTTCTTTTTTGTTTGTGCTTGGTGTTTGTTTTGGTTATTATGTGATTGCTCCTTTTGCAATTACATACCTAGGTAGTTATACAGTCGGTACAGAAGCAATTAATAGCCCTACCCTGTCATCATATGTAAACTATCTTACCATGTTTACAATTCCTACAGGACTTGCCTTTGAATTACCTATAGTGGTTTACTTCCTTGCCAAAGCAGGGATTGTAGGTCCTGAGATTATGAGAAAATTCAGAAGAGAAGCATTCCTTGTGATATTTATAATTGCCGCTATCATCACACCTCCAGATGCTTTGACGCAAGTATTAGTCGGAATACCTGTTTATTTACTGTATGAAATTTCGATAGGAATAGCAGCTAGAGTGGTTAGAGAAAAAAATGAAAGTTCAAAAAGTAGTTAATATGCAGCGAGTTTCATCCAATTTAACCTTATTTTTAAAATTATTCTTACCTACCGTTTGGATAGTATTTTTCACTACGTTCGGAACTATGTTGTTTATCATTGATGAATACAAGCTTCCCTTTTTGACTTCGCCATATTTCAAATATCCTTATATATTGTTTTTCGTTTTATTCCTGACCTTGTTATACTTTACATTCATACAGTTAAAACGTGTAGAAATGGATGGACAATTTTACTATGTTTCCAATTACATGAAGACTTTTAGACTGGTATATGATGACATTGAAAAAGTAGATAAAATGAAGCTTGGTCCTTTGATGTGGGTAACTTACAAACTGAAGGCTAAGGGTAGTTTTGGAAAAAAGATAACTTTCCTAGCAAATAACCAACTCTATAATATGTTTATGAATGACCATCCAGAGATCGCAAAGTTATTGGATGGTAAATCAGTGGCTTAGATCAGGATTTTCGAGTAATGCTTTATTCCAATCTGCTTCATTATCGATGTCACTCAATGTAGGTAAGTCGGCAATATTTAGTTGAAGTTCTCTAGATCTGTCATTCGTTTCTTGATAAACAGCATCAGTGCTCCAACTGATATTTTCGAATAATGCTGGATGATATTCTTTCATACCAAGTAAATAGTATCCGCCGTCAAATGTTGGTCCTACGACCACATCCGAATCTCCCAAAATGGTAAATGCCATCTCCAAAATATCGGGCGTTAAAGCCGGACAATCGCTACCTATGATCACTACCTTTTGCAACACTGACGCACCATTCTGTAAAAAAATGTTTCTAAATGCTGCCGACATTCTTTCCCCTAGATCATTTCCTTGTTGAAGGTATTTGTCAAAATCTTGAATATCCCAATCATCATCCATATCAATGACATCACTGTAAAACAAGTGATACTTTGCGTTAACTTTTGTGACCGTTTTACGCGTTACGTCTAGCAATCTTTGATATATTTCAAGTGCTTTTTGGTCCCCCAAGGTAGCAGCAAGCCTTGTCTTTACTTTGCCAAGCGCTGGATTTTTAATAAATATGATGATGTTATTCAATATAAGTTACTCTTTGTCCTTTGATTCTTTTTCTTCTTTAATCTTTACTTTATCTCCCGATTTGAGTGTTTTGCTCACTTCCGAGTATGGTCCTGAAATTAATTTATCACCGACATTTACACCTGATTTGATCATGATAAATTCATCGTCTTGGATCCCAGTTTCCACTTTGACCATCTTTGCAGTATCAGCATCCATCAAGAAGATCACCTCGTCAAATTCTTTGTCATCTGGTACGACCATATCGTCAGGCAAACTACTATCTTTAGTCACTTTTTTGTCAGATTTCTTTTCTCTTACAGTCACACATTGTATCGGCACAGCAACTACATCCAGTGCTTGCTCTGTAAAAATATCTACAGATGCAGACATACCCGGACGTAGCGGATATTGCATGGTTTTAGTTTTGATATCTTGATAAGAATCTGCTAGCACTCTTATTTTGACAATAAAATTGGTCACTTGATCTGTGTTTAAAGCAGTACCCGCTGTGGCTATATTTGATGCCGAATTAGCTATTTGAGTGACTTTACCTTTAAACTTTTTTCCTAAATAAGCGTCCACTTCTATCTCTACATCATCTCCAAGCTCCACTTTTAATATATCATTTTCACTGACATCGACTTGTACTTCCATGGCATTTAGATTAGAAATACGCATCATCTCTGTACCAGTCATTTGGATAGTACCCACTACCCTTTCGCCTTTTTCGACAGACAATTTAGAGACAATTCCGCTAGTGGGTGATTTGATGGTAGTTCTATTGAGACTTGTTTTTAATTCCTTTAAACTTGCTTGAGCACCTTTAATACTAAATTCTGATGCTTCTGCATTTTGCTGTGCTGACTTGATACTCGCATCTGCAGATCTTAAATTAGCTTCTAATTGACGAAGAGATGACAAAGACTGCTCTAGTTCCGCTTGTGATATGACACCATCCTTTTTGAGTTGTTCGTTACGTTTGTGGATGCCTCGTGCATTTTCTAATTGGGCGATGATCTGTTCTTTTTGTGCTTTGTTTGACTCAATTTGTGACTTACTGATGGACAGTTGTGATCTAGAACTATTTAAGCTCGCTTCTCCCCTTTCCACCGATGAAATGTAAGCTTCAGGATCAATTTTGGCCAAAACTTGACCTACATATACAGAGTCACCTTCTTTTACATAAAGCTCTACAATTTCACCTGATACGTCAGAACTTATTTTTACTTCTGTCTCTGGATATATTTTACCGCTTGCAGATACGGTTTCTTTTATCGTCCTTTTTTCTGCTAGAGCAGTGGTCACAGAGGTTCCTTTAGGGTTAGATTTTGCCTTAAATACTGCAACTATAGCGAGCACTACTAGTAATGCTACAAGGGAAATTAATATCCAGTTACGTTTTTTTTGAACTTTGGTCATAATATAAAATTAAAGTCTTGTTTTGAAATGATGGAAGGTTTTTATTAAAATTTTATCGCTCTACCTAGATAAAAATCTAATACTTTGGTCCTGAACAAATAATCATATTTAGCGATCAACTGATTGACTGTGGACGTTTCCATTTGGGTCTTCAGTCTTGTCAATTCAAACGCATTCAAATTGCCGATATCAAATCTTTTTACGGCATTATTATATAGATTTGTTTGTGCTTGGAGTGTCTTTGTAGAGGCTTGATACCTAGATTTTGCTGCTTTTGCATCAGCAAGTGCTTGACCTACAGTAATTTTAAGAGATTCTTTTAGTTGTACATAATTAAGATCAGCTTGTTGTGTATTCAATTTGGCCCTTTGCACACCTGCACGGGATAAATTATTACTGTAAATCGGGATATTCATAGAAAAACCAATAGCGTAAGAAAGGTTATCAGTTACTTGATCAAAATAAGGTGTTTTCGCCAAAATGGGAACTTGCTGTGTAAAACCTACCGTCGCAGTTTGACCATTAAAAATAATGTCTTGATTTATAATCTCTTCATTATATCCGTTAACGGTAACTCCTTTATTTGAGTAATTTGTTCTTGCACTACCTCCTGCGCTTATGGAAGGTAACAATTCTGATTGCGCAATTTTGACACCCAAAGCAGCACTTTTAAGTCTAAGTTCGCTTGCCGCGATTCCTGCTTGATTATTCAACGCAGATGCATACACTTCTGCGAACGTAAGTATGTCAGGATCAGTATCGAAAGCTAAATTACTTGGTGCAGTCACATCCAATTTAAAATCAGGGTCAAGTCTTAGTAGCTGTTTAAGATTTAACAAATTGATTGTCAAATTATTTTGACTCTCTATGATGGACTGTTCATTGGCAGCTATTTGAGCTTCGAGATCCAATCTATCATTTTCAGGTCTGTTTCCTACCGAAATTTGTTTATTCAATAGTGACAACTGATCATTTGTTTGGGCTAGTTGATTTTGGGCATTTTGCAAATTTTCTTTTGCAAATAAGATATTAAGGTACAACGTCGCCACATTCAAAGCAATATCTCTTCTGACTTGTTCCAACTCTTTTAACGCTGCCTTATTATTGATTTGGGTTTGAGAAATATTGTTATTTATTCTATTTCCATTGTAAAGTACTACATTAGAATTCAAGCCAAAACCATTATTAAAGAATGTCTCGGTAATAAATTCATTTCTAGTAGGATCAATGGTACGACCAAAATTCCAACCAACATTGGAATTAGCTGATAAATTTGGATATCTACCATGTCTAGCAGTAGTGGCATCTATCTCACTGTTCTTTAAACTGATAAGACTACCTTCAACTTGAAGACTTTTTTCTATAGCATAATTGATACATTTCTCTAAACCCCAAACTTCTTGTGCTTGAAGTGTCGTCTCATTGGTGAAAAACATAATAAAAAATAGAAAAGAAATACAACTAATAAGATTTTTCATCCTTGCATTTATATTTTACGATTATGGTTCAATTTAAAATAAACTTAATTTAGAAAATTTTAATTCATGACTTTTTTGAAGTTACGAACCTTGTCTTCCTTTTAATTTTATACAACAAAATTACAATTATTGAATAGATAAATGCCTTTTTTTTATATTAATAACTAGATAACATAGATAAAAGTCTAATTTGAAGGCAAAAGTTATTAATTAAGTTAAAATAAGTACCATAAAAAAGCCATTGAATAAACAGGCAAATTAATTTTTGGGTCAAATCATTTCGAAGGGCTTCAAAAGTCCTTTCATTTTAAGGATGACTGCATGGTTGTATAACAAATTGAGTGAACGATTTCACTCAATAATAAAGGATCCACAAACTTCGGCTTGTGGATACCAATTTAGGATGGGTAAATTTAGAGGAATTAATGAAAAGACATATGATTTTTTCTTTACGAAGATTATTGAAATTCAAATAAAATGGAAGTCTAAATATTTTTTATGGCAATAATGCAACAAAGTTGCATTTAATAAGTTGCTTTTGCATCATGGTTGCAAAAACAAACATATTTAACCTTTTAATACTTATCATCATCACTATGGTGGGCAATAGTCTTGCCGCTCAGCAATGTGACATGGTGATTTCAGGACAAGTCATAGACCATCATGATGACACTTCCCTAGAGTACGCCACCATTTTTATACAAGAACTGGAAAAAGGAACGGTTTGCGATTCGAACGGATATTTCTTCTTTGAAAACATTTGTCCTGGGAAATACCATTTTATTATCTCTCATGTAGGTTGTGAATCCAAAAACGAATATATTAATATTTCCGAAACGATAAAACTTACATTTTTCTTAGAGCATCATGACGAGATACTCCAACATTTAGAAATCACTGGACAACAATCAAATACCAAATCAGGTAATATCAGGTATACTATTTCCAAAGATATTATGTTTGAATTGAATGGTAGAAACCTTAGTGAAATATTAACAACTATTCCTGGCGTAAATACATTGAAAGCTGGTCCCAACCTTGCAAAACCCATTATCAATGGTCTCTATGGCAACAGAATAACGATACTCAATAACGGAATCCCACAAGAAGGTCAACAATGGGGAAATGACCACGCACCAGAAATAGACCCCAATACTGCTGACAAAATATCTATATATAAAGGAGCTTCTGCCATAAAATACGGACTACAGGCCTTAGGTGGTGTAGTCATCTTAGAGCCAAATGAAATGACCATTGATCCACATTGGCATGGTGATATTCGCTTGAATGGCCATACCAATGGTCGGGGAATCGGGATACAAGGTCAATTGAGAAATAGTTCTAAGCTTGGTAACCTAAGAATTACACTAGGACATCAAATCTCAGGTGATCGCGAAACGCCTAGTCATTATCTCACGAATACCGGGAATAGAGAATCGTCTTTTTCTATCCTTATATCAAATAAAAAGAATGAAAAGTCTGATCGAAGAATTTATTATTCATTTTACAGAAACAAACTTGGCATTTTACGTGGATCACATATCGGTAATTTGACAGATCTTCAGGAAGCTTTTAAAAGAGATATCCCATTTTTTACGGCTGATAAGTTTTCATACAGTATAGAAGCTCCCCGCCAAGAAGTAGACCATCATTTATTAAAATTCTCCCACAAATACAGGATAAACGATCAAAAAAACATATCACTCGAAGCAGGATACCAAGTAAATAGTAGGTCAGAATTTGATATCAGAAGAGGTGATAGAGATACAAAACCAGCATTAGACTTATTGCTTTTTAGCCAATATTATGATTTGGGCTACAATCATTTAGGTGAACACAATTCATATACCATTGGCACCCAATATAGATATGTGAACAATACCAATCGACCTGGAACGGGCATTTTACCTTTGATACCCGATTACATCAATAATCATTACGCCATCTACCTGATCACTAAAAGAAACCTTTTCGGATTGGAACTCGAAACAGGACTGAGAGGAGAATTTAGAAATTACTTTGTAGCTAGATTTGAAAATAGAAACGTAGTAAAAGAAAATCTCAATTTCTTAAACTTTGCCGCTAATATTGGTTTAAAACATAAGATTACCGACGAAATTACGACACATTTAGACATCTCCTATACCAATCGTCCACCTG
>DLGT01000085.1 GCA_002482845.1 Saprospiraceae bacterium UBA7687
TATGTCTATTAATAAAAAATACATAGCATGGGAGATCAAGTTGGAATTGTTACATTTACAGGCAAAGTAGGGGATGTGGTTGGTTTTAAGAAAAAAAAAGGGAAACCTGGGATAAGAAAAAGACCCAAAAAAGTAGCCATAGAGATAAGACAAAATGCGCCACAATATGAAGAGACGCGAAAAAACGAAGGAGAATTTGGTAAAGCTACCCGTGGTGGTCAATTGTTTCGCCAAGCAATGATTCACATTACAAAAAGGTGGACCGATATGGATTATACACCTGCTGTGATGCAGGCTATGATACGAACATTACGAGCTGATAATGAACATATAAGAGGTGAAAAATCCATCAATTTTGGTCTGAAAGATGCCGCATCACAAATGATGTTCAGACGTCTGAAAATCTATCAAAAAAAGTCGTACGAACACTTCAGTAGTAGTTTATGGATGGAAACGAGTGATCCACAAGTGTGGCAACTTAATCGGAAGGCATTGTGGCGAAAAAAAAATGATGGGAATCTTAAAACTGTAAAAATAGGGTTTTTGCACATAGATTTTGATCAAAAAATGGCGGCATATGAAGATGGGTTTTCTATTACGAGTAAAAGGAATGAACACATTGATTTCAGTAAACATAGTTTCCTTCCTTCTAACGAAATAAAGGCACCGTGGACTTTTGTCATCATGCAAGTGTGGCGAGATGGACCTATTAGTGAACCAACAGGCATGTTGTTTATGAATGTAATGCAGGTCGCACACAACAGTGCGTATGGTCCATTTTGTATATCTGATACGATCGAAAACGGATCACATGGGGCAGGGGAGCAGGGAAAACAAGGTGGAACAAAACAAAATAAAAAGGTCTGGGATGAAAATGGTGTGCATTGGGATGTTTTTTTAGATATACATTTTGGGGAAGGATTTGAGCATTGGGAACTGGGAAGCGATGATGTGGCGCAGTCAGGCAGTTGTGAAGAAACTAGTGATATTCACACAGATGATAATGAAATAGCTGGACAATTTTCAAGTTCGGACGATTGCTGTATTGAAAAGATTAATGACGGTGTTCATTCTGATGAAACGGGTGTTGAAGATGTAGGGATTGACAGTAATATGTTGAATTTGAGTTGTTTAGATGAAGGTGGGGAGATACAGATATGCACAAAAGAACCCAATGAAATAATAGAGAAACGTAATATTATCTCTAGAAATCCTTATTTAGAATACAGCCATTTGAATAAAAACGCCTTGCTTGTTTTGGCCATATTTTTGTCATCATCGCTATATGGTCAGACGGAATTCGGAACTAATAATAATGGACTGATTTATAATGCCCATACATTGGGAAAACTTAAACGTATTGCTGACTCCTTGCAGCTGAAGTTTAAAGTCTGTGATTTTGATAAAGTATTTCATTCGAAATTGCAAACGATAGGACATAAAATTCTGCTTGATACCAATGATGTTAAGCAGGCCAAAATTGATATGGAAAACAATATTTCATTTGAAAATTTTATCTTGAAATATCCAAATGCAATCGTAGACAAAAATGTTTTGGTCGTAAAGTATTTGTACCAAGATTATGAGGAAAAAGAAGTTGTTGAATTTAGCGAAGTTTCTTTAAACAATGATTACGGACTTGAAATAAGTCAGGATAACGTCCTTGATTTCTATCATAAGCCCCTAAAAAATACGTGGGTATTTTCTTATCAAGAACCGTCTGAATATATGGATGAGTCTCTCAGTGCATTTTATTTTCCAGAAGATTTTAAGTCCACTGCCTTAGAAACGAAATATAGTAGGCAAATTGGATATGCTGACTGTCTCATTGATACCATTGTCACTAAACTTAAAGAAGATAAAACAGAGGGTTGGATTGAAATGCCTGAAAATTGGCAAAGCCTTTCTAGTAAAAATAAGGAAAAATTGCTTGATGACATGCGATCTACAGAAGTGATTGGTTTTTGCAGTCAAGATAGTAGGCCAAGAGAACACGCATTCAATATTGCACTGCTTTCTGCTGAGACTGCAAATTGGGAAGTATTTTTAAAAGCCCACTTAGATATTATGAATGACAGGTTCGATAGGATGTCTGATGGCAGTTATGCCTATGGTGAACGTAAGACATACATCAAGGAACTTGAAGAGTTGAATATAGATATCATTGACTTGCTGATAGGTATATCGCTAAGGGTGGAAAACGCTGCTACCAATCATTATTATGGCAATATTGGAAGGCTTGGCAGGGCGATTTCTGAATCAAAAAATCACCATAGATTTAAAGAACAAATCTTGTCTATGGTGGAGGATAAGGGACTGGATGATTATAACAGGATGGTGTCCTATTTTTTGTTTATGAGTTACCATAATCATATTGAAAACAAGGAAGAGAAGAAAGAAAATTTGAAATTATTAGCGCAAAGCATTCAGACATTACCTGATTATTTAAAAGGAAGGATAAAGTTGGAGTAAATTGTGGTGCGCTGTATAGTGCAATCTATATTATATATTGATTCTCAGATGAATAATTTTATGTTTTAGTTTTATAAATATAAAAGTGGAAAACAAATGATTGTAACAGCTCAAAAAGTAATGTTCTTATTGGTGTTAGGAACACTTCTGAATTGCCAACCAAAACATGGTATTCTGGAAGAAACAGATTTCAAATTTCCATACATTTTCAATTCTTTGTATGGAGACACTATAAAGTCAACCTTGTTTAAGGCAGAATCTATTTCTGAGGAGTTTCCCATTTTTTCAGGGAAATTCAAATTTAACGATACAATTGATATCAATCCTAAAACTATACACAAAGTAACACAAGAAGATTACTTAGAAGGTTATACTAGTACAAGACTAAGTGATAGTGTTGATGTAAATGGATTTGAAATTTATGTTGACTACGAAAAAGAAGTTAAATATAACCGGTTTTATAAGTATGATTCTACCAATTATATATATTATCCTGTGTACTTTGTCAATTCGACTAATTCGAAAAAAGTTTTCTTTGGAAAGGACAGATATGTGTTTGGAATCCAAGAAGCACGAGATAAAGCGGATTATGGTGCATGGCGGCCAATCGAAAGTAGAGGTTTCGACTTTTGTGGAAATGGTCGTTGGGGACTTATTGTTCACCCAAAAGAATTCGTAGTCATCCTTATGAAAAAATACGATGGGAATTATGAAACTGAAATGCGCGTTAGATATGAAGTTGGAGAAAATATCTTTGTAATTAAGCCTTTTTTGGGGAACATAGATGAAAAACAATTTTCTGTACTAGACAGTTCTTATATTCAGAAAGAACTACAGGAGACAGATGGGGCCGCTGCGTCATGGTTGTTTTATGGTGCTGTGCCAAAAGAAGAATATTGGGTAGTTAAATCATTTTAGTTCTAGACAATAGTTAATAACTGAAGTTTCGGACAAAATACTTTACGGATAAATTGCAAATTTTGTTCTTCATCTTTACGCTTGTAGATGAAGTTTAATAGTGTAAATTGATTTTAACTTCTTTTTCTTTTGTCTTAACACAAAAGAAACAAAAAGTCAAGTCTGTTTCATTTTCTTAACGCCAAAACATCAAAAAATAGCTAAACCGAAAAAACTC
>DLGT01000153.1 GCA_002482845.1 Saprospiraceae bacterium UBA7687
GTTCTATGCTTACACCTAGAACTTCTGCCTTGATGTACTCGCCAAATTGAGCTACTGCAGGTCGTATGATCTCGTGGTCTTCGATCGCAATCGTGATTTTGTCCGTCACATTAAAGTCACTCGTCTTTCTGATATTCTGAATTCTATTGACCAATTCTCTTGCGATACCTTCAGCGATCAAATCATCTGTCAAACTAATGTCCAAAGCTACCGTGATGTCTCTGTCCACAGCAACTTGCCATCCTGGTATTTCGTCAAAACTGATTTCGATATCTTCTGTCGTCAAAACAAATTTTTCACCTTCTATCTCCAAGGTATAGGCATTGGTCTTTTCGAGTTGTGAGATCGCTTTTTGATCAAACTCAGCAATCATAGCTTGTCCAGCCTTCATATGTTTACCCAAGATCTTACCCAAGGTTTTGAAATTTGCCTTTGCTTTTTTATTGATAAATCCTTCTGTGTCCGTGATATATTCGATCTCTTTGACATTTACTTCAGATAGGATGAGCTCTTTGACAGCATCGACTTGATTGATAAATAATGGGTCCAAAACTGGCAGCAATATCTTGGTCAATGGCTGTCTGACACGCAATCCTTCTTTTTTTCTGATGGAAAGTACTAGGGAAGAAATGCGCTGTGCATAATCCATTCGCTGCTCTAATGTCTTATCAATGGCACTAGTGTCTGCTTGAGGGAAATCTGCCAAGTGTACAGATTCACGTGCTTCAAGATTAGTGGCATCGTTGAGATTTTTGTACAGCCAATCTGAAAACATAGGTCCAACAGGCGCCATCAATTTTGAAATCGTGCTAAGACATTCATATAAAGTCTGGTAAGCAGCTATCTTATCTTGACTGTATTCTCCTTTCCAGAATCGTCTTCTACAAAGTCGAACGTACCAATTACTGAGATGTTCGTCCACAAAAGTCATGATTTTTCTCGTAGCATTGGTCGGCTCGTAGTCGCTATATTCTGCATCTACTTCTTGGACCAAAGAATTAAGTAAAGAGATAATCCATCTGTCTATTTCTTGCCTTTCAGCCAATGGAATTTTGTTTTCACTATAACTGAAGCCGTCGATATTGGCATACAAAGCAAAAAACGAATAGGTATTAAATAAAGTACCAAAGAACTTACGTCTTACCTCATCGATACCTTCCAAATCAAATTTCAAGTTATCCCAAGGTTGTGCATTGGAGATCATATACCATCTAGTGGCATCAGCGCCATACTCTGCAATCGTCTCAAAAGGATCGATCACATTGCCTAGTCTTTTGGACATTTTGACCCCATTTTTGTCCAAAACAAGACCATTGGAAACGACATTTTTATATGCAACTTTGCCAAAAACCATACTTGCGATGGCGTGTAAGGTAAAAAACCAACCACGTGTCTGATCTACTCCCTCTGCAATAAAATCTGCTGGAAATGTCACACCTTTATCTATAAAATCTCTGTTTTGCATCGGATAATGCCATTGTGCATAAGGCATCGCTCCTGAATCAAACCAAACATCTATCAGGTCTAGCTCGCGTTTCATCGCTACGCCACTATCAGACACCAAGATGACTTCATCTATATATGGACGGTGCAAATCTTTAGGAACTGACTGGTTAAGACCTAATTTTTGATTGGCCAAAGCTATTTCTTTGCCTAAATCCTCTATGGATGTGATACATTTTTCTTCAGTGGCATCATCTGTTCGCCAAATAGGCAATGGAATACCCCAATATCTAGATCTAGAAAGATTCCAATCATTGAGATTTTCTAGCCAATTGCCAAATCGTTTTTCGCCTGTATGTGCAGGTTTCCAATTGATGGTTTTATTAAGCTCGATCATCTTGTCCTTCATGGCTGTAGAACGAATAAACCAACTATCTAGTGGATAGTACAAAACAGGTTTATCGGTCCTCCAACAATGCGGATAATTGTGGACGTATTTCTCTACTTTGAATGCTTTGTTTTCTTCTTTCAGTTTGATGGCTATCTCTACATCTACTGATCTTTCTGGCGCTTCACCATCAGCATAATATTCATTTTTAACGTATTTACCGCCTATTTCGGCTAGATCAGCCCTGAATTTACCACGTAAATCTACCAAAGGTACTGCATTACCATTTTCATCCAAGACCAATAATGGCGGCACTTCGGGACTAGCTTCTTTGGCCACTTTAGCATCGTCTGCTCCGAATGTTGGCGCAGTATGGACCACACCTGTACCATCTTCTGTAGTGACGAAATTTCCAGTAATGACTCTGAATGCATTTTCTGGATTTTGGTAAGGCAATGCATATGGTACCAATTGCTCATAACGGATGCCCACTAAGTCAGATCCTATAAAATCCTTGACAATGAAATAAGGTATTTTTTTGTCTGCAGATTGGAATGATGCCAATTGCTCTTCAGATTCTACCGCAAAAAACTTACCTGCAAATTGTTTTTCGATAAGTGCTTTCGCAAGGATGACATTTACTGGTTCAAAAGTATATTGATTGATTGTTTTGACCAATGCATACGTGATTTTTGGTCCTACAGTAAGCGCTGTATTGGATGGTAAAGTCCAAGGTGTAGTCGTCCAAGCTAAGATGTGAATATCTCCAAGTCCTTGCAGAAAATCTGGAAGTGTCTCTGGCAATGTTTTGAACTGAGCCACAACCGTCGTATCTGTCACATCACGATAACATCCAGGTTGGTTCAACTCATGTGAGCTCAAACCTGTACCAGCAGCTGGCGAATATGGTTGGATGGTGTAACCTTTGTATAAAAGATTTTTTTGATACAACTGACCCAAAAGCCACCAAACAGACTCTATATATTCATTTTCGAAAGTAACATAAGGATGATCTAGATCTACCCAGTAACCCATGCGACGCGTGATATCATCCCATTGGTCTTTGTACTGCATGACCGTCTCCCGACATTTGGCATTATATTCATCTACAGATATTTTGGTACCGATGTCTTCTTTGGTGATGCCAAGTTCTTTCTCCACGCTGAGTTCTATAGGAAGTCCATGTGTATCCCATCCACCTTTACGCTCCACACGTTTGCCTTTCATGGTTTGATACCGACAGAAAAGATCTTTTACTGCACGACCCATAACGTGGTGAATACCTGGTTTACCATTGGCAGAAGGTGGACCTTCATAAAATACGAAGCTATTGTCAACAGATTTTTGCTGGACACTTTTGTTGAAAATATCGTTTTCTTCCCAAAATTGACGGATGACTCGGTCTATTTCTGGAAGATTGAGTTGTTTAAGATCATCATTGTACTTTGCCATATTCACTACCCTTTGGACGATTCAGAATTTTTATAAACTAAAACTGAAATCGTCAATTTTAAAATGAGTGCAAAGGTAAGAATTTTTGTTAAAAGTTTTGTCGGTGGATTGGGAGAAAAAGAAATGAAAAAGTTTATCAATAATTAATTTATGTCAATAACGATTGATTAATCACATAAGCGAGAGAGTTCAATATTTTCTTCAACGAAACATTGTCTATATCTTTGATACCCTCTATCAATACCATAATGCAAACTAGGATTAAATTCCTTAAAGTCTAAAGCTAAAAATAAATATTTTCTGTCATTCCTGTCAAAACCATCAAAACATGGTGGAAGCAACTCATCATTTGTTTCAATATCAATAGGTAAGTCAGTCAGTAAAATTTTTGATTTCTTAATATTTTGGTGAACCCATTTATAAAATACTGTTCCCAATTTTGTTTGATTAGCACTATTGCAATGCTTTTTACACTCATTTAGAATTTTATAACTATTATCATAAATTAAAAAACATTCACTTCTCTCAACCATTTCCTCAATTTGTTTTAGGAAGTCATTGGCATTTTGCACACAAGTCAATGAAGCATCACCATGAAGTCCATTAGAAATTGCAATTACATTGGAGTCGATAATATTGTGACTACTCATTAAAAAGTCTATTAAAATATTAATTTTCTTCATTTGTTTCTGCTTGAGCCAGTTTCATTTTCCTCTTTAAAATGGCATTTTGCATCTGATAAATTTCTTCCATTTCGTCTCCAAAAAAGTTTTCTGGCCAATTTGAAATTTCGCCGAAATCATCTACTTGTAATTCTTCCAAGACTGACTCTCCTCCTACAAGATTGCAAAAATTAATTTTAATTTCTTTGTCATCAATTTTTTCTTCAGCTATACGTCTTTGCATTCTAGTCAAAAGATGCTCACTATGTGACTCAATGATAAACTGAATATTTCTTGATAGCGCTGCATCAATTAATAAATCACCTAAGCCTGACTGCACTTTAGGATGCAAGTGTATTTCAGGTTGTTCAATGATAATTATCGAATCCGTTGGAGCATAATAGCACAAAGCTATAATTGGAAGTATTTGAGAAACGCCAAAACCAACATCACAAATATCAACCCAATTTTTTGATCCTTTTGTTTTGATATTAACCTGATAGAGTTGTTTAGTTTCTGATATTGGTACAATTTGAAAATCATCTGCCATCCCAAATTCTACCAGCCATTTTCCAACAATCTCAGCAAGTGAACCTTTGAAATTAAAAAATTGTGAAGCAAATATTTCATTTTCTTTTATAGATGTGATAATAGCGTCAAAGGTATTTTCTCCTCTAATTCCGAAATGTGAATGTCGGGTTGCCGTCCATTTATATTCCCGTTTTGGATTTTCTCTTAATGGACCAATATAAATCATATTTTCAAAAAGCCTTTTTATATTGTATTCTAAGGTAAATAGATTGTCGTCAATTAATTTTTCATTAAATGGGTGAAAAGGCAAACCGAAAAAATATTTCATTTTATCGATTGAAATTGTTTTACTTAAATTCTGTGAAAGATTGTTCTTTCTTTGATATTTTACCTCGTAGCCATTACTCCTTTTTTCTCCACTTATAGAAACACCTTTAATAATGTCTGACATTTCTATTGATTTGACTTCAATTATACCATTATCTTTTTTATCTATTTTTGTATAAAATTTATAGATTGTTCCAAAATAAAAACAGCTAAACCCAAATATAAGCTCTTCTTCTATAGCATCTCTATTTAGAATTTCATCAAAATTCCCTAGATTTACATAACTCTTCTTATCATCTCCAAAAAAGAGCACCACTTTTTCATCCTTATTTTCTACTGTTTGTTTCAGTAAAAGTAATAATTGAATTATACTGGATTTACCAGAGCTATTTTGGCCAAAAAAAAGATTGATTTTGGTGAGATCGGTATTAAAGTTTTTCCAATTCTTAAAATTAGAAAAATTCAAATTGGATAATTGCATATTGTATTTTATTGACTACAAAGATAAGTTTTATTCTAATAAAACAAAAAAGTATGTAAATATTGAAAAGCAATTTAAAGTCAGATTTTATATACCAAATCTGGCTCATGCTGCAATCCCTACATCTTCACATAGTTTTTATAATTAAAATCTAGGCCAAAATATTTATTTGCCAATTCTTTGCATCGATCTTTAAAGCTAATTTTATTCTTAGAAAGGTCATGGTCAAAGGTCCAATTGAGCCGTTTTATTCTATCCAACATAACCGCAGGATGTGTGCCATCATACTTCGCTAGCCTATCAATTCCTGAATAATCAAATGCTTCGCGTTTCGGAACATTGGCTTCTACCCATTCATCACCATGCCACAACTTCTGAAAGGTTTCTTGTTTTGCTTGCATATTGGCTGGCGGCTTGACCCAACCATAATGATGGATGTATGCATCAATAGCTTTCACTCTCAACATTCTATCATCACCTATTCTGAATCCCTGAGCATCTCTAAAAGAATATACACTTTTATCATTCCTAACAATACGAATTTCGTTTTTATACCATCCAGATGATGTCGCCACATAATCATAAGATCCATAAAAGTGTCGATACTTAAATAATAAACCTTCTACCCTTTTGTCATCCTTATATTTTTGCATGTCATTCAAGATAGTAGCATGGTATTTTTCATGAAGGACTTCATCCCCTTGGATGTAAAAACACCAATCAGCCTTATCACTTATAGCCTGAAAAGCCTTATCAGTCTCCACAGCCAAAACTCGACCACCTTCCCGCAAACTATCATCCCAAACCGTCTCAATAATCTTTATCTTAGGGTCACCAATATTTTGAATGAGTTGCAAGGTATCATCGTCAGACCGACCAACAGCCACAACAAATTCATCACAAAGTGGTAAAACGGAAAGGATAGCCTCGATGATGGGATAGTCATATTTTATGGCATTGCGTATGAACGTAAATCCTGCTACTATCATTAATTCTCGTTAAAGTTTCTGAATCTTTTTATTATCAAACCAATCAATCTTCATATTTACAACAAAGATATGGGTGTATCCCATTTTTTCATTCAATTGTTATAAAATTTCTTTTGTCTCCATCAAAGGTGCAGGGTAAAACAAAAGAAATTGTTATGAACTAGCAATTTTGACCCGTCCTGTTTCTTTGACCCGTCCTGTTTCTTCCCTATTTCCTCCATAGATACTCCGTACTTACTCCCTAGACGCTCCGTACATGCTCCGTACACGTTCCGTA
>DLGT01000141.1:0-8142 GCA_002482845.1 Saprospiraceae bacterium UBA7687
AACAAGTTATCTAGAGAGTGAAAGTCTCTCATACGCGGGCGTAACGTCCCGAAGTATTAGCAAGCTGCAAGATGGTTTAGAGTGATCTATGCATTGAAGTAAGCAGGACTGCAAAAGTCGGTACTGACGTATAGGAACCGGATAGGAGGCTTGTCAGGTTGGGTAAGGTGGCACATCATACTAACGCCCGAAGTTCTGATACCTGATGAGTAGATCCGGCAGCGATTGACTGAAAGATATTTGTCTTACCGAGGGAGATCTCTGAGTTCATTGATTGGAGTAACAGAGAAGTCAGCAGAGGTCATAGTACCCATAGTAACGAGTTTGGGATGTTAAGAGCATACCCGATAGGTCTCACAAATGGTGAAGGACTGAACGTAAATTGGCTCCAAATTATGTATGGAATCAGCAGTGATGTTGATAGCCACCACTAAGCGGAGCAGGATTATTTTAAAGTACAAAACAACAATCCAAATGATTGAACAAGTATTACATCCCAGAAATCTGGAACGAGCATTGCGACAAGTAATGGTCAATAAAGGTAGTGCAGGCATTGATGGAATGAGAACAGATCAGCTGATCAAGTATCTTGAGAACCATAAGACCATACTGCTGGCAGAGATTAAAGGAAACGGTTACTTGCCACAACCTATCTTGGGAGTTGAAATACCGAAAGGTGGTGGAAAAACACGACTATTAGGAGTTCCGACAGTAATAGACCGACTGATGCAACAAGCCGTGTCCCAAGTGATGATGTATCGCTTTGAGAAAGAGTTCAGCGAATCGAGCTATGGATTCAGACCGAACCGCAGTGCAAGACAAGCAGTACAGAAATCGAAAGAGTACATCGAGATGGGCTATAACTACATCATTGATATCGATCTAAAGACGTTCTTTGATGAAGTAGATCACTGTCTTCTACTGAACTTGATTTACCGAAAAGTGAAATGTCCGATAACGATGCGAATGATCAGGAAATGGTTACGAGCACCGATTATGTTAAAAGGCAAACTCACTAAACGCACGAAAGGAGTACCGCAAGGAAGTCCTATCAGTCCATTGCTATCCAATATACTTCTCCACGAGTTGGATAAAGAATTGGAACGACAGGGATTGAAAATCGTCCGCTATGCCGATGATTTTAGTATCTATGTGAAGTCAAAAGCTGAAGCTAAAACGATAGGGAACAAAGTATATTTGTACTTAAGAGATAAGCTGAAACTGACGATTAACAGAGAAAAGAGTGGAATCAGAAGACCAGTACACTTCGAGATACTCGGCTTTAGATTTGCATCAACTTACACTAAAGGCGACAAAGGTAAATATCAATTGACAGTAGGGGATAAAGCATGGACCCGCTTGCAACAAAGTCTAAAATCGATCACTAGAAAGACTTCCCCAATAAGCTTTGCGGAACGGATTACGAAAATTAATGAAATCCAATTAGGCTGGCTTAATTACTTTCGTGGAGCAAGCATTTACAGCAAGCTCAAAACGATGGATGGATGGTTGCGTAATAGACTACGTTATTGCATATGGCACGACTGGAAGAAACCCGAAAGGAAAAGGAAAAACCTAATCCGATTGGGGGTAAACCAAGGCGATGCATATGCTTGGAGTAGAACCAGGAAAGGCGGATGGGCAGTTGCGCAAAGTCCGATTTTGGGTACAACTATTACGTTACAACGACTCAAGAAACGTGGCTATCAATCACTTTTGGATATGTACTTTAAACTGAACCCATCAGTTTGCGAACCGCCGTATACGAGACCCGTACGTACGGTGGTGTGAGAGGCGCTCCCCATCAGTCTCGGCTGGTGGGGCCGTCTACTCGATTACCGGATGCCCTTCTGTCTGTCCGAAGCGGTGAAGTGTCGAGTTTGCAGGCATTTTGTCCAAAGAGATTTACATTAAAATCACTGGCTGTTGAGTTAAGCAATGTCCCCGTGCGGTGGCGAAAAAAAAACAAAAAAAAGCGGGGTGGAAAAAATTCTTCTTGGGTAGGAGAAAAAAATACTCTCTTAAAAAAAATGCTTTCAGCGTTGGCTTGTGCGTTTTTTAAGAGTGTATTTTTTTGTGTGAGGGCTTTTCTCATTTCATTCGGTTGTTAATGTCTTGATATATTTTTTCACTCTCTGGTCATTATAAATTTTAAGAGGTTTATAAATCTTAAAGAAAACTTCTCCATTAGCAATTTTGTAAAAGTAGGAATCTAAAAACTCTCCAAAGTCATTCATGTTTTGGGTAAGTAGTTTTTCCTTGCCTAAATATTCGTGTCTTAATTCTTTGTCCTCAATTACAGCAATTAGTTCTTTGATAAAATTGTGTCGGATAAACATGATAGCAATCCTGTCAATTAGTATTGCTGGACTTTCTGAATAAAACTTCTCCAATGATTTTGATTGAACATTTCCCAAAAGTTTTTCAAGCTGCACATCAAGTTGATTTATGGTTTCGTTTCTTCTTTGGTTAGCTAAATCTATTTCCATCTTTGTCTTTGCAATTGCTTCAAATCCTAATTCGTGCATTCTTGAAACATCTTCAAGTTTCCATAGCTTCTTATTTATCTCTATGCAAGCAAAGAGTAGTTCGCTAATTTCATTCTGTGGCTCAAATGGTGTTGTGCTTTGGTTTAAAGAATGTTGGAAAACTTTTGTGATGTATTGATAACTTGCTTTCATTATTGAAATGATTCTTGATTTTTGAATTTTATGTTAGAGAAATGGCTCAACGAATAATCAAATACCGCTTTGTTTTTGAAATAAGAATTTGGAAAAAGATTCACTTTTTTTCCTAACAGCATTGAAGTTATTGCTACATGAAGTCTGTCAGTATTTACTTCCTCAAATTTTTCAATAGTGGTTAAAAATTCATTGAGAGGTTTGGTTGCATAGCCATTATATGAAATGTCAATGTTAGATTCAGGTAAATGTTTTACGATTGATTCAATATCGGAACGAAAGGCATTAAGCGTTCCTTTTCCTTTGGCTGGCTTTTTGAAGTTGTTGTAAAATGCACAATCGTGCCACAGAAATACTTCACAGTTTTTGGCGTATGTATCAACAAACTTTGCACTTTCCCTCTCTCTGCAAAATATGGTTGTGTTGTTTCCAAGTATAGAAAGAACTTCAATTTGCTTATCACCAAAAATTGTGTGTGGCAATAGAACAATCTCTTTATAAAGATTGTGTTTTTTAAGAATGAAATTGCGAACATCATCATAATAGTCAACCAAATTTCCTCCTCCATCAATCAAGAGTATGTCATTGGTTTTTTCTGAAACTATGTCAACATCTGCAATGCTGATATTAAGTTCAGAAAGTAAATTCATTGTGCCATGCCAAATTATTGAATCGCCATAGTTGCCACCAAAACGAAAGAAGTCAACACAATTGTCTTCATATTTCTTTAAAAATATTTTCAAGTCAACTTCTTTCATTTTTTCAAAATGGTTTTAAGTGTTGGACTTATTGAGTTGAAAACATTTTCAACGGTAAGTTCCGTCATGCAAAACGGACTTCCACATTCTATTTCTGTATGCCTTGATATGTGTCTACATCCAATGCAGTCAATGTCGGTGAATATTGCTTTGGCGTTCTGATTAAAGAAAACATATTTAGGATGTGTCGCACCAAAAAAGATTATTGACTTTACATTAAAGCATTGAGCAATTATTCCTGGTGCTGAATCATTTCCGATTAATAGCTTACAATGCCTGATAAGTGAAAGCATATCGGTGAAAGAGTATTCCTTATTTAATACCACCACTTTGATTTTATGTTCTTCCTCAATCTTTCTTTTCAAGTTCATAAAATTTTCTTCTCCCCAATTTCTCATTGAATAAACCCAATGGCTTGTGTGGGGTGCAATCAAAACATAATCTTCATTGAGAATATTTTGCCAATCAGAATTCACCTTAGGTATTTTATCTTCTAAAATTATGTTCGCAGAGTTTGCATAACCTTCAATGTAATTGCTTTGAGGGCTTAATTCATAGTTTAGGATTATCTGCTCATCAAAATTGATAGTGCAGCTTTCAAGTTCACTGAACTTGATAAAATCAGTGTATGAATCACCAATTAGAAGTTTAGCTTGAATAAAGTCAGTCGCTAAATAAACTTCATCATATTGCGATTGAAAGAACCGTCCTATTGGTTCTGTCATTATTACATCACCAAGATGCCCTGACCGTATTAAACAAATTCTGCTCATTTTATTTTACTACTGATAGTTTACTCCATTCACTTAGTGAATTGTCAACGAATATTCTTTCGTTCTGAATTTTTGTTCCCCAAACAGTTCTTGCTTCCTTGAACCATAGCTGTTCAATTTCATCAATGTTATTTTGGTATTGTTTAACATACTTTCTAATAAGATTGATTCGTTCTAACCAAGGTGCATTTTCGTTTGAGGAAGAATCATGTTCGTTTAACGCCAACCGTTCCCACTTTTTAAAAAGATTGTAGGCGTTATTCCTATTCTCAAAATGAAAATATTTTGCTTCGGAATATGGTAACAAAACAGGGCTACCATTGGTCAACTCAAAAAAGTCTTTGTTATTTTCTGACTTGAAATAATGTCCTCCAACAACAACTTCAATCCCTTCATGATTTTTGGCGATTGATTTTCTGAAATGTCCTTGATGCTGCCAATCTCTTTCAGGAACTGGGAAATAGAATCTTGTTGTCGCAATCGGGTTTGACTGTAAAGAATCACTTTCAACAATAGCGTTTGCCCAACCGATGCTTGCATAAATTATTTTTCTTTCTTCCAGCTTTGTAATGAAGGAGTGAACATTTGTTGGTATGCTCAAAAACTCGTCAGCATCAATAAGGAAAAACCAATCAATGGCATAACTCTTTAGGGCTGCTTGCAAAAGTTTGTTTGCAATTTTTCCGTGGTCAAATGTGGATTCAAGTTCTTCAAAAACAATTATGTTTTTGTGGTCAGAAAACTTTTCAAGAATTTGTTTTGTGTTGTCAGTGGAGCAATGATTGGTAATAAAGATGAAATCAAAACCTAAATGTAAGTGGTATCTTATATTCCACTCAATATAAGTTTCTTCGTCTCTTATTATCATCAAAGCAGCAATCTTCATTCGTTTCAATTGTTATTTAGTTTTATCACTTTCCCATCAAACACCAAACACTTTGGAGTTTCAATCTTTGAATAAATTTCCAAACTGTCTTCAATAGTATTTGAAATTGGGTTTCCTTTAAGATTCAATGAAGTGTTCAGAAGCATGTAAATACCAGTTTGATTGCCGAACGCTTTGATTAAATCGTATAGAAATTTGTTGTTGGCTCTATCTACTGTTTGAACACGTGCACTTCCATCACAATGGATTGCACCTTTAATTTTTTCTTTGGCTGTCTCTTTCACTTCATATTTGTATAGCATGAACGGGGAAAAATCTGTTCCGACAAAATAATCATGAACCTTATCTTGAAGAACAACAGGAGCTACTGGACGGTAGTTTTCTCTTTGCTTTATTCCTTCGCTAAGTTTTTCCTTAACTTCTATTTTGTCTGGTCGGGCAATGAATGACCTGTTGCCTAAAGCCCTCGGACCAACTTCTGATTTTCCGTTATGTATTATCGCTACACCATCATTCAGCAGAATACTTAAAGCATTATTTATTGCATCATCGTTATATTCAAATTCATTCTTTCCTGTTCCCAAGTATGGAAGTTTAGCAGATGGACGCTTCTTTAATATTTGGCTGATTAAAATACAAATTGCTCCTAACGATTGTCCAGTATCATCACAGCAAGGAGCAATAAAGTGATTCATCTTTGGAAAGTTCTTTAGAATTTCTGAATTGGAATCTAAGTTAAGACTTGCACCGCCAGCCGTAACTAAATTTTTGCTTTTCTCATTTGCAGTATTGATGATATGGGCAATGTCTTTAATTCTATAGTCAGAGAATAATTTTTGAGTTGAAGCTGCAAAAGTTGTTATGTCTTTATCAGATGCTGAAACCTTACGACCATAAATTTTCGGGAAAAGAGATTTTAGTATTTCTACACTCTCGTTATAAGCAAGAGTTCCTAACTCAGGTTGAACTGATTTAAGTTTCTCATACACACTCGGACTTGAAGTTCCATAAGATGCAAGTGCCATCATCTTGCCTTCCTTCTGTATTTGATTATAGAGAAAGAAGGAACATGCTCCATAAAATTTTGCAGTTATTGCATTGCTCTGATTGATTTTGGGAATTCTTTTGATAGAAATTCCATCACCATAAAAAGCAGCGAAACATTCACCATATTTTAAATGCTCATTGTAATCTCCGCCACCATCACAAGTTATGATAATTGCATTTTCAAATTCAGAAAGCAAATAAGTTGCTGCATGAGAAAGGTGATGGTTTACGATTAGAACATCACGATGCTTCCCCAGAATTTCAACTCGCTTCCAGTATGGTTCTCTTGGAGTGATTGAGTTTTGCTCAAAAACATCTTCTGTTGTTAGGTATGGGTTTTGCAGAGTGGTCATTGCCCAATATTCAACATCGTCCAATTGTATTTGCAAATAGGTTAACCCATATTTGATTAAATGTTCCATTTCACTCTTGCTGCATACCTTTTTCTTTTCCCTGAAAATCCTTTCTGCTTCTAAAACCAAAACCACTTTCTCCTCAATGGCAAATGAAACGGATGAATCATGCACATTGAAAGATATTGCACAAAGCACTTTTGGTTTACCTGTATTTTTTTTCACCATGAATTTGTTAGAAATTAAGAATGCGGTTTAGGTGAAACTTGAATTTGTAAAAAGCAGGATGCTCTGGATAAACTGCGTGAAACAGAGTTATTGATTCTATGTTTTCAATGTCTTTATTTTCGTTTGGACCAATCAGCATGTATTTATCTTTTGGTAACACACTTAGCTCACCTGTTACAAGATGAGGTGTTAATGCGATAGCCAATGCCCCTTGTTCATCATGATGTGTTTGCTCGGAGAAAGGAATATTTTCATTCCACCAAGTAAACTCTCTTTCTAAATCAGTTGATATGTCGCAACCTTCTTTTTGAATAAACAACCCTGCATTTACAAAAGGGGTTTCGCCTGTTGCTTTTTTCTTCATTGCTCCATGTTGCCAAGGTTGTCCGAAAAATTCATCCATGATTGCATACTTGATTTTGGGTTCAGCAATTAAGTTTTCAATTTCAGAAGGATACTTGAGCAGAAACACATCTGAATCAATGTAAATTTCTGTTTGATTAATGTCTAACCTGACTCTTGGACACCATTTTTTCCATGTGGCTTTTGATTCAATATTGTAGATGCTTTTGATACTCTGATTGAAGTCAATAATGCTTGCCAAATCTCCAATAATTCTATCAATCAGATTTTTATCATCAGTGCAAACAACATAGTCATGCTCATTTCCAAAATGATGCTTGAAAGTCAAAATGCTATACTTTAGTAATTCTGCATTTTGCTTTTTATGTGTTCCCCAAATTGACCACCTAAATATCATTTTGAATATTGTGTTTTTAGCTCTGAATATTATTAGCAATAAATTCTTCAAATATTTTCGGAAAATTAAATTCTTCAATAGTTTCTCTGTTTCTATCAATCATCTTTTTTCTCTCTTGATTTTCCATAGTAGCAGCTTCAATTATTTTTTCTGCAAAGAGTTTTGTGTTCCTTGGGTCAGCATGAATGGCTTCCTTCACATGAAATGCGTCAACAGCACCGTCAACATCGCTTATTACCGTAACATAGTTCATGTTATCGGAAAAGAGTTTTGCTTCAATTGAAGTATGAGGAAACGGGTCCATCAAAGATGGAACACAAACTACTTCAGTATTTGTGTTTCGTAATACTGTTTTCCAAATATCAGGATTGAAGTCATCAATAATTTTTGTTCGTGGAAGATTATTGAGAATGGTTTTTACTTCAAGAAAGTAATCACTTTCTCCTGAATTATTTGGCATTTGTAAAATCAAATTGTGTTCAGGTAGTTTGTCATAACATCTTGCCCAAGCATTTGCCAGTTCCTTAAACCCTTTTGCGATGGAACACCTTCCCCAAGCAAAAATTATTTTTTCTCCAGCTTTAATATCAATCCCGAAATTCAGAAGGTCTTGATTAGAAAATTTTCTGTCAAGAAAATTTTTGTATTTCTCAAAA
>DLGT01000141.1:8228-120897 GCA_002482845.1 Saprospiraceae bacterium UBA7687
GAAACTAAGTTCATAGTCTTCTGTCATGCGTTCGGCAAACCTTTTACCAAGTGAAATAACTTTTGACTTATCATCCTGTTCAATCAATTTGAAACATTTTTTTTCTATTCTAATCCTGTTGGCTCTCCATTCCTCATTCCCGAAAGCATGATTTTTACCTGTGCTTAGTGGGAAGTATATGCACCTCAAATTTTGTGTCGTTACAAGTTCTCTATACTTAGCAAAAAACAAAAATGGTGTGTCATTCAATATTATGAGGTTGTCCTCGTCTTCTTTTAAAATTAAGTTCAACATAGAGACAAAGGAAACACAAGTGAAATCCCACTCTTTGAAACTCCTCCACATATCCCATTCACTTTGCCCTTTGCTTGTATTACATAACGGAATCATTTGCCCACCTGTCTTAATCGTCAAGGCGTTTGCGGCATCAAAACATTCTTTGTTGAATACTTTAGATTCCTTGTCAACATTTACATAAGCGATACTTACTTTCAATTGCTGCTTATCCGTTAGAGAGGTTAAAGAGGTTATAATGTTCTTTGCAATAGTGCCAACACCCGAATAATAAGTTCCAATGCCGTCATAAGTCGCTATTATTAAATGTTTTTTCATGTGATAACTAAAAGCAGTTAAAGGGGTGTTGATTATTCTGCAAAAACTTTTTCACGAATCTCTTTCAATTCTTTTTTCAGTGCAAGGAAGAAATCAATCTCATTTTTCAAATTATCCGATGTCGGCTTTACTGCGACAAAAGCATCGCTGTGAAGATGGGCTTCAATATATCTGCCAAGTAATCCTACTTTTTCAATTACCTTTTCTGTGAAGTCAGGGCTAACAACAACTTGTTCTAATCTATCAACGCTAACTCTTTCATCAAACCTAAGAACAACTGCCTTGAATAAATCAAAGATTATAAAGTATTCATAATTGGTTCTTAAGGAGGCGAAGCCATCTTTAAGAATTTGTTCTCTTAATTCTGGGGCTGCTGTTCTTGATGCCTCCCATGCTTCGGTTGCTCTCTTAACTGATTTGTAATCCCCTTCGGTAGCTGGGCTGTTGTTGTTTGAAATTACTCCAACGTGGTCTGCAATACATTCTATCCAATGGCACTGAAAACCTATACCTAAACCTTCTGAAAAATTCTTTAAGAAGTTTACAAAAAGTAAATCATGTGTGAACACGATTACTTGTTTGTTGGACGCAAGTCCAACAATTCTTTTTGCGATGTCAACTTTTCTTAAATGGTCAAGTGATGTAACAGGGTCGTCAAACACTACTCCTGTATTGTTCGGGTTCAATTGAATTTCAGTTAAGAAATCGGCTAATGAAATTGCCCTTTGTTCTCCTTCGCTTAAAACTCGGTTGGCTGTTTGTCCTGCAACTTGTAGTTTTCTTAAAGTAGAAAGTTTGGCGTTGCGTTGAACAATACGAACAACTTTTGGAGCATTCAATACTTCGCATTCAGCATTGAATGTGTTTGTGTAGTTGTCTGTAATATGTTCTGTAAAAAGTCCACCTTGAAAAGTTGTAAGGGAGTTTGTCCTGAATGCACTTGCTACTACTTGCTCTGCTTTGGCTGCCCACTTGTGGGCTTTTACAAAAGCCAACACTTGTTCTAAAAGTTTGCTTAAAAGCAATCTGTCATTAAGCAGATTCAATTGAAATGTAAGCGATGCAATTTCTTTGTCGGGATTTTTTGCAATCAACTCGTCAATTGTTTTTTGAATATGCTGCAAGATTGGCTGATACTCATTTGTGTTTTCTGAAAATGATTTGGTAGGCAAATCTTTATTCAGTGCAGTCAGATTTTTAATTAGGTTCTGTCTAACTGTTTCAGATTCTTTTACAATAACATCCCACTTTTTTAAAAGGTCGGGAGCAACTGTTGTTAAGTAGGAATGAAGCAAAGTTGCATCATCAAACTTAGCAGGGCTTAATCCTTTGAGTTCACTTATTGCCTCTTTAATACGTTGAATAATTCTGTTCAACTCTCTTTCCGCTTCGCTTTTCAAAAACTGCCAGTAAGTATCTACTAAAGCGTTCTCTTTTTCTTGAAGTGGTTGAAGGCAGAAAAGGCAGTTATCATTTTCAGAAGGGTAAAGAGGGTTTCCATTTCGGTTTGCTTCAATAGCAGAAGCGTAGCTTCTTGCAGAAACAATAAAATCTCTCCATTCTTTGCTACCAATTAAATCAATGTCATATCCTTCTAAACTTTTTATTCCTTGTTCTTTTGAGAGTGCTTGCAGTTGATGAAAGGAATCAATCAAATTCAAGTAGTAATTTATTTTTTCAGAAGTCAAGCAAGCAAGCATTGCTTGCTGCCTTTGCATAAACTCTGTAAGTTCTCTTTTGAGTTTTTCAAGTTCCGCAATTTGCTTCTGTATGTTTAACGCTTTCAATCGTTCTATTTCAGCCTTTATCCTTTCAAGTTCAGCAGCATCTTCTTCTGTAAAAGTTCCCGCTTTAATGATTGCTTCTTCGTTTGAAGAAGCACCCAAATTCAAAATGAGTTCTTGAATATGGTTGGCGTTTGTAAAAAGATGAGTGAATGTGTTGGTTGGTCGGTTAGATGTAATGTCGGCAAATGCTTTTTGTTTTACCGCTTCAAAAAGTTGTAAAACTTTTTCAAAGAAGTCAAAACCTGTCGGTGTAAAATTGAGTTGATTGTCATTCTCCAAATGCACACGCACACAAGTAGTATCAAAAACCGCAAACTGCGAAAACTCTGAACTTTCTCTGTCCGTTGGAAATACTTTTGAATATGGTTCGCCAGTGGTTTGAAAAATAAAATTGCATTTAGGTTCTCCAGTTGAACCTTCAACAAAAACATTTTGCAAAATATTTTTGTCGCCTCTTGAAATGAATGCGTTGTTCAATAACCTTACATAACCTGATTTGCCTGAACCATTCGCACCGTAAACAATTGTCAAGTTTCCATTTATTTCAATTGCTTGTCCTTGGTGCAAGGCGTTTACATTTTCAATGTCATTGATTAAACGCAACTTTAGATTGGTGGCTTCGCCAACAATTGCATTTGCAATTTCGTTGAAAACTATTTCTGTCCTTTCTTCTGTTTGCTCAATCAGTTGCCAATCCTCTGAAAATAGTTTATAAGTAGCCACTGCTAAGACATCAGTAACACTTTCTCCTTCAAGCAAACGATTCCCTGAATACTGAAACCAGTATTCTTGGTGCTTGAGCCAATCTATTATTTGATTTTTAAGAGGTATTGCTGACATTGATATTTTTAAATGATGTTTAATATTACATATTGTGAAAGGTAAAGTTTGAAACAGAATTTTGATAAAGCGTTGGCGATTGCACTCTTTTGACTTTGCTTTGGGTTGGCTTGTGTGTGAGCAGGCAAAGGCAAATGTGTGCAATGTGCGGTGGCATTAGAATTTTTTCGCGTGGTGGCAATTTTTTTTGTTTTTTTTTCTGACGCGTCTGCCGTTCAAAGCGGTGTCGGTCGGTGTCGGTTGTTGTCAAAATGTTCATTTTTTGTCTGTTAGTTTACTGTTAGCACTGTCGTCATAGGGTTTCCGGTAACGTTTCGGGGCTTTGCGAAGGCAGGGCTAAATAGTACAAAAATTTAAATTAATTACAAATGATAGTAGAAAGTACAAATGTTGAAAATATGCACCAAAGCCCTGCTTTTGCAAAACCCTTGTTGAACTAAACCTTCGGTAGCTTCTTGGCTTGATTCTTGGCATTATTATTTCAATCAAAAAATATTTAAAAATGTCAACAAAAAAAAGCGACCAGAAGATCTAGGTCAACACACATTGATTGCTCAAGCGAGAGCACAAGTTACAGGTTTTTCAGAACTGATAGACAAATTTGAGAAAAAACTTTCTGTCTTAGGTCGTAGTCCATCGACGTTTACGAACTACACCCGACACATCGCCAAGATGGCACTTCACTACGATTGCCTACCTACCGAACTCGAAGAAGATCAGCTGACTGATTATCTTCACTTACTTAAAGAGCAACACAATACTCCGTCTGATTCTTACTTTAAACACACGGTGTACGGTCTACGTATGCTCTGTAAGGTGGAAGGGTTAAAACCTCATGATATTGGCCTTCCAAGTATCAAAGGACCCAATAAACTTCTTGTAGTATTGTTAAAAGAAGAAATGTGGCGTTTGCTTCGATCCCCGGATTTGTTAAAGCACAAGATCATTATTGGTTTGCTATATGGTTGTGGTTTGCGATGTATGGAGGCAAGAAGTGTACGATTGCAAGATCTTGATTTTGATCGTAAAGTACTCCATGTAGTACAAGGCAAAGGAAAAAAAGATCGCTATGTACCACTGAGTGAGCACTTGATTCGAGGATTAAAGCTTTACATCGATGCAGAGCGACCTGAGGAATGGTTATTCAATGGTCAGCCTATGGAAAACCGCAAAGGTGGCGACTTTGATAGTCGATACTCACAAAAAGGAGTTCAGTGGGCTGTTAGTTCGGCATCCAAGAAAGCAGGCATCATCAAACATGTCAATGTGCATACCCTGAGACACACCTTTGCTACCCACTTGCTGGAAGACGGTATGGACATCATGACACTCAAGGAGATGCTAGGTCATGAGCGCATCGAGACGACATTAGTTTACTTGCACATAGCACAAAGTGGACGTCGCAAACCTTTCAGTCCCTTGGATACTTTATTTGTAGCATGCGCGCCGAGCACGAAGTAGCGCACCTACTGGCTCGATCATGGGATGAAGTAGCATTATTAGGTCTAAATAGCAGGCAAGTACGTACACTGAGGGCGATCAAAGACTGCCGTACAGTTGCCTTGGGTGGTCATGTAGATAGCTGTAACACTTGTGGTCATATACAGATCAGTTACAATAGTTGTAGGAATCGACATTGTCCTAAATGTCAAGGTCACAAGCGTGTACAATGGATCGAAGCAAGAGAGTCAGAGTTGCTTCCTGTGCCGTATTTTCATGTTGTCTTTACCTTACCGGATGAGCTAAACTCGTTGGCTATACATAAGCCCAAGATCATTTACGATGCACTTTTTCGAGCAGCATGGGAAACTATAGAAGCATTTACGGGCAAAGGTAACAAGTCCGGCATGATTAGCATCTTACATACTTGGGGTCAGAATCTATCTTTGCATCCACATATCCACTGCATCATTCCCGGTGGCTTTGTGGACAGAAATGGGAAATGGAAGCCATCAAAGTCTGAAGGCAAATTCCTTTTCCCTGTCAAGGCAATGAGCAAAGTGTATCGGGCCAAATATGTGGCACTTTTGCGAGCATCTGATATGGAAGTAGAGCAATCTACGTACGATGCCTTGTTTAAAAAAGAATGGGTAGTGTATGCCAAAAGACCTTTTGGTTCGCCATCATCCGTGATTGAGTATCTTGGCAGATATACACATAAAATCGCCATCTCCAACCATAGGATACTGTCCATCGATGATGACACCGTAACCATTTCATACAAAGACTATCGGACAGAAGGTCAAAAGAAAACAATGACACTCAGTCATGAAGAGTTCGTTCGCAGATTTGCTTTGCATATCCTGCCGAAGCGATTTGTAAGGATAAGACATTATGGGATACTAAGTTCGACTTGGAAGCGATCCAAGTTAACCGACTTACAATCCAAACTCAAAGGGATAGTTTTAACATTATTACCTGTCGTGCTAAAAGGAACGTACCACAAATGCTGCCCATGTTGCAAAACTGGGCAGATGATCACACTGCTCACCTTTGGTAGACGTGGGCCACCGAGTGAGTTTTACAAGTCTGCCTATGAAAAGTCTAATTCCCTGATTTCCATCTGATGTTGGGTAGGGGAAGGTTTGTGTAAAAAGAAATAAAAGCTATTAATATTCCTACATGAAAAGATCAAAAACATGAAGAACCCAACTTAAGACCTTTGTAAGCCAAAATGCAAAGGAACACGTTGAGTAAATAACTATTACGATAACTCCATAATAAAAAGAAATCGTTTTTCAAGTCTGGTCCCGCTACCGAAGGTACAGTTCAACAGGGCGTTCATCGCATGTCCGCTGGACACGACGAACGCTTAGTTGTTAGTGGCAGTTATTATTTGGTTCGATATTGCGGAGGCTCTTATGACGACTATTATAGTGCTGTTGTTTTTGTTACCAATAAGAAATCAACTGCGACAAAATACTGCTCTAAATTTAATAAAGCATTGAAAAAATGGAAGGCTTATTATGAGCAGTTTGAAACAGATAAATTTGGAATGAAATGGATAGCAGATGAACACGTTGAAAAGCACTTTGATAGATGGCATAGTCTTCAAAATATAACCAAATGTTACTACGAAGAAGTGTCGTTCCGATAATTGCCACTAACGGCTGTGATATGGAGCGGACGCAGCGATAGCAAGTCTGATCTCATATCACTTGTTACAGCCAGTTTTTAACTTCCCCATATTTCGAGAGTTCCATTACTCCCAACAATTCGTTCTAACATGGGTATTGTAAGTTCATAAACATTATTGTCATTTCTTGTTTTATCCGATACTTGATTAATTCTAAATCCAGGCTGAACTAAAATTATATTGAATTTATAATCATTTACTCTATAATTTTCGCTTATTGTATCCAACAAAGGTTGATCGCCAAAAAGGAGTAATGAGTTTTGAATATTTTGAAGCCTGTAGTTAATTCTTTCCATTAAGTTTGGACTTGATATCCAATGAATGCTTCTCATTGCTTGGGCAAACAATTCATCACAATCAATTTTTCTGCAACCTGGATTATCTTCATGTGAAAACTTACAATGAATAAAATGAATTGTTGAATTTGAAGATTGAAAATATATTAAATCAGAAACTTCATGTGCTCCATCATCAAGTATCAATAAGTCTCCTTCTTGAAAATTAGGTCGTAGCAACTCTATTGTGAAGTTTATCACAGGTATATCACCGACAGGATTAGCATTATAGGCCTCATGTCTAATGTCGCATCCATCCCAATTTCCTGTTTTCCATATTTCATTTGGAAGCGATTCTATAGAGACATTGGGTAATATTTTATTTCTGCCAACAATTATATGTCCATTTGGAATTATAATGGATGGAGGAAATAAATTAAATAACTCTTCAATATTTTTCTCAATTATGGTATCCTCCCTTTTTTCAGCATATACTTGACAGGTAACCGCATTTTCAATGTTCCAAAGCTTGTCCGATGATAAATCAAATTCAAAATTGAAATTATGCTCGCCAATTATAATTATTCCACTTAATAGTGTATTGTCATCGTTTAAAGTTCTACCATAAATTTTAGGCGTAAAATTTCGAATAGGATCATTTCCTTCTATGGAGAAAAGTACATTATAAGCCTTGAAAAATAGGTCATCAGGAATAATTGCAATTGGAACTTCTTCTATTGTTGTGGCAGGCTCTGTAGACGCTAGAAAGGATAATCCTGGCAGATTTGGTAAATTAGGGCCATCAACAATTAAATTTGTTAATTGATTACACCATTCTTGAAATTCCTCAGCTGTACCTCTTTTCATTGCCCAGACTCTACCTTTTCTGGTTGCAATGCCCCAAGTATTATTATTATCTATTCTTAAAACTGCATGACCAGTTCCAAATACTCTACCATCACTTGATCTAATAGCTGCTTGAACTGAAGAGCCTATTACTGTTTTATAGGAAGGATTTGATACGCCCGATGCAGTAGCATTTTTTAATCCTACCATCAAATAATCGCTTTGTGAAAATTGAGAAAGAGTCTTAAAAATTCGGCCGTGTTGAATGGATCTAATATCCATTGTTATTATACTTTCTTTGAATGATTCGAGTGCCAATTCACTAGTGGATAATTCGAAAAGGAGATTATTTTCTTGATTGTGATAATAGATATGAACATCTAAGAACTCTTCTATGAAAATCTCTCGTGATGCCCATTCTAGAGGTTTATTGTAAGAAGTAATGACTATTAAAGGAGCATTTTCAGACTGCTGCTCAAGATGAACTATTTCAAATTTTGAATCTTTAGATGTTACTTCACCTCCAAAATTAAAGTTCGCGGGTACCTCATAAATTAGAGCACTGAAATAAACATTCAACTCTGGCATTTGAAAATCCTCTTCTTCTGCTCTGGAAGATCGAAAATGTCTTGCAAGTAGCATTTGGTCATCAACTATCTGAGGTATTAACCTTCTCCAAGATACATCCGTTTTATATAATCTATTTACTTCACCTCTTACCATATCAGTATTAGCGATCAAAATAGCTGGACCTTCTTGGTCCAATGGAACACGTGAAATTCTGCCCAAAAATTGTATAGTGTATGGGATTGATCTTGGGGTTGCATGTAATACAGCCACTTTAAGATTTGGAATATCAAGGCCTTCGGAGGCGATTCCTACACAAACCAAGCCATCAATCTCTCCATTTTTTACTTTATTTACTAATTCTTCATTTACGGCTGGAGACCTTTTGGAATGGATAACATCAACATTAAACCCATTATTATTGTACAATTCAACAAGTTCCTTGGCATCTTCTATTCTATCTGACCGGATAAGAATAGATGCGTTAGGATTGGTAATTCTTTCGGTGTTGAAAACATTTGTTGCTGTTTCAATGAGAGCTTCATTTGAATCTGCTGCATAAGCTCCTATTGACTGACCTCTAAATTCGATCGGACGTAGGATTTGAGAATCTAAAGCCTTCTCCAGTGAATAATGGTAAACCAATTTTGCTCTCATTCTTTTTCTGTCTCGTCTAAATGGTGTGGCAGTAAGAAATATTTTTAATTGATTACTATAAAAGCTATTAATTGATTGCCATGTATGTGCTGGCTCATGATGTGCTTCATCCATGAATATCGCATCAATTAAATCCTCTGGAATTGCTTCTAAATTTTGAAAGTAAGGAGAAATGCTATTTGGATGAGCAACTACAACATCATTCTCTGCAAAAACCTCCTCCCACTCTGCTCTATTGGTTTTCCTACTAGTCACTTCATATACTGAAACGTTGGGTGATTCTTGATTTAAGCAACCTCTTGATTTTAAGATTTCTAATGTTCTAAATTGATTACAAATCTGTCTTCTAAGAACTTTTGATGGAACTACAATCAAAATTTTGCGAAGCTCTAATTCAAAGCATGCTGCCATCATTAGGGCTGTTTTCCCAGAACCTGTTGGCATACTGACTAGAGATGCAACTTGATTTGTGGTAGTGGTTCTATAACTTTTTAGTGCCCAAATTGCTCCTAATTGACATTCTCTTAATCCATTAGGTGCTTCTGGCTCTAGGTTGAATAAATTTTTATGTTCTATAAAGTATGGCAATTCTTATTTTTTAATTGGCTGTAACGTTTTCGGCTATGAGTAGTTGCGTGGTTTAGCGATTAACTTTGCAAGTACACACCAAACTGATAATCCGCGAGGATTTTCAGAAGTAGGCGAGAACAAGCAATTACTTATAGCCATTGTTGGCAATAGTTATTTTAATAGAAATTCTAAAATTGTTGGTGGTGCTAAAGTCACACCAGTAAAATATGTTATTTTGTCTGATATAGAAGGTTTTTCATTTGAATATTTATACCAATAATATATAATTCCAAAACAAAGTCCCACTATTAAGGAAGTAACCTGTAGTCCTTTCTTTAATGACTCAGGCTCCAATGCCCAATAAATAATTATTGCAGGGATAGTCCACACAACAACTAGAATCCCAAATATTCCTAATAATGGACCATAAGGTTTTGGTTCTGGTGGGTCCGCATAACCACCGGGTACACCAATGCCCCAAAAAACTAAAAATACTCCAAAAAGCAAACTCAATATTATAGTCCACCAATGATTTGTTGTTATTGTTGAAATTAATAAAAATGCTAAATAAAGAATCACAGGAATTAGAAGACCTTCCAAAAACAATTTCAAAAAACGGACTATTTTCATAAGTGCATTAAAATTATTGCCAACTTGTTAATAGACGAACAAAAAATCTAGCGACCTTCGGTTTTTTCAGTATAATCGTATCCAATGTTGAAAAAGTTTCTAAAGTCATATTGATATCTCTATTTGCCAGTACAAATCTATATCATCTTTCTCAATTGTCCAAATTATTTTTTACATTGGTAGGCAGGTCTCAATGTCTCGCTCCATAGAAAAGAGTATTTCTAAATTTATTTGTTACCGATGTTGCCAATATTGCTAATAAAATTTTGATCTTGTCTTCATCCATCCTTATTTACACAATTTAATTATTTTATCCGTTTTTATCATTTTCGTTTTTGTTTCTCATCAATTTGTCCAGTGGACTTTCGAGTTTTGATAAGCTGTGATTAGTCACATGGGTGTAAATCAAGGTCGTCTTAATGTCAGAGTGCCCGAGCAGTTCCTGTATATACCTCACATCAGTACCGCCATCCATGAGATGCGTTGCGAAGCAATGACGCATGGTATGTGCGGTTGCCTTTTTATTAATGGCCGCTTTTTTTACCGCTTTTTTTACCACTTTTGTATGGATCTATCTGAGTAAGGCAGCTTTTTGTCTTGTCCTTCAAATAGCCAATAGATGGGCTTATAGGTGTCAAAATACAACTTCAATAGCTCCTTGAGTATCCCACTGAATGGTACAACTCTATCTTTGCTCCCCTTGCCATTTTTTATAAAAATCTGGTTTCTTTCCCACCACATATCTTCTACCCTGAGGTTGAGTATTTCTCCCAGTCTTATGCCCGAACTATAGAAGGTGTACAATATCGTCGTATGTTTGAGATTGTCTAAGGCTCTTAATATTCTATCTACCTCCCCCAAACTAAGTATGGTAGGCAGACTATCATCTTTTTTGGGTCTCTTAGCTTCTTTTACCACTTTTTCGTTTTTTCGAAGTACATCTCTGTAGTAGAATATGATTGCATTGTAGGCATTATGCAAAAAACCATCCGATACCTTTTGACTTGATATCATAGACATATACTTGTCTATATCTTTGCTAGTCAAATCTTCGATAGCGTCGATACCAACGTGCTTCACAAATTTGATAAATGGGCCAAGATAGGTAGTCATCGTCTTTTTGCTTCTTTTGAATGCTATAAGTGTATCTAAGTATCTTCCTACTATCGGTTTCAGTTCCGTTTCAGTTTTAAGAAGATATCTACTCTTGAACTGTCCATAACTCTCTTCCTTTTTGTGATAATCAAAGCCTTCTTGGGGCAATCTATTTATGACGGTGGCGCCGTCCTTGGTGTAGTCAGCTATGAGTAAATCTATGATGACCTGATCATTGGGTATTGTCCATCTTTTTTCGTCTTTCTGATAGCACCTGTCAGTCGTCCTTTTTATGATATTGGTATTGGCTTTGTGGCCCGCGATTTCCACTATGACTATTTCTGTCATTTCAGGAGTACGATAAAGCGTTACCCAATATGGGCATTCTACGTTTAAGATGAGCGTATTTATTTTGTCATATGTGTGATGATCCCAAAACTCATATTTATTTTGTAAGGCAGAGACATTGTCTGATGTTGCCTTTACGATCCACTTCTTGATTTTACTTTGCCAATATCCTTTTAGACCTTTTAGATATCTTATGTCATCATCATTGTAATAGATCGTGATATAAAAATTTCCACCACTGTACTGTATAGATCTGCCACCCTTTGCTGAGTGTATGTCAGTACCCTTACTATCACCATGCGTAGGATGTACTGAATGCGCAACGTGATTTGTTGTTATGCTGGCAATGTCGCTCTCGATGGGTGAGGAAGCGGTCCCAGGTTGATCTGTTTGGTTTGATTGGATTTTTTGTGTTATCTCGTAAGAATCGAGTTTTGATTTTAGATGATGGGATTTTTGCCCACTGCTTTCGTTTATGATATTACTATCATTTAGAGTATAATTTAAGTCTAAAGCTATGAATTCTGCCCAAGCTTCTTTATTGTATGGAATATACCAAGATCCTAGGGTCTTGCTGTAGCGAAGGGTAGGTATGGTTTTGAGTGATCGGAGTAGTGCGTAATCTCGATCAAACGAACACAAAATCACAGTCTGTCCGTGATGGACGCCTTTAGAAATATGGATTGTAGGGGTGTTTTTCAACTTATTTGTCATCGATAAAAAAATATTTGGACAAATATATTGACATAAAACCAAACTTAATACATTGAGTGCTAGAATTATATGTTAAATAACGGATCTTAACCGTTAAAAACGAATTTAACGGTTAAGATCTTTTATTTGATTGGAAAACTTATATTTGCATCTGATCTTACCATTATCTTTTTAACTAATTTTTCTAGCTAAATCTGTTATGGACATAAGAAAATGCAAAATGTGTAAAACCGAAGTCAGTGGTCGAAGGGACAAAATATTCTGTAGCGTGAGATGCAAATCAGATTACCATGAAAAACTAAGCAAAGTGACACTCACAGCAACTGAACGTATCGACAAGATTTTGCATCGAAACAGATCAATACTGCTAGAACTAATGGGCAAGAATGGAATTCAAAAGAAAATACCCAAAATAGAACTCGACAAAAAGAAGTTTAATTGGACATACATCACACACTATCATGTCAATAACCAAGGTAAGGAAGTACGGTATCTCTATGACTTTTCATACATCATTTTTTCAGACCAAGAAGTATTGTTAAAAAGGGTAGGAGGTAATAAAAACTAATTTATAATTTTCTCCCACTCTCAACATCAAACTTATTTGGTTTAAGGTTAAATGTATAATATTAAATGGATTTACTCTATCTCTTAATCTAAACCTTAGCCTTAACCTTAGCCTTAACCTCAACCTTAACATCAACCTCAACCTCAACCTTAACCTCAACCTTAGCCTTAATCTTAATCTTAACCTTAACCTTAACCTTAACCTTAACCTTAGCCTTAACCTTAATCTTTCCTCATGGCTTCGCCGACAATAGGTCGCAGTTTCCTATTGCAATTAATTTTGTAGCACATGCCATATTTCAGCGATGGACAAATATTTGTCTGCTCATTTGTTTATGGCGAAATATCATACCGAAAGTATGAAGAAGTTGTGCTTCAATGTGTCAAATATACAGTAAAATATGAATGGTTGTGTGGTTTTAATCGGTATTTTTTTGATCACTTTTATTGAAAAGAATTCCTAGATTAGAATAAGTTTGGCTTTTATAGAAGGAAATATTGACCCAATAGTTGGGGTGTATTCCATTTTTACAGAGAATCTAATTTAAAATTCATTTTGAATCCTTTAAGGTCAGGGTAAAACAAAAGGGTTTTTATACAAAGAACCTACGTTTGTATGTTTTGTTTGTAAATAGCTTACCTATCTTTAATTTTGTCAGTGTATGTTGGTCCGATTAGCTTGTAACATCTACGCATTACTTTGTAATCAGTTAGCGTTTGTTTGCAACACTTGAGTGTTCTAAAGATTCACTAAGATGTTATTTAGTGATGCTTGAATGTTGGAAAGAAACGTTTAAGCGTTTGTTAATTTGTTTTAAGTGTTGCAAAGAAACGTGATAGTGCTAGCTTGCACCACTTAAGTGTTACAAAGAAACCTTTGCGTGTTTCTTTGTAACACTTGGATGTTATCTTGTAACCTTTAAGCAAAATCTCTTAATCCAGATGGATACTTTATAAATTGATGTAAATATTTTCTGAATCCATGTGGATTCAGAAAATATTCATGTGGATATAGAAATTATTTATGTAGATTCAGAAAGTATTGATGTGAATACCTAAAATATCCATTTGGATGTTTAAAATATTCAGTTAGATATTTAGTATTTTCATTTGAATATTTAATATATGGACTTGGATATTTAATAAATGTAGGTGAATTCATGATATATTGATGTTTATTTCTAAAATATTGACTTTAATAATGAAAATTTTAGAAAATGAAAATACAATAATATTTTATCATTTTAGTCGTTATAAACTGTCAATATTGGCTAATACAAATATAAAGCTTTATTTTTTAATAATGGACTATTTTTTATCATTTTGATTAAATTTTTTCCAAAAACTTTATTGAAATTTACATAATAAATAAAATCAAATTTATGAAGAACATGGACCCAAGGCTTCTGAAGGAGTGCAAAAACAAACTTATTATTATCAAATCAATTGAAGAAAAATCAGAACAGTCTGATATGCAGATTTATAGAGAGTTTATAGAAACAGTAGATAATTATGCAAATCTTACATCAGAATATAACCGAGCACTGATCTTGGCAGAGCGGATTCGAATAAGTCTTAGAGACTACGAACCTAAGGTAAAAGATATCAAAGAGCGTACTCGAGGGGCACTGATGCTACATTTTGGCAAAAAGTCAAATCAATACTTGAGTTATATGCGTTCATCTGAATATGCCAAACTTTTGGCTAAAGAAAGAAGGGATGAGAAAAAGCTAAAAAAAGATACAGAAGGGCAAAATCCGCAGTAGTCTTTCCAAAAAAACAAGCCGCATATCAGATGGACTAATATACGGCTTTGTGTTTTATCTATAAAATGCAGAGTCTACTCTGAAAAGCCGTTAGTTCGAATAACGAGACAATCTTTATTTCTACTACATTGATAATCAAATGTATACCCCTTTAGGGGCAGGGTATTTCCCTTTGGGGGCAGGGTAAATAACGTTTGATGATCATTCAATTAGTGTTTTCGGAGTCGACTCAAGGGTCTTTTTCCTTAAGGAATCATCAGTTTTTTTGATGTCGCTTGCTCACCATCAGTCATGGATACGATGTACATACCAGATGTAAAGTTACCTTGTAATTGTATGGTTTGTTTACCTTGGTGTAACTCAGCAATTGTACTAGCTGTAACCAATTTACCTGACAGATCTGTTATTGATATTGATACATTATTTCTTTTGGTTTTTGCATCTATCGATACAGCTATATCTCCACTTTCTATTTGGTACACTTTCATTTGATTTTCTAGTGCAAAGTTATTGGTAGATGATGGCGTGATTAGGGTAGGAGAGACGACATTTGCATTAAAAAATAAGTACTTGCCTGATGGTAACTTATTCCAAATAATGGCAGCTACTTTAATTTTACCTATGGTAGAAGTTATGTTAGGGATTTTTACAGAGTTCAAAAAACTAGTACCTACAGCTACACTTCCTGTGACAAGTGGTTTACCGAATGCGCCTTCTAATAAACTAGATCTTAATACGTTTTTGTGCAACTCATTACTCCCTCTTGATGCTTGCATATGAGTAACATCTTCTAGTAAATATAATCCTAAATAGTAGTCTCCATCTTCTACTTCGCTTAAGAATTCTACTTTTGCATCTACATAAAGTGTATCTGTAGATTCACTGAGTCCTGCATTGATACCTACACCTGCAAACGGTGGGAGGCTTTGGTTAAAGTCTACGATCAGTTTTGCATCTTCTAGTGTTTGCGCACCGTTAGAGTTAGACAGATTTAGATTGGTTCCATCTGCATAAAAAATAGGTTGACCTGCACCTGTAAAGTTATTACCGACAGCTGTCGATGTACTATTTTGTAAGCCACCACTATGGTGCACCGCCACAAATAGGACATTATCATTTTGGAATTCATTCAACAAGTTTGTTTTAAAATCCCATCCCCAAGATCCGCAGAAAGGACACCAATCAGCTGTTCTTTCGTGCATTAGGGTCCATTGGTTTTTACTGACTTCTTGACCTATGGCAGATGTCGAAATCATAAAAACTAATACTAATAGAGTGATTACATTTTTCATGTCTTAAATTATTTATGTATGATTATAATATTAAAATGTACCATCAGATACTTTATACACTACCGCAGTCACTACTTGAATGACAGCAGCAAGATTTTCTTTGTCGATGGCAGTTAGATTGTCGTTATGTGTATGATGATATTTTGCGAAATTGCCAGAAGGCAATGTTTCTATAATATCTATCGTAGGTATGCCTGCTATTTTATTGACGTGAAAATGGTCGTCCATGATTTCTCCAACGAAATCATTTTTGAAATATTGGCCTTTATTCATACCATTGGCAAGCGCCCATACTTTATTGACGAGATCTTTAGCATAAAAAACAGAAATACCTTCTTTGTAATAAGTGGCTCCTTGTGCACCGATTAGATCCAATAAAATGCCAAATGCTGGTTTATTTTCATTTTCTGCTACCTGTACAGACCATTTTTGTGACCCAATACACCAATTATTATCATCACCTAAACCTTGGTCTTCTGCATCAAAAAATACAAAATCTACCCCAAGATTGATGCCATTGGTGTGTATTAATCGGGCTATTTCCATCAGTCCTGCTACTCCGCTGCCACCATCTACAGCACCTAGTATAGGTTCATTTGTTTTTTTAGGGTCGCTGTCTTTTTCAGCTATTAGCCTTGTGTCCCAATGCGCAAATAAAGCAATTCTTTTTTCGTGTGTAGGGTTTATTTTGGCTACAATATTATACGCTTGGAGATCTTTTTGACCCAGAAAACTTACTTTGAAAGGAAGCACTTCTACTTCTGCACCATAGGATTTCATCTTGGCTACGATCCAGTCTTTGGTTTTTACATGACCATCTGATCCAGGTACTCTTACGCCAAATCCAACTTGTTTTGCAATGAAACTAAATGCCGAATCAGCATCTGCTCTCGGGATGACGGCACGCGGTAGTGGTGCTTCAGGGGCTTTTTTGACATCGCTTTTACAAGAAAAAAGAAATCCTGCGATCACAATTGCTATGGTAAATTTAATATGCATATGGTACAATAATCGATTATTTGAATCCCCAGCTACTACCTTCTTTCCCATCATTGATTTGGATATTGATCGCATTGAGTGAATCTCTGATTTTGTCTGAAGTAGGCCAGTCTTTGTTTACTCTTGCTTGCTGTCTCAGGTCTATGATAAGATTCATAAGACCATCTAGTGGACCTGCATTGGATTCTGTCTCATCCATTAACCCGAAAATATCAAATATTATTGTTTGGAAAAACGATTTTAATTCATCTAATGCTTGATTGGACACTTCACTCAAGGCAATTTGTCCTTCTTTCAGACTATTGATGATAGGAACAAGTTCAAAAACCTTTGCCAATGCTCTTGGTGTATTGAAGTCATCATCCATATCCGCATAAGCGGAAGTCATGATGGCATTGATTTTAGCATCCATAGGTCCATCGGTAGCAACAGTAGAAGATAGGTTTGATAACGTTTTATTGCCATCCATCAATCTCTTGAATCCTTTTTCAGCTGCTTGCAATGCTTCATCTGTCAGATCATTTGGTGAGCGATAATGAGATTGTAACATAAAAAATTTAACGACCATTGGACTGTATCCCTTGGTCACATGTATACTGTCGCCTGTAAATAATTCCACAGGTGAAATGGTATTGCCATCACTTTTGGACATTTTTTTGCCATTCATAAGGAGCATATTCGTATGCAACCAGTATTTGGCAGGTTGGCAACCACAAGCACCTACGTTTTGGGCTATTTCGTTTTCGTGATGTGGAAATTTTAAGTCATTACCGCCACCATGGATATCAAACTGCTTGCCTAGGTATTTGGTACTCATTGCACTACATTCTAGATGCCACCCAGGAAATCCTATCGACCATGGCGAATTCCATTTCATAATGTGTTCATCAGATGCTTTCATCCAAATAGCGAAATCAGAAGGATGATTTTTTTCATCTTGATTCTTAAGATTATCCCTAGATTCAGAAATTAATTCTTCTATGATACGTCCTGACAACTTACCGTATTCACCCGTTTTTTCTGCAAACTTGATGGTATCGAAATAGACAGATCCGTTTTTCATATATCCATAACCATGGTCTATGATATCTTGTACCATTTCTATTTGTTCGAGAATATGACCTGTAGCACGTGGTTCGATGCTAGGTGATAGGGTATTGAATATGCGCATCATATCATGAAAGCCAAGCGTATACTTTTGGGCAACTTCCATAGGTTCGAGATTGTCTAGTCGTGCACCTTTTGACATACGATCTTCACCATCATCTAGTATATGACCCACATCTGTGATATTGCGTACATACCTAACTTTATATCCAAGATGCATCAAGTATCTATAGATCATATCAAAACTCATAAAAGTCCTACAATTACCTAGATGTACATCGCTATACACGGTAGGTCCGCAAACGTACATCCCAACATAACCATCTTGTAAAGGGCTAAATACTTCCTTCTGTCTCGTAAGACTATTGTAAACAACTAATTCTCTGCTCATTATGCTTAATTTTAAACCACTTTGTTGGGGATTTCACAAAAGTGGCACAAAGATATGATTTTTATGTAATATGTAGTGTGAATAGTTGGTTAATGTTCAATCTGATGCGATGGCTCAAAGATGTTTTCCATCTGATGCGATGGCTCGAAGACATCGTATCGGTATTTCTGCTAGTTACCGGTAGCATGTCTTGAAGCCATACTACCAGAGAATTCCTTCTGATGCGATGGCTCAAAGACATCGTATAGGTATTTCGGCTAGCTACTGGTAGCATGTCTGAAAGCCATACCACCAAAAGCTTAGTACTACGCTCGACCTTTCAAAAGAATCCTATGAAACTCCCTCAGCCTGAACTCTGTAAGTAAACCAATACCCATCTCAATTCCCGAAATCAAAGCAATAGGAATAGCTGTGCCCATAATTAATCCTTTTTGGGAAGAAAAGATGCCTAGAAAAGCAAGAACACTACATATCAAAGTTGTGTAAAGATATCTCCTTCGGTTGATATTCTTTTTTGTTATTCGATATTCCGTATATACTATTTCGTCTGCTAAGGTAGGTTGACTAATGTTTTCAATAGTCCAATAATAAACATGTTTTTGCCTTGAAATGTAATAGATGAAAGTTCCCTTTCCCACGCAATACAAAAAAAACATAAAAAATCCGATTGCCAAATATTGGTATCCGATCGACTCTGTAAAATAATGCAAGACTGATGCAAATAACAACAAGATAAGTCCTACAAAAACGTAAAAACTTCCAGCGATCATGTCCCCTTTATACAGAATTCGGCATTTTTCGAGCATCTTATTTGATGATTTTGTCTATCAGTGCGTCTTCCGCAAGATTGGGAATCGTGACTTTAAGATGTTCATTTTGTTCCATGGCTCTTTTGATAGCAAATATGGCTTCATCATTTCTAGCCCAACTCCTTCGAGCAATACCATTATTGACATCCCAATGAAGCATGGACTTGATGTTCTTTTTGGACTGCTTGCTGCCATCTATCACCATTCCGAATCCACCATTAATGACTTCTCCCCAACCTACACCTCCACCATTATGTAATGATACCCAAGTGGCTCCTCTGAAAGAATCTCCCACAAAGTTCTGCACAGCCATATCTGCTGTAAATTTGGAGCCATCGTAGATATTGGAAGTCTCTCTATAAGGAGAGTCTGTCCCTGACACATCATGATGATCTCTGCCGAGCACAATTGGTCCTTTGATGACACCATCTTTGATGGCTTTATTAAAAGCAAGGGCTATTTCTATTCTTCCTTCTGCATCAGCATACAATATCCTAGATTTAGAACCCACAATAGGTAGGTTTTTCCTAGCACTTTCTATCCAAATGATATTGTCATTGAGCTGTCCACGAATTTCTTCAGGTGCTTTTTTGTACAGTTTGATTAAGACTTTAGCAGCTATTTTATCTGTTTTGTGCAAGTCAGAAGTTTTGCCTGAAAGACATACCCATCTGAACGGACCGAATCCATAATCAAAACACATTGGTCCCATAATGTCTTCCACATAGGATGCATATTTATATGTTTTTAGTTTTTTATTTCTCCAAATGTCAGCGCCTGCTTCACCAGCTTCTTTGAGGAATGCATTGCCATAATCCCAGAAGTACATGCCTTTTTCAGCTAGTGCATTGATAGCTTTGACATGTCTGACCAGCGTTTTGCGTACTTCGGTCATGAACTTATCTTTATCTTTTGCCAGCAATTTTTTGGCTTCATCAAAACTATAACCTACAGGACAATATCCAAGATCATCGATGTTGTGCAATGATGTCTGATCTGACCCCAATTCTACCTTTAAGCCAAGTTTTACAGCTGCTTCCCAGAAGTCAACCACGTTGCCATGATAGACAAGCGCTATAGCTTCTTGTTCGTTTTTGCAATCATTGATTTTACTGATTAATGAAGGAAGATCCGTATAAACATTTTCTTGTTTGATGTAACCATCAGTTACCCTTTGTGATATAGCGTCTTTATCCACTTCTACAATGACACCCACAGCACCCGTGATGATTGCTGCCAATGCTTGCGCACCAGACATACCACCAAGACCTGAAGTTACAAATACACTACCACGTAGATTGTCCTGTCCAAGACCAAGTTTGCGTCCTGCATTCAGTAAGGTTATGGTTGTGCCATGGACAATACCTTGTGGTCCGATGTACATAAACGAACCAGCAGTCATTTGTCCATAAGAAGTGACACCAAGCGCATTATATTTATTCCAATCTTCTTTGCTAGAGTGATTTGGGATCATCATTCCATTGGTCACCACGACACGAGGTGCATTTTTATGAGAAGGAAAAAGTCCAAGCGGATGACCAGAATACAAAACCAAGGTCTGCTTATCAGTCATTTCAGAAAGATATTGCATAGTAAGTCGGTATTGGGCCCAGTTTTGGAAAACGGCACCATTACCACCATAAGTAATAAGTTCCTGTGGATGTTTAGCTACCTTTGGGTCAAGATTGTTTTGGATCATAAGCATGATAGCAGCCGCTTGTTTGCTTCTTGCGGGATACTGATCTATAGGACGAGAAAACATCTCATACTCTGGTAAATACCTATACATATATATCCTACCATAAGTGTTTAACTCTTTGTAAAACTCTCTTGCTAGCACTTCATGATGTTCCGGATGGAAATATCTGAGAGCGTTTTTGACTGCAAGTTTTTTATCTTCTTTGGTCAGTGTTTTGGTGATATTTCTTTTGGGTGCATGTGAGTAAGCCACATCAGGACTTTTTGCTTCAGGTAAGAAGTCGTCTATGCCTGTTAGTATTTCTTTTTGGAAGAGATTGTATTTCACGTTGTCTATATTAATGATTATGTGGTTGTAAACAAAAAAAAGATCATTTGGATGGTGGTATTATATGAAAAAGTAAAAAATAGCGTTGGATTACCCAAAGACCATCCTATATTAATCGCAGGGTAAAGATACAGCAGAAAGGGCAAAAAAAGGAAATTTAGACATGAAGAAATTAATATAAGCTTTTTGCATCTAAATAAGTATTGAATTGCAAAGAATTGTTTAAAAATAGATTGATAAAAAATATCGAGGTTATTTTTGCTAAAAAATGATTAGCTTAGAAATTATTTCTTTAATTTTGTTGTTGAATAAAATGCGTATGATTCAAAGAACACTTGTGAGTTTTGATTGGGCAGCAAAAAGTTTGTTGAGACAAAAAGTCAATTTTGATATTTTAGAAGGCTTTTTGTCTGAGACGTTGTCTGAGGATATAGTTGTAAAGGCAATTATCGAGTCTGAAAGTAATAAAGTCCATAATGATGACAAATTCAATCAAGTTGATGTGTTTTGTGAAAATAGTAAAAATGAGTTGATCTTCATTGAAATACAATTTTATGACCAAATCGATTATTTTCATAGACTAAATTATGCTGTTTCGAAGGTAGTTTCAGAACATATGTACGAAGGTTATAATTACGATAAAGTCAAAAAAGTTTATTCTATCAATATTTTATATTTTGATTTAGGTCGTGGTGATGATTATATTTATCATGGTCGTATGGATTTTAAAGGAATATATAGACATGATGCGCTTGAGTTAAGCCCTGCACAACAGAAGGAATTTAGGAAAACATATCCATCAGATATATTTCCAGAGATTATCTTGTTCAAAATAAATAAATTTGATGATATAATAAGAACGTCATTAGATCAGTGGGTTTATTTTCTTAAATATACTGAATTACCCAATGAATTTAATGCAAAAGGTCTAAAGCAAGTCTCTAAAAAGTTAAATTTAAATAAAATGGACGCAGCCACCCAAAATAATTATATCGATTATCTCAAAAATGTGAGAATTAGTCAACATGCCATCGATTCAGTACGAAAGGAAGGAGAAGAGATTGGTATGCAAATAGGTGAACAAAAGGTGAAAATTGAAATGATTTTAACTTTACACGAAGATGGAATACCTATAAAACAAATAGCCAAATACACAAAGCTCTCTGAAGATGAAGTAAGAAAAATACTTATTGAGAAAGGTAAAATAACAGAATAAGTTTGGTAATGTTAAGTAGCCGTTATTCACGCTTTCACCAATAATGCATGCAATTTTATCAAATATTCATGCGCTTCTAACATTTTAGGTCCATACCATGAAAATAGTTCACCATCTACAAGTCTAATATAAATGTTTGGAAATTCTTCTTGTAAATCAACTATGTGTTTTTCTTTGAATAGGAAAGGTTCTGATGATAAAAACAGGACTTCTGGACTTGCTGCTTTGATGTCATCTATGGTTAAAATAGGATATCGCTGTAGAAGACCGAATATATTTTTAAACCCATATTTTTCCATCATGTGATGTATGAAGGTATCATTGCCGATGCTCATCCAAGGGTCTTTCCATATCAAATAACAACTTCTGATCAACCTATTTTCTTGATAAGGTAAAATAGCGATTAATTTGTTTAAAAGTTTTTCAGCATCCACATTTGGAAAGATGGATTGCACATCTGTTACAAATCTTAGATGATCATGGGATGTTTTAATATCTGAAGTGTAAACAGGCACATGTTGTCTTAAAATATCAATGTCTTCTTGTCTGTTTTCTTCTTTATTTGCAATAATAAGATCAGGATGCAAAGACAGAATTTTGGTGAGATTTGGATTTTTGGTCCCACCGATGACATGGCTCTTTTTTTTGATTTCCGACGGATGGATACAAAATTTTGTGACACCTACTATTTGATCCGATAGTCCAACATAGCATAGGGTTTCTGTAATAGATGGCACCAAAGAAACTATCCGAATGGGCGTATCAGATAAATTGAGAATATGGCCTATTTGATCTACGATGGATATCAGGATTTTTTCTCTTTATAGGTTCCAGTAAACATTTTTTCACCTGCTTTTATAGCAAAAGGTAAGTGATTTGCCTTAGGTGGAATTGGGCAGTTAAATCCGTCGCTAAACGCACACCAAGGGTTATAAGCTTTATTGAAATCAATGATTATTTTATCATTCACAATATCTGTAACCATTAGATTGATATATCTGCCACCACCATAAGTAGAATCGCTACTTGTCTCATCTTTGAATGGAAGAAATAGATTATTCTTATACAACGGATTGATAGGTTGGTGGATGTTTTTATATAATTCTAAAGTTAACATTTGACCTTGATATGGGCAAGTAGCTATATAATGAAGGATGTAGGTCCTAGTTACACCACTATAAGTAGGCATTTCGAATGGTTTTGCATCTGTGGCTTTTGTGCAGTTACAGTTAAGTTTAAGATTTAAATCTGCTTCATAAAAAGATAAAAATGGCAAATCTTCCTTAGTTAGTGGCGACCTTGGATCTTGTAAGAAACCATTTTTATATTGCTCCCGATAAGTAGTTAACTCATCTTGATAATTACTTGTTTTTTTTGTTGTCGAACAAGAAACCAACAAAACAAAACACAAAAAAGAAATTAAATATCTTTGTTTCATTATTTATTATTGACAAAGACCAATCTGTCTCTGATGATATTAACACGATTTATATTCATGATGTTTTGGTCACTAAGGTCGAAAGCTACCACCCAGAAACTATCTTTTTCAGGGTTAAATGATTTGATAGTAGAACCATCACCTGTGATAAAACTTCCATTAGGCAACAATTCGAAATCTTCTCTATTGGGTGGCATTTGACATATGGTATTTATGGTCTTGTCAACCATTTGATACGATTTTAGTACCCATACATCTGACTGTATTTTTTGCACAAAGTACAAATTTCCGCTGCCATCATACTTCATACATCTACCTATGTCATTTGCAATCACTTCTGTTTTTCCAGTAGACAACTGTGCTACAGCTAAAGTATGAGGTGTACCTGTCAAAAACAGCGCCACAGAATCATTGTTTATCCAACAATGGTAACCCACATTGCCTAATTTCTTTAAAACACGATATCCTTTGTTTGATTGGTCTTCAGGATACAACCATAGAGTTTGAGTGGAACCATCTGCTTCAATTCTCACCACAGAAAAGTGATTTTTAATAGGTGATGGCGTAGGGGAGAACTCACTGATTTGTTCAGTGGCTGTAACTTGTGTGAGTTCATTATCATTCAAATTTATTTTATAAATATCACTGATTTTATGTGTATCTATCGCACTAGTTAAATAGATTTTGTCATAAGCAAATAGCTTTGCTTGGTTATTATACCCATCTTTATTGAACCCACTTAAATAAGACAAGGTTGTCATTTGTGGTTTAGTTCCAAGGTTTTTTATCGTAGCCAAATAGACATCCGTTTTCGGAAGCTGACCTATCAAAGTAGATGCTGAAAAGATATATACCGTCAAAAATAAAACAAGGTTTTTTGTTTTGTGTATCATGGCTTGTATTACTTGTAAGCAAATTTACGCAATTTACTTTAATTTTTTAGTAAAAAACAGGTAAGCAATTACACTTTACTTATAAATCCATGTTTTTTGACGCAAAAAGCCAACTGATGTCACAAAGCCTACTCCTTATCCGCAGATGTAAATATCCTATCCCAATTGATACCATTTCCGATACTACCTTCTTTGGTGGAGAACCAAATAAACAATGGTTTTCCTACGATGTGGTCGAATGGAACATATCCCCAAGCTCGAGAATCTTCTGAGTTATGACGATTGTCTCCCATGGCCCAGTAATAATCTTGTTTGAAGGTATAGCTATCCGCTTTTGTGCCATTGATAAAAATGTCTTGACCTTTTACTTCGAGTTTGTTGCCTTCGTACACTTCAATGGCTCTCCTGTAAAATGGAAGATTAGACAAACTAAGATTTGTAGATGCTCCAGCCTTTGGTATCCAAATAGGTCCATAATTGTCAACTGACCAGTTTTGTGAACCCACGATTGTATCAAAGGGGAATAATTTAAGTGGCTCAGATCTTTGTGGATATATCTGAACGATTACATTTGGATCTAGTGATTTTAGCTTTTCAACTTGCTCATTGTCCAAAAATAAAACGCCACCACCATTGTTAAATAATTGTGGTCCACCCATGGCGTTATCACCAAAATCAATGCCCCATTCATCTAATTTTTTATTATTTATCGATACATTTTGTGGCAACTGTACTTGATACAAATACTGGAGATGTTTAGGGTTTTTAACGGGCTTTCCATTCAAATATATTTGTCTATCTTTGATCTGTAAACTGTCTCCAGGTCCAGCTACACATCTTTTGATATAGTGGTCTTTTTTGTCTACAGGTCTAACTACGAAGTCTTTATTTTTTACTTTTACACCCAGTTCCCTATCTTGTTCGATGTAGGCAGGTTCACGAGCTACTTGTCCTACTGTATAAGATCTAGATTTTGTAATATATACACTATCACCTACAGGCCAATTGAATACAATAGGTTTTCCTGCTTCTATTTTTTCTAAAGCAGGGAGTCTTGTATATTCTAAACTTGGTTTTTTAAGATAGGATTCTGTTCCGAAAAATGGTACCTGATTATGTAATAAAGGAATCATAGCAATTGTCATAGGTGGGCGGATACCATAATGCGCTTTAGATACAAATAAAAAGTCACCTACATTGAGCGAACCTTCCATTGATGGGGTAGGGATGACGTATGCTTCTATCAAAAACATTCTAATAAATGCCGCTGCAAAAACTGCAAATACGATAGATTCCACCCACTCTCTAGGTGCTGATTTTTTATAAGGATTTTTTTCTTCTAACTGTTTGAGTTTATAAGCATCTTTGGCAGCTCGAGCTTCTTCTAGACTTTGTGCATACTCTGCTTCTCTGACCAAGGTAGGTCCTATGTACTTATCATTAGGATTGGTAGCAAGTTTGTAGAATATTGCAGGTGCATAAATAACTGCTGCTGCGGTATGTTTAAATTCTAATTTTCCAAATGACCTTACCAAGTCAACCGCCATTCCTGTAAAAATGAAAATATTGACTATAGGGAAAAGCAACCACAAAGCGTATGCTGGTTTTCTTCCTATTAACTTACACCATTCCGCAAAATTGACACCAGGAATGAGTCCTTTGGTAGCATCAACGCCAGCCTTGGGAAACAACATATAAAGACTTACGCTAAGTAAAACATAAGAAATTGCCAAAAAAATTAAAATACCCACTTGTTTAAAATTTTATTCGGGACAAAGATATGATTTATCTGATATATTAGGTGGATTGGGTGCACAGTTTTATAGCTGTGCTTAAATTCTAACGACCAACTGTTGAATTTGAGTTGTTTATGACAAATGAAGGCCCAAAAGATCAAATTTTTAACATAATTTTTTTTTTAAAACCTATAGATAACTATAAAGAAGTTCTACCTTGCGGCATAAAACAAAAAATACAAACGTGACCTATACCAAAGTCATTCAACGAATAGACGAAAACGCAATTAAATGGCATGACTCATGCGATTCCCTGATGGCTCAGTTTTTGGAGATGGAAGTTATGGAGTATATTGCACTTTATGCATTATCAAAAGAACTTGATTACGATATTGGAAGGTTCAAACTGTCATTTATTCTCTTAGCTAATCAAAAAGTAGACGATGAAGTGTTGGAAGGATGCAGGCATCAGCTTTTGGAAGTATTTATAGAAATGCTAGCTGCTCCGAATGGTGTTATAAATGATTACCCAATTAAAAACACCTATGTTCCGATCACTTTCCCAGATTTGGAACTAGTGGCGTTGTCTAAGTATTTTTATGCTAAGTTTTGGAATGATGAGCGAGCGAAATAGCTTTTTTTGTGGGAAATTTAATATCTTAAGATTATCAATCATAGTCTTTAATAGTACTTGTTTATTTGGGTAAGTTACAACTATTTACATGCTAGTTGGGTTACTCTTTTATATTTGAAGCCTAATAAATTACTTATAGCTTTCAAAGAATCACTTATTCATTCGAAATCTTAGATTAAGTCAGTAAGACAAAAAGCTTCGGAAAAATGGTAAAAAATAATTTATTAAAACAAGGTCATTTAAAAATATCGAGAAATATTTATTTTTAAATTAGACAAAAAAATATCATTAAAATAATATGGCAGATATTCAAAACATAGACTTATCATTCTTAAGCATAGACGATTACCAAGAGTTGAAAGCTACTATGATAGAATCTTACGTAAGTATGCCTAATAACTACTGGAGAGAACACCATATCGAGACACTTATCAATAGTTTTCCTGAAGGTCAAGTTGTCATTAAAGTAAATAATCAAATAGCAGGATGTGCTCTTTCCATCATTGTTGACTATGATAAATTTGGGATTAATCATACTTATAAAGATATCACAGGCAATTATACCTTCAATACACACACTGACAATGGCGATATGCTGTATGGCATCGATGTATTTATTAAACCTGAATTTCGGGGCTTGAGATTAGGGAGAAGGTTGTATGATTATCGAAAGGAACTTTGTGAGAGATTGAATCTCAAAGGAATAACTTTCGGTGGAAGGATTCCCAATTATGCTCAACATTCTGATAGTCTTACGCCAAAACAATATATAGATAAAGTAAAACATAAAGAAATTGCTGATCCTGTGTTGAACTTCCAGATTTCTAACGATTTTCACCCAGTCAGAATCTTAAAAAATTATCTAGAAGGAGACAAGGAATCCAATGAATATGCGGTACTCCTTGAATGGGACAATTTGTATTACGAACCAGAAAATGTAAATCCTACCGCTAATAAAAAAGTGGTGCGTTTGGGATTGATTCAATGGCAGATGCGTCCTTATAGTTACATCGAAGAGTTGATGCAGCAAGCAGAATACTTTATTGATGCTGTATCAGGATACAGAGCTGACTTTGCTTTATTTCCAGAGTTTTTTAATGCGCCTTTGATGGCTGACCACAATCATCTCAACGAAGCGGAAGCTATCAGAGAATTGGCAAAACATACAAGTAGTATTGTTCAGAAATTTTCGGAATTGGCCATTGCATATAATATTAATGTGATCACAGGCAGTATGCCCGAGTTGCAAGAAAATAACTTGATCAATGCAGGCTACCTTTGCAAAAGGGATGGTACGGTAGAAAAGTATGAAAAACTCCATGTCACACCCGACGAAGCCAAAGTTTGGGGTATGCAAGGTGGCCAAAAGTTGAAAGCCTTTGACACAGATTGTGGTAAGATCGGTATATTAATATGCTATGACGTAGAATTTCCTGAGTTGAGCAGATTACTTGCGGATGAAGGTATGGATATCTTATTTGTGCCTTTTCTGACAGATACCCAAAATGGCTACTCTCGTGTCCGGAACTGTGCACAAGCAAGAGCCATAGAAAACGAATGTTACGTAGCGATAGCAGGCAGTGTAGGTAATCTACCCAATGTACATAATATGGACATTCAGTATGCACAATCTATGGTTTTTACACCATGTGATTTCGCTTTTCCAGCCAATGGTATCAAAGCCGAAGCAACTGCAAATACCGAAATGATTTTAATAGCGGATGTAGACGTGGACATGCTAAGAGAACTCCATAACAAAGGTAGTGTTCGTAATCTAAAAGATAGAAGAAAGGATATTTTTGAATTAAGAAAGTTGTAGTCGATTTTTGGAAGTAATAACATCTCTTGGATGCAATAGATTTAACTTTTATCACTGATATTGCAGAAGCAATTTATTTTGTTATTTTTATATTATTGTAAATTAAATTGTAGTTAATGGAACATACATATCAACTCACAGGTATGACATGCAGTAGCTGTGAAGCGAAAGTAAAAAAAGCTTTAGAGTCAGTAGCAGGTGTGATCAGTGCAGATGTCTCAAAGGACGCACTATCTGCCAATATTCGTGTGGAAAAGCATATTCCTTTGACTATCTTCCAAAATGTGTTGGAAGCAAAATATCAAATTTCTAATGAAGTTGTAGAATCTGAGGAGATCAAGAGGTCTTGGTTAGAAACTTACACCCCAATCCTTCTTATTTTCTTCTATATCACTTTAGTAACCATTTTGGTTCAGCTCAGAAATGATAGTTTTGACGCCATGATGTGGATGCGACACTTTATGGCTGGATTCTTTTTGGTGTTCTCTTTTTTTAAGTTTCTAAATCTTAAAGGATTTGCTGAGAGTTATGTGATGTATGATGTATTGGCAAAAAAAATACCTGCGTGGGCGTATTTATATGCTTTTGTAGAATTTGGTTTAGGTATTGCTTTTTTGATTGATTTTAACCCAATCTTGACCAATGCATTTACGTTGGTTGTGATGACCATAAGTATTATAGGTGTCCTGCAGTCTGTGCTAAATAAACAGAAAATCCAATGTGCTTGTCTTGGCGCTGTTTTTAATCTACCCATGAGTACCGTTACGATCATAGAAGATGGTATTATGATTTTGATGAGTGCCGCTATGTTGGTCACTTTAATGGGTTGATTCTAAGGTTGAGATTAAGGAAAAGGTTGAGACTAAGGCAAAGGCTAAGATTAAGGTTGAGATTTATAAGAATTATTTGAATGGATAATTTGATGAATTGGTTTATTCTCTAATAAAAAGTCTTTTACTAAATGATAGTGCTTTAGCTTGTTTGTTTAATCTAAAAAGGTTTTTCTTTTTTGGTGAATTTGGTTTGAAATCAGTTGAAAGTAATGTAAGATTTATTGAATCATTGTTCCATTCATTTATTTTAAAAATGATTTGTTGATTTTCTATGACTTCATAATTCATCAAATTTACTTGGTAATCAAAGTTTGTAGTAAATGCAAAAGAATAATTATCGAAGCCCAAATGTGTTATGGTAAGAGATTGGGCAACATCATTTTTTTCAATATTAGCAATTCCATCTTCATTTGTTATAGTACCTGATAGAAATTTACCATCAACATCTTTTAACTCATTGCTATAAACATAAAACTTGGTAATTTTATTTTGACTTGGTATTTTTGTGTGAGTCGATTTCATTCCATTGTATTCTTCGGCATGCACAATTATAAAATTGTCTAGCAGTTTGAAAGTACCACTTGCCATGATATCAAATGTAATCCCGCCATTACTTTTTAGTTTGAAATCAATGGTGTCATTTTGGAAACGTATAAAATCTGAATTATCAAAATAGGTGCTGTTTTTAACTTGACTATAAGACTCTAATGAGTATATAAACATTAATAATAGCAGAAGTATGGTTGATTTCATGACGAAAATTGTTTATTACTGAAATTAAACAAGCTAAAATGATATTTTTTCAAATAGATCAACACAACATGATCTTAAATGATTCTCAATTTCTCAAATAATTTACAGCTGTATTCTCTTGCTACCCCAAAATCACTAAGACTTGGTCTGGCAAAATTCCTAACAAAACGATACAAATGATACACGCCACTAGAAAAATCCTGTACAAAGTACTTATTGGAATGGTAGCAATTTCTGATGAATGACTGACTACTGTAGCAGATACTCTAAGATAATTGTAGGCAGCGATTACGGAAGAGACCACAGCGATGACTGCTAGCCATACGTAGCCAGCATTGACAGCGTTGACGATAATAAAATATTTACCAAAAAATCCTGCCAGAGGAGGAATGCCTGCAAAGGACAACATGGCAAAGATTAGGCTGATAGATAATAGTTTATTATTCGCCATCAAACCTGCTATTCCTTCTATGGTGTCTATTTCTGTGTGGGTTTTGATGGTAGAATAAATGCTAAATGCCATAATTGATGCGATACCATAAGCCAAGAGATTATAAAGTATATATGATGCTGTGAGATCATTGACGTCAAGTAATGCTATGAGAACAAATCCTACATTTGCAATACCCGAGTAGGCTAAAAGACGCTTGAAATTGGTCTGTCTCACTGAAACGATATTTCCGAATATCATAGTAGCAATGATGACTAGCATAAATAAAAGTGTCCATTTATCGCCTTGATGACCGCCTATAAAAAGCACAAATTTGAGTAAGGCCCCAAATACAGCCACTTTTACCACAGTACTCACAAATGCCGTCAATACGGTCGGTGCACCATGATAAACATCGGGTGCCCAAAAGTGAAAAGGGACTGCCGATAATTTGAATATAAATGCACACAAGATTAAGATCACACCTGTTATAAATAAGGATGAAAGCCCTTTTGCTGTGATAGCTGCTGTGATGATATCAAGGTCAAAACTTCCATAAGCACCGTAGATCAAGGTGATGCCCAATAATAAAAAACAAGTGGCAAACGAACCCATCAAATAATACTTAAGTCCCGCCTCATTGGACGCTAAGCTTCTTCTGTTGCTTGCTGCTAATATATATAAAGGTATGGAGAGTATCTCTGTACCTAAGAATAACATGGTTAGATTTTGAAATGAAACTAACAAAATACCACCTACGATTGAAAATACAAAAAGTGCAAATATATCTGTCAAGTGTTCTATGTCTTCACTATAGTAGTATTGTCCCATGATAAATATAAAAATGGACAGAAATACGATGACCATACTAAACTTGATCGCATGGTCGTCAAACAACACCATATTATTGGTCAATGCTGTGAAATCTCCCAAATAACCAAAAGACAACAAAACCAATGCTGAGATAAAAGCCAACAAAATGACAGGCAGAGCCAACATTTTCTGTTTGAATATCCCAGAAAACATGCTAAAAACTCCGGTGATGGCAAGTAGGATTATTACGTTCATTATTTCTGTAAATATGGTTGAAGGATGTTTTGAATGGAAGTTTCGCACAATTGGCCAATCCACGCAGGAAATATACCTGTGAAAAGGATGACAAAGGCGATGCTGTACAGAAGGTATTTGTCTGTACCAATGATATCTGTTTGAACGGTATTCTGATCAGGTCCCAACATGATTGTTTTGTAAGAACGCAACATGTATACAGCACCCAAGATGACCCCTGAACCAGCTAATAAAGCGACGATGACATCATATTGGTATAAAGAAGTCAGGATCATAAATTCACCAATAAATCCATTGGTCATAGGTACGCCAATGCTGCCGAACATAGTCACCATGTATAAACCAGCAAATACAGGCATGTATTGTCTCAGTCCACCGAATGCTTGGATATCATGGGTATTTTTGATTTTAAACAAGAGATTGGCGATAAAAAACAAACCTGCTGAGTTGATGGCATGGGCTACCATTTGTACCATACTACCTGATAAACCAGCCTGAGAATAAGTTAAAATACCCGCAAAAATCAATCCCACGTGTGCCATAGACACATAGGCCAACATACGTTTAAAGTCGTTTTGTGTCAGCGCGATGATGGATGCATAAAGTACACCGAAAGCTGCTGCGTACATGAAGTAAATCCCATATTCAGCTACAGCATCAGGAACTACAGGTAATACAAATCTAATGATGGAGTACAAAGCCATTTTTGACATCACGGCAGAAAGTAATATCGTGACAGGTGCAGGTGCAAAAGTGTACGTATCTGCTTGCCAGCTATGAAAAGGAAAGATGGGCGTTTTGATTCCATAAGCGATCATAAATGCACCGAAAATCATAAGTTGCGTTTCTGCGTCGATTTCTAAACCAGTAATTGCTGAGAGACTATAATCTGATGTTGTCCCCGCATTGCCTAGCCAAACAATCGCAATCAGCATTAATAAACTTCCCAATAATGTAAAAAGAAAGAACTTGATAGTAGCAGGTCGCAGTTTTTCGCCTTTTCCCCATATCAGCAATAAAAAATAGGCCGGTATCAAAGCTAGTTCCCAAAAGATGTAATAAAGAAACAAATCTTGTGCAACAAAGACACCATTCATAAATGTCTGCATGAACAGTATCAGTGCAAAATACTGTTTTGGATTATGGATTTGATCACCTAATGAGACATACATACTGATGAGCGCCACTACATTACAAATTAATATCATCAACAAACTCATGCCATCCGCACCAATGTGGAAATGTACACCCATCGATGCAATCCAAGGTAAATCTATCGAAGAAATTGCAGTAGTATCTTGACCAAATAATGCCAACATTATACCTATGACCACTACTGAAACAGCAGAGGATAAAATAGCAAGGCTTTGACTGAGCTTATAGCTAGCCAATAAGATGATCAAGGCAGATAAGAAGGGTATCAGTAATACGAAAAGTATATTCATTAGCTTAGAATAATAAAGATTGTTAAAATACCCAATACGCCCAAAGCCATGGCAAATAAATAATAGCTGATAAATCCGTTTTGGGTTTTTCTGATTGCACCAGATAAAAATAAGGTTAATTGTCCACTGCCATTGGTAATCTGATGGATGACTTTTTCTTCAAAAAATGACATCACCATTTTTGAAATGCTGAAAATTGGTTTGACAATTATAGCGTTATATAATTCATCTACATAAAACTTATCTTTGAGCAATCTACCGAGTGGCATTTGATCAGTTTGTATTTCTGACTCAGGGACAATAGAAGAACGTACATATTTGTGGTAAGCAATATATCCTACAACCAAAATAGCAACTAACGAAAAGCCTAAAAGCATCCATTCTGTACTATGATCCAAATGTACATCTGACATACTGACGATCGGGGTTATAAAGTTCTCTAGCCATTTAGTACCATGAAACAATTCAGGAATATTCATCAAACCACCGAAAACTGAAAGTATAGCCAAAACAAACAATGGTAACAACATAACCATGGGTGATTCGTGGATGTGTGACGCCACTTTGGAATCCATTCTTTCTTTGCCTTGGAAAACCACAAAATATAAACGCAACATATAAAAAACTGTCAATAGACCAGAAATCAAGGCCATTACCCAAAGTAACGGGCTCTTGATAAAAGCTGCTGTAAGTATATTGTCTTTAGAGAAAAATCCTGCAAATGGTGGCAATGCAATAATGGCTAAGACACCGATTAAAAATACAATATGCGTAGATTTCATATATCTCTTCAATCCACCCATGTTGCGAATATCTTGCTCGCCATTAAGTCCATGAATGACACTACCTGCTCCTAGGAACAATAAAGCTTTGAAAAATGCATGTGTCAATAAATGGAAAAAAGCTGCTCCATAAGCTCCTAATCCCAAAGCAAAAAACATCAATCCCAATTGGCTGACGGTAGAGTAGGCGAGTACTTTTTTGATATCATTTTGTTTGAATGCGATCAATCCTGCAAAAATGGCCGTGGTCAATCCTACGATCATGATAATATCATTCGTAAAAGGTGCTAACGCAAATAAGATATTTGATCTGATGATAAGATAAATACCTGCTGTCACCATCGTAGCAGCATGTATCAATGCACTCACAGGTGTAGGTCCCGCCATAGCGTCAGGAAGCCATGTGTATAATGGTAGTTGTGCACTTTTGCCCGTTGCACCAGCGAAAAGTAGCAAGGTAATACCTGTAATTACTGTGGTATTTATAGCCACATTATTGCTAATTTGTAGATTGATATCGGCATATACGAAACTTCCAAACTGACTAAATATCATAAACAAACCGAACAATAAACACAAGTCGCCTATTCTATTCATGATGAATGCTTTGTTTGCCGCTGCGTTATAATCATGATTTTTGTACCAAAAACCTATCAGTAAATAGGAGCATAATCCTACACCTTCCCATCCTGCAAACATCAAAACATAATTATTGGCCATGACTAAGACCAACATAAAAAATATGAAAAGATTTAGATAGGAAAAGAAACGGTTGAAACCAGCATCTCCATGCATATAACCGATGGAATAGATGTGTATCAAACTACCTACGCCTGTGATCAAAAGCATCATGATAACGGACAGTTGATCTACTTGGAGAGCAAATGGCACTTGGAACTTGCCTGTATTTATCCAATCAAATAAGTGAATCTGAACGGCTGTACCTGTTGATAATACTTCGAAAAATAACACCACGGACAAAATGAAAGAAACAACTACCCAAGAACTAGCCAAGGTACCTGCTTGTTTTTCTGAGAGCCATCGTCCATACCAAAGATATCCCAAAAATCCAATCAATGGAAGGAGAAGGGCGACGACAGGGAGATTATGTAAAATATCTGAACTCAAAATATGATGTTTTTTATGTATGATATTACCATTTTAATTGATTGAGGGCATTGATATCCACAGTTCGCACATTTCTGTAGATCATGACTAACATAGCGAGACCAACAGCTACTTCTGCTGCTGCAACGACCATCACAAAAAAGACAAAAGCTTGCCCATTAGGATCATTGTGATAAACTGAAAATGCCACTGCGAGTAAGTTGACCGAATTTAGCATTAATTCAATACTCAAAAATACATTGATCAAATTCCTACGTAAGAGTACGCCTGTCATGCCAATACAAAATAGAACAATACATAAAAAAACATAATGCTCTAGTGGCACAAGCCTAAGCTGATCTTGCAATCCTGCCATTTCATTCATCTTTTACATCTTTTTTATTGAATATTACAATACCTACCATCGCTGAAAGAAACAAGACGCTTGATACTTCAAAAGGTATTAAAAATTCTTTGAACAATACTTTTCCTAATGTGGAAGCTAGGCCTATATTTTGATCTACAACAGCTGGATTACTGCCAAAATCGGTACTCCACAATGCCGTAGTCAACACAAAACACAATAATAATCCGGTAAATACAGCAATACCCATGACCAACTTGCTTTTCCGTATGGTGATGGGTGTACTCATATTGAGAAACATGATGACGTACAGGAACAAAACCATGATCGCGCCTGCATAGACAATGACGTGGACGACAGCCAGAAACTGAGCATTGAGCATGACAAATAAACCTGCCACTGAAAAGAAACAAATCAGTAGATACAAAACACTATACATGGCATTTTTATGAAAAATCATCAGAATGCTACTGATAATGCTTATGGCTGCTAAGGAATAAAATAAGACTTCGGTCATTAATTACTTATTTTTGTTTAAAACACTTACATCGCGCCTTCACGAACACCTTTACGACGACTACTGATGTCTATTCTATCTACATCTTTGATACCATCTACAAGCATATCTTTTGTATAGATAAATTGATCTCTATGATAATCTGATGTACTGATCGTGGTAGTGAGATAAATGGCATCTTTTGGACAAGCTTCTTCGCAAAGTCCACAGAAAATACAGCGCAACATGTTGATATTATACTCAGCGGCATATTTTTCTTCCCGATAAAGGGTTTCCTCTCCTTTTTTGCGCTCTTCGGCTACAATGGTAATGGCTTCTGCAGGACAAGCTACTGCACAAAGACCACAGGCTGTACAGTTTTCGCGACCTTCTTCATCACGTTTTAACACATGTCTGCCTCTGAAGTATTGGCTATGCTCACGAGTTTGCTCAGGATATTGAACAGTCACTTTTTTCTTGAAAAAATGATAAATAGTGACTCTCAATCCAGCTAAAATAGCAGGAATATACATCCGTTCTGTCCAAGTCATTTTTTTGTTAGAAACGACCTTGCTTCTATTGGTTAGTGATTGCATATTTTATTGATTATACAAGATGACAGCACCTGTGATTAACATATTGACAATGGATAATGGCAATAAAACCTTCCATCCTAGATTCATTAATTGGTCAAATCGGAATCTCGGTATCGTCCATCTTACCCACATAAAAAAGAATATAAAAAAGATGATTTTCGCTAAAAATACTCCTACACACATTAAAGCAAATAGGATTTCGTGTGTATTTGCTTGCACCATATCCATGAATGGGAAATTGTATCCACCAAAGTATAAACAAGTAATAACCGCTGACGACAAAAACATATTGATATACTCTGCAAATAAATAAAAGCCGAGCTTCATACTCGAATATTCTGTATGATACCCACCAACTAATTCTGTCTCACTTTCTGGTAAATCGAAAGGGGTACGATTGGTCTCTGCAAAAGCACAAATGAGAAAGATCAAAAATCCTAATGGTTGTAGAAATATATTCCAACCCATACCATGCCAACCATTCTGACCTTCTACCATATTGCCCAAACTAAGTGAACCTGTTGTCATAATGATGGCGACAATGCTCATTCCCATAGCTAGTTCATAACTAATCATTTGCGTAGATGCTCTCACCGCTCCGAGCAATGCAAATTTATTGTTGGAAGCCCATCCACCTATCATGATGCCATAAACTCCCAAACTCAGTACACCCATAATATACAATATACCCACATTGATATCGGCAACTTGTAATTGAACTTTTTCACCACCGATGGTGATATCAGGTCCCCAAGGAATCACTGCACTAGTCATCAATGCTGTGATCATGCTAATGGCTGGACCTAGGATAAAAAGCAGTTTATTGGAGTCGGCAGGCATGATTTCTTCTTTCATGATCATCTTGATACCATCTGCCAAAGGTTGCAATAAACCGAATGGTCCTGCTCTGTTGGGTCCGATTCTATCTTGCATAAAGGCAGCTACCTTACGCTCCGAGAAAGTACTGTATGCTGCAATCGTGATGGAAAGCAAAAAAAGTACTAAAACAAGACATATTTTAAAAATGATTAATTCCATGATTTTATGCTTAGATTACGTCAGGTTTTCACTTGACTTATTGTTCTGGCTGAGTATTGGTTTCTAAGTGTTTTTGAATAACGGGCAACTCATAGGTCAAGTGGTTTTGGGCAATGACGGAATGTCTGTCGATATCCGCAGGTCCATCTTCTATCCAATCACTTTTTTCTTTTTTGTCAAATCGACAAGTATTACAAATGAAATCTTCTACTTCGTTCCACTGATTTTTTCGACCCGTGACCCTTAATACTTCTGGACCTTGATACCAAAGTGTCACTTTGCCACTACAAGTTGGACAATCACGATGTGCATGAACTGGCTTAGTAAACCAAACACGTGATTTAAATCTAAATGTTTTATCTGTCAAAGCTCCCACAGGACATACATCGATCATATTACCAGAAAAATCATTGTCCACGGCATTTTCGATATAGGTAGAAATTTCAGAAACTTCACCACGATTTAAGACGCCATGTACTCTTTCTGGTGTTAATTGATCCGCTACTTGAGTACATCTGTAACATAAGATGCAACGATTCATGTGCAATTGGATCTTATCACCTATATCTTTTCGTTCGAATTCTCTTCTTTTGAAAGCATATCTGCTCTTTGCAAGTCCGTGTTCGTAGGACAAGTCTTGAAGTTTACATTCACCTGCTTGGTCACATACTGGACAATCTAGTGGGTGATTGATCAATAAAAACTCTGTGATTCCCTTTCTAGCATCCATGACTTCAGGTGACGTGGTATTTCTCACTTCCATACCATCCATTACGGTTGTCCTACAACTAGCTACTAACTTTGGCATTGGTCGTGGATCTTTTTCCGAACCTTTGGTTACTTTTACAAGGCAAGTTCTGCATTTACCACCACTACCTTCTAGTTTGCTGTAATAGCACATAGCTGGTGGTACATTTTCACCAATCATACGAGCTGCTTGGAGGATGGTTGTTCCTGCGGGTACTGCTATACTTATATCATCAATCGTTACCTTCAACATTTTTTGCTTTTTTGAAGTATTGCTTAATTCCTATTAATTATATTGTCTGATATTTCATCTCGGGTTGATAGACGTGGTCAGCATCTTTTACTCGGTGTGGATATTTCACATGGTATTCGAATTCATGACGGAAATGTCTTATTGCAGCTGCTACAGGCCAAGCTGCCGCATCTCCTAATGGACAGATGGTATTTCCTTCTATTCTACGCTGGATATCCCACAACAAATCGATATCTTCTTCTTTGCCATGTCCATATTCGATATTGTGCAAGACACGTTCCATCCAACCAGTACCTTCGCGACATGGGCTACATTGACCGCAGCTTTCGTGGTGGTAAAATCTGGCAAAATTCCAAGTATTTCGTACGATACATTGCTGCTCATCATAAACTATAAATCCACCTGAACCAAGCATACTACCTGTTTGAAATCCACCTTCGCTAAGACTCTCATAGGTCATCAATCTAGGGCTACCATTACTTTCTTTGAATAAAAGACTTTTGGGTAAGATCGGAACAGAAGACCCCCCTGGCACACAAGCTTTGATATCTAGTCCACCTTTTATCCCACCGCAATATTCATCAGAGTAAATAAATTCTTCCACAGGAACGCCCATTTCAATTTCGTATACGCCGGGATTATTTATATTTCCTGAAGCAGAGATCAGTTTTGTTCCTGTAGATCTACCAATACCAATTTTGGCATATTCTGCTCCACCCATCATAATGATAGGCACCACAGCTGCAATACTTTCTACATTATTGACAATCGTAGGACAATCCCACAAACCAGAAACCGCAGGAAATGGTGGTTTAATCCTTGGATTTCCCCTTTTTCCTTCTAGGGATTCGATGAGTGCCGTTTCTTCACCACAAATATAGGCGCCGGCACCTGGATGAACATATAAATCTAGATTAAAACCCGAACTTTGGATGTTTTTACCAAGGAAACCTTTTGCATAAGCTTCCTGAATAGCACGTTCTAAAATGCGCAGGATAAACATATACTCACCCCGAATATAAATGTATGCAGTGTTGCATCCCAAAGCATAACTCGATAAGATCATACCTTCGATCAGCAAATGTGGATTTTTTTCCATCAATAATCGATCTTTGAAGGTACCAGGTTCGCTTTCATCGGCATTACATAGTAAGTATCTAGGTTTGTCTGTAGATTTGTCAATAAAGGTCCATTTTAGACCAGTGGAAAATCCTGCACCACCACGACCTCTTAAGCCAGAAGTTTTTACTTCTTCAGTCACTTCATCAGGAGACATACCTTTCAGTACTTTGTCCAAAGATCGATACCCACCGTATTTTAAGTAACCATCTATCGTATTGATATCTGGTTTTTCTATATTTTCTAATAACAACTTTCTGCCCATAATCCCTTATATATTATTAGCGTTTGAAGATAAATGTCTGATGATGTCATCAATTTTTTCTTCGGTAAGATTTTCATAATATTGTTCGCCTATCTGAAACATTGGAGCATAACCACAAGCACCTAGACATTCTACTGTTTTCAGGGTAAATAAGCCATCAGCTGTTGTTTCACCTACCTTGATGCCAAGTTTTGTTTCGATGTACGCGATTGTTTTGTCTGCACCACAAATCATACAAGGTCCTGTCTGACAGACTTCTATGACATATTTTCCTACAGGTTTGGTGTGGTACATGGAGTAGAATGTAGCTACTTCATATACTTCTATTGGTTTGATTTCCAATATTTCTGCTACTTTATCCATGACTTCTGGTGATAACCAACCAGACTCTTTTTGTACAATATGAAGTACAGGTAAAAGTGCCGATTTTTTTCTGATCGGTGGGAAATGTCCAATAACCCTATTGATTTCAGACATGGATTCTTGAGAAAATTGAATATTCATACTATGATTCAAATTCGAAATTTTGTAAAATTAAGCATCAAGTTCGCCTGCAATGACATTCATACTACTCATCGTGAGGATGGCGTCACTAAGCATGGAACCTTTGATCATCTCGGGATATGCTTGGTAATAAATAAAACAGGGTCTTCTGATGTGCAATCTATAAGGTTGTCTGCCACCGTCACTGACTAAATAAAATCCAAGTTCTCCATTGCCACCTTCTACACTTTGATAAACTTGGCCTTTTGGTACATTTATTTCGCCCATGACGATTTTGAAATGCCAAATCAAACCTTCCATTGTGTTATATACTTCTTCTTTGGGAGGTAAGTAAAATTCAGGAACATCTGCGTGGAAATCACCTTTCGGCAAGTTTTTTAATGCTTGTTTGATGATGCTGATACTTTGCCACATTTCTTCTTGTCTCACACAAAACCGATCATAAGTGTCACCACTACTTCCTACAGGAATGGTAAAGTCGAAGTCTTCATAAGAACAATAAGGCGTCATGACACGCACATCATAATCCACGCCTGCCGCTCTCAGATTTGGACCTGTAAAACTGTATTCTAAAGCTCTTTCTCCTGTAATCCCACCTACATTCACTGTTCTATCCATGAATATTCGGTTGCGCATCACGAGTTTTTCAAACTCTGAAAGTGCTGCTGGCAATTCCGTAAGTAAGTTGTTTATTTTTGCAAATACTTTTTCTGAAAAATCCCTTTCGAAACCGCCAATTCTACCAATATTAGTGGTCAATCTAGCACCACAGATCTCTTCGTATATTTCGTAAATCTTCTCTCTCCATTGAAATACATACAAAAATCCTGTTAAAGCTCCTGTGTCTACTGCGACAACGCTATTGCATATAATATGGTCAGCAATTCTGGCCAATTCCATAATGATAACTCTTAGGTAGTCTAGTCTTTTGGGTGTTTTTACACCTAAAAGCTTCTCTACAGTAAGGTGCCATCCAATATTATTAATAGGTGATGAACAATAGTTGAGTCTATCTGTAATGGTTGTAATCTGATAAAAAGGTCTGTTTTCTGCTAGTTTTTCAAAGGCTCTATGGATGTAACCTATCGTAGGTTGTGCATCTACAATAACTTCACCATCCATCTTCAGGATGTTTTGAAAAATTCCGTGGGTAGCAGGGTGGGTAGGTCCCAGATTCAAATAGTTGTATTGTTTCAACTCCTGATCTGATTGATCCTGACCATTCAGTGCCTTATGTTTTTCAAAATTATCGTCCGAAATATTTATCATCTTTGTCTGTTCTAGTAGCGTCCACTAAAGGATATTGTTTTAATAAAGGATGGTAATCCATGTCTTCTACATTCAGAATGATACGGAGATCTGGATGCCCGATAAATTTAATACCATAAAACTCAAACGTTTCCCTTTCCATCCAGTTTGCCCCAGCAAATAAGGTCGTAAGGGTAGGTATTTCTAGTTGGGATGCAGGCAAAAATACATGAATCCTAAACCTGATATTATTGATGAAACTATGCAAGTGATAGACTACAGAAAGTTCCCTATCATTTTGTTCTGGAAAATGTACACCACATAGACTTGTCAAGAAATTTACTTGGAATTTATCATGAGTTTTTAGCCACTTTATCAAGGGGATGATGATAGATTTTTCTACCACTATATCCAAGGTACCATAAGTCTCTTCAACACTTAAGACTTGATTGCCGAATTGTGCTGATATGGATTCGCCCAACATTTGATTGTTTACTTCTGCCATTAGTCTATTTGATAACTATGAAGTAAATCGTTGTACTCAGCGGATTCTCTTCTCCTGAGTGGTTCGTTTTTGATCAACTCTTGAATCTTTAAAATGCCATCCAAGATCGCTTCGGGTGGAGGCGGACATCCAGGAACATACACATCTACAGGTATCACTTTGTCAATGCCTTGAAGGACGGAGTATGTATCAAAAATACCACCACTACTAGCGCAAGCACCTACTGCAATGACCCATTTTGGTTCAGCCATTTGGGTGTAAACTTGTTTGAGTACAGGGCCCATTTTTTTTGCTATCGTTCCCATGACCATTAATAAGTCAGCCTGTCTAGGCGAAAAACTCAATCTCTCCGCACCAAATCTACCCAAATCGTAGGTTGATGCCATGGTCGCCATAAATTCTATACCACAACAAGAAGTAGCAAAAGGTAATGGCCAAATCGAATTGGCACGAGCCATACCTATGACTTTCTCAATCTGTGTCAATCCAAAACCTTCACCGACATACATTTCTGGTCCGTTGGGTAATTTAGAAATATTTAGTCCCATTTTAGTGCTCCTTTTTTGATGACATAATAGTATCCTAGTAAAAATGGTGTAATGAAAATGATCATTTTGAGAAGTCCGTCATAACCCAATTCTCTAAAATTGATGGCCCAAGGATAAAAAAAAATAATTTCAATATCGAATAGGACAAATAAGATAGCTGCTAGGAAATACTTGACAGAAAATGGTAACCTTGCACTACCGATCGAATCTAGACCACACTCAAAACTTTGTAATTTCTGAGTCCCTTTACGTTTTGGACCTAAGATATGTGTAAGGATAAAAGTTCCTCCTACAAATCCCACCACCAATATAAACTGGACTAAAATGGAAAAATAATCTAATCGTATATTTTCTATGACTGATGTATCCAAAATAAATTGATTTTAAATTATCAATATTGATAAGAAGCCGCAAAGTTAATGAAAAATATATTAATTAAATTCTGATATAAAGAATAAAATTCTTCAAGTAACTAACATGGATTTAAAATGTTTGCCTGATTGTAAAATATTTTTGCTCAGACAGTTTTAAATTCTGTTGTAGAGATGAAATAATACATTGAAAATATTTGTGTAAAGCAAAGTTTGCCAAATGATTATTCTAGAGATTGATTTAAAGATTCAGCATTTATTTTTGCTTTACAATCAATAACTTTGCAATTACTAGCAGGTTCGGTATGTGATTTATTGTCTGAAGGATGCCATCCCATTGTACCATAAAGCACAAAAAAACCAACAACATAAGCCAACATTACATGCCAACCATGTTTAAGCCAAGTTCCTACATTTCTTGCTTCTGGAAATTTATTTGTAATCGCCACACCAGCAGATGAACCAAACCACATCATAGATCCACCAAATCCAACAGCATAAGCTAAGATACCCCAATCAAAATGGCCTTGCTCCAAACAAAGTTTTGTCAATGGTATATTATCAAAAACTGCCGAAATAAATCCAAGTGCAAAAGCAGTTATCCATGAAGCATTAGGGAGTGTTTCTACTGGCATCATAGATGCAGCGGTAACCAAACACAATAAAAATATAGTACCTTTTATAGCATCTTTTGCTTCATGCCATGGAATTTTTATAAAAGTGGCGCCAACTAAAATTGAGATCCAAACGCCTAATGCAGGCATATCATAATAGACATTGGACAAAATTGCCCCTACTAATATCATTAATACTACTAGTAATCGACTGTATATTAGTTTTGTACCTTCCTTAGGATCCGCCGTTATTCTTTGATACTTGTCTTGCTGGAATGATGCAAAATAAGCAACTATTAAAAGAGCAACAATAGCAGCGACATAAGCATGGAGAACATCAAAAGGCGAAACGCCATCTATCCACATCATGGTAGTCGTAGTGTCACCCACAATACTTCCTGAACCACCGGCGTTACTTGCAGCTACTATGGCGGCTATATATCCAGGATGGACTTTGTGGTTAAAAACTACTAAGGCGACTGTGCCACCAATCATGGCAGCTGCGATATTGTCCAAAAATGATGAAATTACAAAGATAAAGACTAAAAGTAATGCAGGACCTTTCCAATCATCAGGTAGAAACTTTGGTAAATAATCCGGCACTCCAGAATCTTCAAAGATTTTTGCTAAGATCCCAAAACCTAGTAGAAGACCGAATAAATTGATCAAAATAGACCATTCTCCTTGTCTTTGGTGTTTGTCAGAAAGTTGTTCCATAAGACTATTTTGTCCAAAGAAATGTTCTTGAAAATGATAACCTGTATCAAAAAACAATTTGTAGCCCGCAATTGCCAACAATCCTGTCAAAGCTACTTCAAAAGTTCGATGATGAAAAACCGCTACTCCAATCAAGGTCAGCGCAAAAAGTATGAACTCAATTCTAATCCCCGCAACGCTAAGAGGTTGGTTTTCAGTGCTAGCTAATAGAAATATTGGGAATAGTAATAGTAGAACAAAAAATGAAAACGATTTATTTGCGAATTTCATGCTAATCAATTTAGTAAAAATAATGGTTTAAAATGTAAGCCTATGATTGATTGTGCTTTATCATCAATATATCATATATTAAATGGATTTCCGAAAATAAAATCCACTGATCCACTATTGAAATGATCATATTTTCAACGATTCTTAATAATAAAGCTATAAGAATTTTATAACAAGTACATGTCCAGTATTTGTTAGCTTGTCATGGTTTTGTCTTTAAAGATTACAAAACGTTACAAATTTTAATTTACCAAAAGGTATGGAAAGGGAAAATCAGTTTTTTTAATGCGGATTGAATGGCAGTAGAAATGTTCAGTAATTCAGTTGATGTACATTCTTTTACTAATACAGGTATTGCAACAATGTTTATATACCCTGAAAAGTATTTAATAGACTTTTTTTCTTTAAGTGAAAGGTCTATATTTTGTTGTGTAGAAGTTAGCTCATTTTTAGTACAACCTTGGAGTTTTACGTGATCTCCTTTGTTTATTTCTTGTTGACTTGGGAAGGTTGGGACAATAATTTCTATTTTTGGTGCAGCAATAAATGCAACCATCAAAAGGGTGCAAGCCAAAAATATAGAAATATGTCTTTTAAAATCTACCACATAACAAAGGTAGTTGATAGTTTTTGTATTGGACTATATTTATTGCAAAAATTATCATGGCAATTGATTTTATGGTTGTAGTTTCTAGAGTTTTGAGACTTGGATATTAAATTTCATAAAAAAAAGCCCTTTCGAAATAAGTGATCTACTATATAACTAACTTCAAAAGGGCTACCTGTTTTATTAAAATTCTCTATTTGCTTTTGACCTTAATAGAACAACCAATTGCTTTTGTAACCGCTGGAACAGGTTCTTTACCTTTATCCAAAGCTGCGATGGCGTTTTCAAGATATTTCTCTTCGACTTGGGAAGCATCTTCTGCATTATCGTCAATAGCACCTATATATTTCACGATATGGTTTTTGTCTAGCAAAAATACATGTGGTGTTTTGGTCGCACCATATGCGGGGTACACTTTTTGTCCATCATCAAATAAATATGGGAAATCAAATCCCTTATCTTTCGCACGAACTTTCATTTTCTCATAACTATCATCTGGTTTAACTTCTGGATCGTTAGGGTTAATAGCTATTACTTGGTATCCTTTTTTACCATATTTTTTGGATAATTCAACGATTCTATCTTCATACATCACTGCAAACGGACAAGAATTGCAAGTGAAAACGACTATAAAACCTTTTGCATCTTTAAAGCTAGCTAAAGAATAATTTTTACCATCTACAGATTTAAGGTCAAAATCAGAAGCTTTATCACCAGGCTGAAACCCTGAATTGGGTACTTTTATATCACCGTTTGTCAAAATCGAAATGGTGAATAAAATTTGGAATAATACATTCATATTCAATTATTTATATTTACTAAATGAAAAAATAAAATCTTCTAATTCTTCTAAATTGGCAAACTCTCTTTCTGCAAATAACTTTTTATCACCTTGTACTAAATAAGTGGCAGGTATCGATCCAGACCAAGATGCATCTACTTTTGGGAGCCAAGTGTCGTATTTCTTATCATTCATTATAACAACTTCAGAAGCGATCTTGTTTTTTGTGATAAACGGAAGCAAGTGAGACTTTATTTGTCGTTTAAAATCTAAACTTACCAACACAACTTTAAACTTTTGTTCCTTATATTTTTTATTAAAAGCTTCGAAGTAAGGAAGTTCTTTTACACAAGGCGCGCACCACGTAGCCCAAAAATTAATGACATAAGTTGTATCATTGTTTCTGAAAACAGCAGCAGAAAGAGAATCATATGTATCATACTCGGGAAGAACCTGTGTTTGAGCTTTTGATGCCGACAATATAAAAACCAAACTAATTATCGCTGTGAATACTTTCATAAAATAAATAACAGAGACTAGATTCCAATGTTTTCAAACACTGTTTTATATTTGGTTATAGTTTTGTTAAAATTGGTTCAAATAAAAGATGTGTATTTTTTTTAAAGAAATATGGAAAGACTTTTTCTCACTGCGACAAAAATTCTATCTTTGTCGCTGATATGGATCAAGGAAAAATCATAGTATCGTCCGAAAGGTTTCAACTTACACTTCTGAGGTTAGCTCATCAGATACTAGAAAACCATTTGAAGCCCGAAGATTTGTGCATTATCGGCATCCAAGAGCGAGGCGTCCCGCTTGCTGCTCGTCTTAAGGACAATCTTATAGAAATGCTCGGAGGACAGCCATTTAAGTATGGAGCCTTAGATATTACTTTTTATCGAGATGATTTCCGTAGGAGAGATGTCCCCATCAAAGCAGCTACAACAGAGATTGACTTTTTGGTAGAAAACAAAAATGTTTTATTGGTAGATGATGTCCTTTATACAGGAAGGACCGTGCATGCTGCTATGGCTGCCTTGCAGGATTTCGGTCGACCGCAAAAGATAGAAATGTTGTGTATGGTAGATAGGCGATTTAATAGGCATTTTCCCATCAAAGCAGATTATTTAGGCATGTCTGTAGACGCACTCGACGAAGCTTATGTAAAAGTAAACTGGAAAGATATCGACGGCGAAGATGAAGTTAGACTTTTTTCAGGTAAAATCATAAAATAAAGAACGATAAAAAATATGTCTTCATCTCAACTCAGTACCAAACATCTTCTCGGCATCAAATATATTACTAAAGAAGATATCGAACTGATTTTTAAGACTGCTGTTGAATTTAAAGACGTTATCAATCGACCTATTAAAAAAGTGCCATCTCTAAGAGACGTTACAGTTGCTAATGTTTTTTTTGAAAACTCCACTCGTACTCGTATATCATTTGAACTTGCTGAAAGAAGACTTTCTGCGGATGTAGTCAATTTTGCAGCATCATCATCTTCCGTTAGTAAAGGTGAAACATTACTAGATACTGTCAATAATATTTTGGCAATGAAAGTAGATATGGTCGTCATGCGTCATCCAGCGCCAGGAGCTCATCATTTTTTGGCTAAGCATATAGATGCAAATATCATAAATGCTGGCGACGGCACCCACGAACATCCTACCCAAGCATTACTAGATGCATTCTCTATCCAAGAAACATTAGGTTCTGTAGAAGGAAAAAATATCGTTATTGTAGGTGATATTTTACATAGTAGGGTAGCACTGAGCAATATTTTTTGTCTCAACAAATTAGGTGCTAATGTAAAAGTATGTGGACCTTCCACCTTGATTCCAAGACATATAGAAAGTCTTGGTGTGACTGTGGAGCACGATGTCAGAAAGGCCCTTGAATGGTGTGATGTAGCCAATGTACTCAGAATACAACTGGAACGTCAGGATATTAAATACATACCATCACTCAGAGAGTATGCTCAATATTTTGGCATTAATAAACAACTACTGAATGACATCAACAAAGACATTGTCATCATGCACCCTGGTCCTATCAATCGTGGTGTCGAGATCACAAGTGATGTGGCTGACTCCAAACAGTCAATCATTTTGGACCAAGTAGAAAATGGTGTCGCTATCAGGATGGCTGTCTTATATTTATTAGCGGGGAAAAAAGGGTAGAAAGCTTTTTTTGATTGGAAAAACATATAAAAACATATATAAGATAACATTCTATATACCGCTCAAGAATATTTGTTCGTAGGAATTAATAGAAGGTACTTCATTAAATTTTTTAACATACTTTCGTCGCAATATAAAATAAAAAAGGCCCAACAAAATGTCGAGCCTTTTTTATTTCTATCATTTACAATGATCATTATTTAACAATAACTACTGATTTCACGGCAAAGTTCTTATCGTTTGAAATTCTCAAAACATAGTTTCCTGCTTTAATGTCAGAAACGTTGATTTTTGAAGTTCCTTGAGTATTTAATACTTGTGTTCTCAATTCCTGTCCGTTTACATTATATAAAGTAACACTTACTTGTCCTTTTAACGCATCTGTGTTTACTTCTACATTAAGGAAGTCTTTTGCTGGGTTAGGGAATATTTTGATCACATCTCCACTTAATAAATCATAAGTTGAAGTTGCTTCGCTGAATGCATATTCACCAGTGTCAGATCTGAACTCCACATTGTAAGTACCTGCAACTGGTTCTATATTTTGACCTGGCATTACAGCGATACCAGTTGGGAAACCTGAACCTGCATCTGATTTTCCCCAGTTTAAAGTCCATGCTGCATCTACTCTAAATTTTAAACCACCATCTGCATCTGGGTCATAGTCAATTAAAGTTACATTTGCAAGTCTCCAAAGATTAACATTGTCCACATCTTTTGTCATAAATGCATCTCTACTTTCATCATCTCCTGGCCAATCGCCAAAAGGACCAGATTTTCCTACTAATGAAATCCTATCATATTCTACTATTGCCTCGAAGTTATAAGCTAATGTAGCACTATTAAATGTGATTTTATAATCTCCAGCAGGGATTGCTATATCTGGGCTAAATCCGCCTTCTGCTGTACCAGCAGGGAAATCCGCGCCTCCCCAACTCAATTCAATGTTGTTTTCTGGTATAAATCTAAGGTCACCGTCTACTAAATCTGTTCTAAGTGACCATTTTGTAAAATCATTTGGATCTTTTATCATTGGTGTAGCTGTTGCAAAACCACCAGGTGTTGCACTTCCTATAATACCAACGGTAGGGTAGTCAATCCTTTTTACAAAGTTGTATTCAAATGTTTTTGTGTTAAAAGTACCTTGATACTCCCCAGCATTATCCGCAGACACAGGTATGTTATCACTACTATTAAATACACCTACACCATTTGGAAAATCTAGTCCACCCCAATTATCAGTCCAAGCACTATCTGCTCTAAATTTGAAAGAACCTTCTTTTAATGTAATGATAATATTCCAAAGATCAGGATTTGAAGCATCTTTAGTCATTGGTGTTTCATTATCCCATCCAGTTGGCGTTGCATCTCCTATCATACCAATACTCCTAAAATCTACTTCTTCAGTAAATTTATAAGCACCAGTAACTTTGTTGAAGTCAACTCTGTATCTACCTGCTGTTGCAATTGGAATGTTGTCTGGAGAACCTAGTACTGCAATGCCTTCTGGAAAATCTGTTGATCCCCAATTAATTGCCCAATCGTCATCTTGTCTGAATTTTGCATTTTTGTTTGTCAAATCGATAACAATATAGTACTGATTTGTGTCGGTTGGATCTATGTACATGTCTGTATCATTATCCCACCCTCCAGGTGTAGCATCACCAATAATACCAATATTTGAATCTACATCAAAATAGTATTCACCGCTGTTTGAGTTGAAAGTTACGGTATAATCTCCTGCAAAAACTGGAATGTCGGGACTACCAGGTGTAGAAGAACCGATACCTTTAGGGAAAGCCTTGTCTCCCCAGCTTAAATCCCAATTATTATTGGCCCTGAATTTGCAAGCCGCTGTTGTTAACGTGATATCTAAGGTCCACGTAGAGTCAGTAAGTTTTGTCATAGGTGTTTCGTTATCCCATCCACCAGAAGTGGCTGACCCAATTAGACCTACTGATGTAACCTGAGCATTCAGACCAATTGCCAAGGTGAAAAAACATAAAATGGTAAGTAAATGTGACTTCATGATTATAAATTTTTAATTAAAACAAAAAGATAATGTTAATTGGACACAAAGTAAAAACATTTTTTAAAATAAGCATTAATTTGTTATTAAAAAATAGTCTTTTTTTATATTTTTAAGATTTAAAGTGGTAATTTGGTACTTTCTGGATATTATTTAGGGAATAACCAATCTTTTACAGATGAAAGGCGGGAGATATTGATTGTAATTATAAAGTCTAACTGATAATTTTGCTATTAGCTTAATCTAATTCTTCAGATAGTTTTAAAGGAGTTGGTTTTAGTGGCTTTATTAGTTTTATTCAATGAAATTATAGCTTCTCTTAAAGTTGGTGTTTAAAATTACTTATAATAACCAATTGTTTTGCGCCACCGCATCTTAAGCACGCCAAGGATAGCTTCCGAGACAATATTGGTATTCATTTTGGAATTACCTTTTTCTCTATCCACAAAAGTTATAGGCACTTCAATGATTTTGAAACCTTTTGACCATGCAAAATATTTCATTTCAATCTGAAAAGTATATCCTATAAACTTGATTTTGTCTAGATCGATTGCTTCTAATACCCGTCTATGATAACAAATAAAGCCTGCTGTTGGATCATTTACGGGAAGCCATGTAATGGTCCTAACATATAAAGAGGCACCATAAGAAAGTAATAATCTATCTTTTGACCAATTTTTGATATTCCCACCTTTTACATACCTGCTACCGACCGCCATATCAGCGCCTAGTTCTTTACAACCATGTAATAATCTATTAAGATCATTGGGATTGTGGCTAAAGTCTGCATCCATTTCAAATATGTAGTCAAATCCTTTCTCAAGGCCATATTTAAACCCAGCAATGTAGGCCGTACCTAGACCGAGTTTACCTTTCCTTTGTAATAAATGAATTCTATTGTTTTTTTCTTGCAAAACTTTTACAACATCTCCTGTGCCATCAGGCGAATTATCATCTACTATTAGCACAGAAAACCGATCGCCTTGTTTCATCACAGCTTCTATGATCGAATGTATATTTTCGATTTCATTATAAGTAGGGATAATAACAAGATAAGATTCCAAAGTATAAAAGTATTGCTAGATTAAGTTACATAAACGCAGAAAATTAAGTTTTAGCGTTGTGTATTTAAAAACAGATGCAAATATTAAAAAATATTATAAGAAGATACCCATTTTGAGCTAAAAATGATATTATTTATTTTTTATAACTGTTGTCTTTTCTAAATTTCTGACATTGAAATTGTAATTATAATTAACAATTGATTGTTATTCTGAGCTTAACTTTACAATTCCTTGGATAGATTTGATTGGAAAAATTTTAGGTATATAAAAGAGCCTAGCTGAGTGATCTTACCCTACCAGGCTCTTTTTTAATCTTTTGTCTAAAATAGTGTAGTGCGTTAGATTATTGATTAATAATTTTAACCATTTGTGTACCTTTTGATGATACAATGGTCAAGAAGTAGATACCTTTTGGATAAGATAATAATGAGAAATCTGCAATAAAGCTCGAACCATAACGTTGCACCATAAATTGTTGAATTCTCTTGCCCTGAACATCCAATATAGATGCTGATAAGTGATATTCATTAGTGTTTTGATTTGATATCGTCAATTGATAAAACCCATGACCAGGATTAGGCGATACTTTTATTTTAAGTGGATTTGCAAGATCACTAGTATTTGATTGAAAGCCCACTGTAACTGCTGAAGTATAAACACAATTACCATCATCAGAAAGTACTACAATATTATAAATGCCAGCAATCAAGTTTGTAAAAACAAAGGTATCTCTAAATGTAACACCACCATCTATGCTAAACAAATAAGGAGAGGATCCGCCTGTAACATTTATCAAAATAACAGCATCATTTGATGTGGAACTTGAACAAGGTGTAATCTGTATAGTGGACTCAAGGGAACAACCTGAATCAGTGCAAAATTCATCAGAAAAGGAGTCACCAAAATTACCATCATTTTCTAGCACTTTAGTGCCATTTTGGTCTGATATATATACAAAACCATCACCATAATCACAACAAATGCCATCACCTAATCCATCAAATATTGTAAAATTATAACAAGTCTCTTTTTCTAGACAAACATTAGCAGTGACCAAATCACCTGCCATCGAATAAGGCCCGCCAAATGCAACGACATCAACATTAAAATCACCCGTAGTCAAAAACCAAGTGGTCTCATCAGGGTACTCATCTGTTTGTATATTAATAGAGTAATTTAAAGCATCTTCTGTATAACTTAAAACAGTTGATATGATATTATCTGTAGTGTTTTGCTCTATTTTATCATTTGACTTAAGTAATCTAATTTCGACAACATTTTCACCATTATTTAAAGCGACAATTGGAATAGTTAATTGAGTTTTTTCTTCTGATAAAAGGTTTAAAGATAATTCTACAGTATCGATAATAGTACCTTCTATTGATACTTCAAAACTTGACGAGTTAAGTCTTTCTAATCCTACATTTTCAAAGGTAAATTCTAAATTATGTGGTAATGTACAAAAAGATGCAGCAATAGCTTCAGAAAGTTTACCGTCTACTGTGGCATAATTCAATATCGTCGATGATAAAGTATCATTTTTCCTATTAAAATCATCATCTATTGTAGTAATAACAGTAATGTCATACTGACCAAAAGCTGAAAAATCATAAGTATTTGAGAATATGATGTTTTTACTTTCATTTTCATCTAAAGTATCAGAGACTGTGACCGATTCTTTGAATTGATTATCCACATAAAGATCAACTTTAATGTTAGATATGGATTCAATACCAGCATTTTGGATATCTACATTGATGATTTCGGCATTAGAGAGGTTATGTCCTGTAGTAGGGTTATTAATTTTGGAAGGTCTAGTATCTATTTGATTTTTTTGCAATTGGAAAGCTACGATTCTAGTTTTAGAGTTGTTTCCAGTACTTGCATATTCTGAAGTGTACCAGAAGGTAAGCTCGTCAGTTGGATCCAAAGCCATTTGAGCATAATCACCAAATCGGCCACCACTTATGATACCAGAGCTTCCGTCGATAACACTAGTTTCTTCTACTGTCATTTGCCCTAAAGGATCACTTGCAAATCTTCCAGTATATCTTATTCCTACATAAGTGTCTTCGCTAGAAATATTGTAACCCATGCCTATATTTCCATTTTTATCGATGGCTATAGAACTCATGTATCGGTCTAGTCCATCAGGGGCATATGTTCCTTCTTGGTATGTTCCAGGTTTCATCATTTGTGCGTCTCAATTCCATCCATCTAATACCTGATTGATTTTCGCCATTTGTCACATCTGTAATGAAGCTCAGTACAATAGATTCATGTGCTCCGAAATTTCGAAACATTGGGACATTCATAATTACTTCTGGAATAGCGTCAAGGCCAGTCCCATCTTTTTGAGGTACGCAATCAAAACCAAAACCTAGATCGCTACATGGGTATCCATCATAAGGAGTGGTTACCATACTTATTTGTTCAATATCAGTTGAATCAACATTTTGCCAGTTAATATCAAATAAGTACAATTCTAGCTGATCCTGATCTGCTTCTCCCCATGATGAGTCATTAAGTCTCATAATCATAGGACGTGCATCAAGTGGCATATCTTTTCCGGAGAAGTCTACGGGTGTGGACACAAAAAATCCCGCTTCGGTATTTTCGCTACCATCTATTTCGATTCTTTGCATTATGACGTCATCAGCACCAGCATACAAGGAGTCTTTCTGGATAAAATAATTATGTAAAACACCAGGACCATCTTCATTAGTAGTAAAAACTATAGCATTTGACCAGATGGCATACTTTGGATAATCTGGAAAACTAGGAGTAGCAAACTCATAAGCAGTATAACTTCCTAATGGATCAGATGTATTTGAGATTGCAATAAGTACTAAAGCTGGATCGTCAAACTCCGTGATCATCCACTTGTTTTCTAACTCATCATACAAAACTATAGGATCTCCTGCTCCCGATCTACCGAACTCTTCCCATAAAACATCAGAAGAAAATTTTTCTATTTCATTACCATTTAGATCAAAAACACCCACTTGAGTACCATTGATGGCTTGAACATAATGATTTAACCCTAAATCTCCAGTAGGGTCATGTGGACTTCCAAATTCAGAAAAAAGGCCATCAAAGTTTAATATAGGGTCATTCTTGCGATTTCCCATTTCGCGTTGCCGAATAGGGTCATTGCCTTGATGTTCTCTTTCAGGAAACTGAATATTTCTGTATTTTCTACCTTTAAAATTGTCAGGTCTTTTTTTATTTAGTTTTCTAGTTACTTTGTTAAACATTGAAGCCTTTTCATGATCAATAATGGACTTAATTTCAGGTGTTTTGCCAAGCTTTTTTAGTTTGGTGTCTGTAATTTTGAAAGGATCTTGTGCTTCTAACGAATTAAAAGATAGTAGAAGTGTTGAAAGCAGTAATGCAAAAAGAATTTTGTTCATCTCAGGATTAATTAATAATTTTAATTGGTAATGTTAATGTTTGATTTATTTTGAGAATTGGATGAAGATTTTGAAGTATCAGATGTAGATACTTTGACAATAAATCGGTGGTTTTTTAAATATTCTGTTGCTTCATTAAGTTGTTTTTCATCACTTTGTAAAGTGATCATCCATTCATTTTTGGTTTTATTTACTTTCACCGCATCTTTTAACATATAATAAGGGGCGAAATCTTCATTTTTAGGAACATAACCTTCTTTACAAAGAATGATATATTTTTCAACAGTTGTATCCACTGTTTTTTTTGCTTGACTACAGCTATAAATGGTCAAAACTATCCAAAGGACAGAAACCCAAAATATAAAAGTTTTTGATTGCATCTATTTTGACTTTATGCTTAATTATCAAATAAAACTAATTATTTTGAAAATGTTAAGTTTGTTATTGGCACCATATGAATTTTATCATAATTAGAACTTTACGCCATAGCTTCATTGATAACTAAAGAATATTATGTTCTTTTTTTTGGACAAGAACCAAACATATAATTTCAAATTACTAAATTACGAATGGTTTCAAATACAATCTTTTATTCAGTGGTGTAAAGGTAAAATGTTTTTATTCAATTATAGAAAATTAAAGGCATAAAAATACTCAAATCTTAGCGTAATAATATAATGTAGTAAAATATACATCATGAGAATAGAAGATATTTTATGATAGTTTAGTTTTATAACTCAAGTAAGCTTAATAGAAAGTTTGATGAAAATCATTAATGTTATATGTGTATAAATCTATTATGTGGATGGTAAATTTAAAGAATTAAGGGAAAAAGTTAATTATCCCCTTAATTCTTCATTTTAAATATTAAATCAAAACAATAACAAACCCACATGCCACCCAATCCACATCTTATGATTGCGAACTGTACCATCTTTTTCGTATACAGGATTGTTTATGAGAGATGCCACATGATTATTAATATCTACAGAATTGTTGTACCAAAAATGATTCAGTGTGATGCCTGTTCTGATGCCAATCTTTTTGAAAGGTTGCCAGGATAGACCTAGCATCAGCTGATTGTGCATGTTAAAGTCCCAAGATGAAAAATCATCTACATCATGCGTGTTGCGAATGTTGGCATCCGTTTCAAAATTGATTGTTTCGGTTAGTGGAAGGGAACTAGCAATGCCCATTCCTGCTTGAAAAAAACGTAGATCTTTATTGACCAGGTTGACACCACCGAAATAATGCATATGTAAAGGTGCCCAACCAGAACGATATCCTATAGTTGTTGTACTTAATTCATTGTATGAAAACTCAAATTTGTGGTATCCTGTTTTCACATAATTGATCAATCCTATAGACAATCCTTTTTTGACATAATTGGCACGATTGAAAATTCCTATTTGTATGCCTTCGAGCGTGTCGCATGTATTGACCAAACCTGAAATTTGTAAACCTCGGATATTAGCACCATGATTGTACAATCCCGCTATCTGTAGGAAAGTGGTGGCACTATCTACCGTATTGAGCAAACCGCTGATCTGCCCACCTGTAGTTTTGACTGCACGATTGTACAAACCACCGATCTGAAGTCCACGAAGCGTATGCGTTTTCTGATAGACACCTGAGATTTGGATGCCATCCGTGATACTGTCATTGTTATTGATAACACCTGCTATTTGTACACCTTTGACGTTTCCTTTTACAGCATTCATGACACCGCTGATTTGTGTCCCCACGACATTTTCTGAGACGGCATTTACTACGCCTGCAACTTGAACACCATAAACATCGCCATCATCATAATTATAGACTCCACCGATTTCTACGCCATTGAGACCTTTGGAATGTCCACCAATGATATTGAGTGAAATGGTGTTTCTTGTGTGGAAAGAAAGCAATTTATTGGTACTTATTGGAGGCAGCAAAGAGACTGAGAAGCTATTAAAAATTGTGTCGTTGATATTGACCAAGTTGACATTTTTAAGCTTCATCTTTTTCCAGAAATTTTCGTTGTAGCTGGACTTTACAATCTCTGGAGATGCTGGAATCCTATCATTATTGAGTGAACCAATCTGTAACTCTTTTTTTGTCAACGAGTCAAATTCAGAGATTCTTTGTCTTGGAAACGAACGCAGTTTGATATGTAACGTTTGACCTCGAGAAGCTACAATAACCAAAGAAGTGTCCAAGTAATTCTCTTTAGCAATATTGATTTTTATTTGATTGGCGTTTGATGGAACATTAAAAGCAAATCTTCCTTTTTTATCAGAATTGACTAAGATCTTGTGCTTTTTAACATAAATACTTGCATCACTCAGTGGTTCGTTTGATTTCGGATCAGTGATGGTTCCATTTATGCTCAACTCTTTTTTGGAGCCATCTTTGTTTGGTCTAACAATGATATATTTCTCTTTAATTGAAATATGGATGTTTAATGAAGTCTCCAAAATAGGCAACACATCTTTTAAAGGCTTTTTTATAACCTGAATTGACATTAGCTGATTGTCTTGAAATTCACTGTACGAAAAGACCATGCCTGTTTGGTTTTGTATATCTCGAAAGATGACATTCGCTGGTGTATTATTATACTGAAGAGTGACTTCTTGGTTGATATCTGACTGACTATGTAAGACATTGCATATCAAAAAAGTCAACAAACTGAAGATGATTCTTATTGACATGGCTTTCCTGTTATTTTGTAGTGATGGTCTTGGTATTCATACTTAAAACCTAATGTTTCGGCAATGACGGTGATAATAGTGGCCACTTCTTCGTCAAAAAACTGTGTGGTAATTTTACATTCGCCTATTGATTCAGGAGATAATTGCACATCTATCTGATATGTTTTCTCGAGCAAATCAACTACTTCCACCAAGCGTGTATCCTTAAAGTCAAACTTCAATACTTTGGTCTCCAAATCTGTAATGATTGTCTTTTGTGAACGAATATACCAAGCTTTTTCACCAGCTTTGATGATGATCTCGCTGCCGTGTTCGTCATACAGACGCACGATGCCTTCATTGACCACTACGTAAACTGTATCAGAATCTGGCATACTTTCTACACTAAACACCGTACCTAAATCTTCCATAAAAACACCATTGGACTCGATGATGAATGGCAAATTGTCATTGTGCGTCACTGTAAATTTGCCTTTTCCACTCAATTTTAGCTGTCGATGCTCGGTACCAAAACCATCTTCATAACTGATTTTGCTATTTGCTTGCAAGGTCACTTCACTTTGGTCAGAAAGCGATTGGGTGACAGCGGTTGCATTCGCTATCAATTCCAAAGGCATTTTATCATTTTTCATTAGGAAAACTACTGACAAAAGCCCTACAACTAATACAGCAGCTAATCCATATATCCATCCAATTTTAGTGCTAGGTTTTGGTTTAGCATTGAACTTTTGCCAAGCAGCTTTTTTATCTGGTGCAGACCATTCTACATTAGAAACCATCAAAAATGCTTGCTGCATATTTTCAAAATATAATTGATTTTCTTTGGAGATACCTTTCCAATCTTCTAGTTGTATCGCTTCATCAGGTGTCGCTTCACCACAAAGATATTTGGTAATGAGATCGTCTGTGATATGATTATTTATGTTCATTACAAGTATGTTATTATTGTGATGACAATGATTTGAATATATTCTGACAAAGCGACTCTCATTGTCTTAAGTGCTTTACCCATTTGGTTTTCAATAGTTTTGGGTGATAGGTTTAGTTTTTCTGCTATCTCATTATACCTAAGTCCGTCCATCCTGCTCATAGAGAATATTTTGCGACATTGTTCAGGAAGGCTTTCGATGGTTTCCTTGATTTTGTCCGCAATTTCTTGAATGATGAGTGTGTCCGTGACCGCTGTACTTTCTGAATTGGAGATGGTATTTGAATATTTGGAAGCGACTTTGTCGTGTTTGATTTTATTCATACACTTAAAGTAAATTGCTTTGTACAGGTAAGCTTTTATGGACGTGTGAATGACTAACTTGCTGCGATCATGCCACAAATCCATAAATACCGATTGTACGATATCTTCAATATCATTTTGGTCCTTGACCATCGTCTGACAATATCGGTAAAGTGCATCGTAATGATCTGTAAACAACTGCTCAAAAGTGGCAGTATCTACAGATTTGACTTCTTGTATGTGTTTGATTTTATCATTCATATCCTTATCCTTAACGCCTGCTGCTTGCCGTATGTTTTTGTGATGTGAAATACCTTGCTCAAAACCATTATTTTTATTAGGTTTTGAAGAAAGGTAAACTATATTTTCTGCTGCACTACCCATGTTAATTACAGTTTTTGATTCTGCTAGTTCCATCTAGATTAGATGTTATCTGAGGATTGCCTTTGTAACAAACAGTACCATTGCCATCCATATTAACTATCAGTTTTTGAGATACATTTACGTCCATGGTAGAGTTTCCATCTATTTCTATATCCACGATTTCTGCCAAAAAATCGTGCGCTCTTATTTCACTATTTCCATCACAATCGGTGTTAAATCTATTGGTAACTCCTTCAATATCCGCATTACAATTGCCATCAATATCTAGCTCAAGAAGTGCCATATCATCCAAACTTATAGATAAATCTCCATTACCGTCAAGGTCTATTTTGAGTGCATCATCAACATTTTTCAGCAATCCTTCTGAAGAAATCATATAGTTGCCATCGACAGACAATTCCTTTAATCCTGGTACGGTAATATAAATTCTAGTGTCTTTAGTGGGTAAAATACAATTTCCTTTAGTGCGTACTCTCCAAGTATCATTGGACACAATAGATCGATTTTCCAAATCTTTGATCATATCATCTTTGCCTTCAATGACGATTTTTTGTTCATCACCATCGACCAAAATTACTTCACAACTAAAATCAATATCTATCTTGTGAAACGTATTTAATGGCAACTCTTTCGTAATAATACTGCCATCATAACAATTGAAACTATCTAAATCACAACTCATCAAAGTACTGATTATCAACAAATAAACTACATTTTTCATTTTCAAATTATTTATAAAATTATTAAATTAAACATTGCAAAACTTATCTCTTATCACTCATCTCTTAAAATTCATTTCTCATCTCTCATTGTTCCTATTTCTCGCCATGCTTACCCCCAATCCCTAAAGGGGAGCTCCACCCGCTATTTCAAAAACCTTATGTCATCTCTCATAATTCTTCACTCTCAAAACTCTATTTTGTAAGCCAACACAGGTACAAAAGGCATCATGGTCCACTCATTCATTTTGTCATTTTGGATATCATAAGTGATACCGCCTACATTCCGACTATTGGTTGCATTCATGAGATCAAGGGAAAGTGTGGATGTAAATTTCTTTTTATTTCTTTTGTATTTTACACCTACATCTAGTTTGTAATAATCTCTTAGTTGGACCGAAAAAGGTCTGCTTTCGTCGCGAATTTCTTCTTTGGCAAGTTGAGACGCTGCTCTATCTATCGGCGTATCCCACTGTCCACCGACGATGGCATTTTTAATATTAAAACCCAATGTATTTCTTTTGCTTTTACCTACGACCCATTCTTTTCCTATGGTGATGACAGACGAATATTGCGCATTGTACCGAGTATTGATCCAATCCGTGGTAGGTGTTTTATACTTAGCGTCAAAGACAGAAGCCGTGATGATGTAGTACCAATTATTATGTAAAAAACGCTCCAAGGTCAATTCTACACCCATGTTTTTGCCTTTTCCTTCATTGACCAAAGCAAAATCAGGTATAAAATATTGTTGGTTTACCATGGCAAAATTGCTGTTTTCTCCTAGTCCAACTGCTACGTCCGTCAGATGCTGATAATACAACTCAGACTTAATACGGGTATGGGTATTGATATCAAAATTGTAGGTCAAAACGAAATGATGCGCCTTCGTGAAGTCCAAATCTTTATTGACCAAGCTGCCATCTTCTCCTTTCAGAAAATATACAATCAAAGGCTGCACTTGACTATGTCTGCCATAAGCCAAAGCGATGTTTGACCTTTGATTGATCGTATATTGAATATTACCTCTTGGTTCAATGACTTGTTTGTTATTGAGTAGGAAATTGGCATAATGAATACCAAAATTGGATGACCATTTATCATTGATACGAAATTGCATTTGAAAGTAAGCACGAACCAAAGATGTATTGTCAGCATTATTGATTAGATTGTTGAATTCATTAGCATTCGTATATTCATTATAAGTGGTTTGATAACCCATCTTATCATAAAAAGCGCCACTTTTTAAGACTAGATTTGGGTTGATCTTTTGGGTAAAACTAAGTGCTCCAGAGAGTTTATTGACTTTATTGTCAAGTGTAAATTTGCTAAAAAAAGTATAATCACGGAAGACCGTATTTACATCTTCTTTATAACCATTTTTTGTAGTAGAATAAGCCAAAATCGCACTCAAAAAACCATTCTTATTGGTAGAAACAGTATATTTGGCACCATTTACAGACATGTTACTCAAGAATTCACCTTCAAATCTGTGGTCAATTGCGCCTTTTTCTACATCAATATCTTCTAGCGTCTCATCAATCCCCTGATCACTCCATCCATTGAGCCCAAAAAGTGAAAAATGTCCACCTTTATTCAGTGGCAAATTGATGTGGTAAGACAAGTCACTATAATTGATGACACCACTCAAGTCCACACCCAATTTATCAATGAGTGACAAAGTCGAATACCTGTAATTGATCAGATATGAACCTTTATATTTTTTGCTAAATGGACCTTCTATCGCCGCTTCCATACCCAAGAATCCAGCTTTGAAAGTATATTCCGTTTTACTATTGTTACCTTTTCTTAATTTTAGGTCAAAAATCCCACCCAATGCATTGCCGTATTCCGCAGAAAAAGCACCTGTAGAAAAGTCAGAATTGGCCATCATTTGTGATGACAACACAGACACACCACCACCAGATGAAGCCACATCACCGAAGTGATTGGGATTGGGGATGTCAATACCTTCCATCCTGTAGAGCAATGCAGAAGGGTGATTTCCCCTTATGGATACATAATTGCTACCATCATCCGTAGGCACGACACCTGCAAAAGACTGCGCCATACGAGCGGGATCATCTACTGCACCAGCAAACTTGCTACTTTCTTCTACCGAAAAAGTACGTGTGCTTGCATAAGCCATAGAATTGACAGGTTTGGATTTTTCTGCGCGAGCAGTTATGACCACTTCATCAAGAGACTTCGACTCTTCTTTCATGGCGATGTTGAGCACTAATTCTTTTCCACTTTTGATTTCGATATTGGACACATAAGCTATATATCCTAGATAAGAAACTTGTAAACTATGTCTTCCCAAAGGCAACGCTTCGATGCGAAAGTCGCCATTTTCGTCTGTGATGGTAGATTGGTTTTCGTGATTGACGACATAGACAAGTGCTCCGATGAGTGCTTGTTGGGTCACATCGTCTTTTACAGTACCCCGAATGTTGTACCATTGATTTGTTTGTGCAAATAGAGACTGACTTAAAATCAGACAGGCTGCTAAAAATAAAAATTTACTACGATTCATTTTCCTTTGTTTTGCTATATGAAAACAAAGGTTGGATTTACCCCTATGAGATGGGGGAAGAAATTTTTAAAATAAAATGTATTTGTTCAACTTTGGATTAAAGAACAAAAAAAGATGTATAACAAAAAGATATTTTTATGATATATTTTTATGCCTAATCTATGTATTTACAAACTAATCACAATGCCCAAGGTAGGTAGCACGGTGCCTTCATTGTCATTGATGGTTTTTAATTTATAACGTTGTTCATCAGCAGGTGCATCAGGATTTGTTATAATAGGACCACCGATTGGTTTGTTGTTTTCGTCCAATGGTCTGTCTAAAATTAGTACATCTCTTGCAATGGCCGCAGCTGTAACATTCTGAAGGTCAAGGAATAAATTTAAGTCCCAACCTTTGAAAAACCATTTTTTGTCAAGTCTTATGTCAAGACCATTTACAGGACCACGTCTTTGACTGTTTATTCTGGTGTAATCTGGGATACCAGCAAAATTTCTGTCCCAATTTGTAGCTAAGTCTGAATTAGCATCAAATGGTGTAAATGGCAAACCTGACTGGTATCGATATCTGATGCCAAGTTCCCAATTTCTTGCAAATCTTTTGCCCATTGTAAGGTTAATAATTTGTCTAGAGTCCCAACTACTAGGTGCATAATTTTCATCATTATTATTAAATTCAGAACGACCTATCGTCCAAGCTAGGATTCCATAAAAACCTTTGAAAAGTCTTTGTTGGAACAGCATTTCCAAGCCATATGTCCTTCCCTCTGTCATTGAAGTTACAGGTCCATTTCCTATCACTCCGAAATCTCCTCCAAGATTAGCTAATGAAATTTGCTCTCTTAATAAAAAAGGGTAGTTTTCATATGTCTTGTAATATGCTTCTACAGTAATTTGGCTATTAGATGATAAAGTATATTCTAGTCCAGTAACCAAATGATTGGCAGCAATAAATGAAATGTTGTTTTGTTTATTGACCAAGGTATTATTTTCAGTATATCCTAAACTTGTGTATGGTGGCAACTGAAAATATATACCCACATTGAAGTTGTAAGCCAGTTTTTCTGTCAACTGATATGAAAGTGAAAACCATGGCGAAAACTGATCCAACGGATTGCTCATATCATCAGAATATGAATTACCATCAAGTCTAAATCCGAAAGATGTGCTAAGCTTTTCATTAAAAAACTTACGACTCAGACTCCCAAAAGCACTATACTTATGAAAAGCCAAATCAGCCATATAATCTATTTCTTCCGGACCTTGCGCGGTAAATATCTTATTGACTGTACGGTTATTATATTTTACATATTCATAACCTATACCTGCTAAATACTGCCATTCACCTAGTTTTTGGGTATTTTCTATCCTGAGTTTATTCTCTATTTCTTGTGATCTGTATTCAAGAATCAGGTTATTTGGATTAGATTCGTCATTATTTAGATATTTGACTGCTTCATTATTTAACATATTTCTACTTAACACAAAAGTCGTATATCCTTTCTGACCATAATGTTTGTAAACTAATCCATTGGTATAATTCCATTGTGTATTTACAGGTAACTGATCTAAAAGACTTTGTTTTGCTTCTGTATCATTTGCTTCTAGATTTAATGTGAAATCATCTATAGCTCCTAAACCAATGAAATATATTTCGTTTTTATCATCGATTTTATACTTATACTTGGCATTAAAATCCGTATATGTGGGTAGGAAGGGAAGCCCGATTGCCTTAAATAAAAACTGCAAATATGATCTTCTTGCAGAAACTAAAAATGTACTTTTTTCATTGATTGGCCCATCTAGGGTAACACCAATGTCTGTGGCTCCTGCAGTCATGGTGGCTCCGATTCTATCATCTCTACCGTCTTTAAACTTAAAGTTGAAAACAGAACTTAACGTATTGCCACGATTGACAGGAAAAGCACCACTGAAAAAATCCACTTCTCGGATGAAGTCTACATTTATAATTCCTGCCGGACCACCAGATGAACCTTGGGTAGCAAAGTGATTGATAACTGGGACTTCTACGTCGTCTAGATAAAATCTGTTTTCATTGGGTGCACCACCACGGATGATCAGGTCATTTCTAAAAGAAGCGGTAGAAGTGACACCTGGCAACGATTGAATCACCCTAGAGATATCTCTGTTGCCTCCTGGATTTCTTTTTATTTCAGATACGCCTATAGTACGTAGGGAAACAGGACTTTCAGCTGTTTTTTTGAAAGAAGCAGCTTGGACTACAACTTCATTGAGTTGATTGACACTTTCAGCTAATTGGAAATTTAGGATAGTTGGCCTAGCCCCTTGAACTTCGATTTCAGAAAGAGATTGTGGTTCGTAACCGATATAACTAACTTGAATGGAATAAATGCCTGGTTTCAAACCTTCTATAATGTAGTTACCATCGATATCTGTAGATGTACCTGTCTCAGTTCCCACGATCAAGATGTTGGCACCAATGATGGATTCATTAGAATTTTTATCTTTCACGGAACCTTTTATCACACCATTCTGTGTCATTCCGAATATTGGGAATAACAAAATCAATACGCTTATTAATGTCTTCATAAAGTAATTAATAGATTTAACTGAATGGAGACATTTCTGTGACAAAAATGTTTAAATAATTTGAATTACTTTTAAAGAAACATAGTTTTAGGTTCCTATTTAGATATACAATTAAGGAGTTAAGGCATTCAAGTTTTAAGCTTTTGTAGGTGCCTTTGCTTTTAGGGGACGTCAAATATGCTAATGTTGACTAATCAATAAAGGCAGGACGATTCCTTTTTTTGAGATAGTAATGCCACAAAAAGTAGGATGCAAGAGATCTTAATGGTTTCCAAGGTTCGGATAAAGTGGCAATTTCATTTTGGGTAGTGACTTGTTTTAGTTCTTTTACTGTATTGATGATGGCAATGTCACCAATTGGGAAAATATCTTTTGATTGCAAACAAAACATCATGTAAATATCTGTGGTCCAGTTACCTATGCCTTTTATAGCTGTAAGTTGCTGTCTCACTTCATCCGTAGATTTGTTACCCAAAGACTCTAAATCTATTTCATTTTGGAGAATGCTGTGACTAAGTGCTTTCAGATATTTGGCTTTTTGTTGACTAATTTGATTAGATTTCATCTCATGATCAGATAGGACTATTATGTTTTCTGGTGTAAAATCTGTGATGTATGTTTTCAGTTTTAGGTAATGTGCAAAGGCAGACGCAAGGCTAACTTGTTGCTCTAGGATGATTCTAGCTAAGGTCTCGAAGCCTTGTGGACGTGTCCAATTAGGTGGTGGACCATGCAGTTCGTAGATGTCATTAAACACTTTGTCCATCCTAACTAGTTGTTGGATATCAGAGGCATTTACAATATCTGAATAATTAATATTATTGATCAAGGCGGAGAAAATTAAAGTATTAAGGATGCAAGATAAATTAATGTCAAAGAGATTCAAAATTAGATGATAGAAACTGTACAAAAAAATTATTTATTTAGGCTCTGCTGAAATTCACTATAATAATTGATTATCTATTAAACATATTTAAGTTTTCAAAAATAAATGCATAACTATAAAAAGAATATCTTCAAAACCCTTACACTAGGTTTAAATTATTTTTGTAAGTCAGATGTTCTCAATCTACTTCACCTTTATCGCCTTGAAGTATTGATATACTCCTGCGGCTTGAAGTTTCGTATCTTAAGCACATCTGACTTTTTCAGCAGACCCCATTTAATAAAGGTCTTTACAGAAATAAATGTTCTTTATTCCTTTTTCTAAATTGCACATTTTCGATACTAGTCAATTTATTGTTAATACTTAAAAAGCATATTTCATTCCTTTGTCATACAAGTGGTAATGCAGAATTATATTTCTATCATTATTTATATTCAAAATTATATGGCATATTTAAGCTAAACAAAAAATGAATCCAAATTTTATTTTATTGGGAATTATTAAAAAAATGATTATTTTTGCAGAAGTTTGATAACCTATTTTACCTAACCCAACCAAGATATACACATGATAGATATCGAAACCTTACCTCTAGAAGTTACTACAAGTACACATCAGTCAGAAGATGGATTCAAAAAAGATGTGCTACATGATTACTGGATATGTCTAATAAGCAGAGAAGCTAGTATTCTCGGTCGTAAAGAAGTGCTCAATGGTAGGGCAAAATTCGGTATTCTAGGTGACGGTAAAGAAGTGCCACAGGTAGCTATGGCAAGAGCATTTAAACATGGAGATTGGCGTTCTGGATATTATCGAGACATGACTTTTATGTTTGCTCGTGGGCTTTCGACGGTAGAAGACTTTTTCTTGCAGTTGTATGCAGATGCTGAAAACGATCCTTTTTCTGGAGGTAGGCAAATGAATAGTCATTATGCTACTCCTATGATGGACGCTGATGGTGAATGGTTGGATCAAACCAAAATGTACAATGTCTCTTCAGATATATCATGTACTGCAGGCCAAATGGCAAGAGCACTAGGTCTAGCCATGGCATCAAAAAAATATCGTAAAATAGACATTCCTTCTGGTAAGAAATTTTCAGATAATGGTAATGAAGTTAGCTTTGTCACAATAGGGGATAGTTCTACTTCAGAAGGAGTATTTTGGGAGACCATAAATGCTTCGGCAATCATGAAAGTTCCTTTGCTTGTAGCAGTTTGGGATGATGGTTATGGTATCAGTGTGCCTGTAGAAATGCAAACAGTAAAAGGATCAATTTCTAAAGCGCTAGAAGGATTTTTGATAGATGAAAAAGGTACAGGTATCATGATCTACACGGCCAAAGGTTGGGATTATGCAGAACTGTGTGCCGTCTTCGAAAAAGTGACGTCCAAAGTTAGAGATCAACACATACCTGCTGTCATTCACGTTCAAGAACTCACACAACCACAAGGTCACTCTACCTCAGGCTCACATGAACGATACAAATCTCCTGAAAGACTACAATGGGAAAAGGATAATGATTGTATCAAAAGAATGGCAGAGTGGATTATCGAAAATGATATCGCTACTGAAGAAGAGATAGAAGCTTTAAAGGTAAAAGCGGTAGAATATGCAAAACAAGCCAAAGATAATGCTTGGAAAATGTATAGTGATGGTGTGAAAAAGTATAAAGACCAGCTTAAAAAAATATACGCTGATCTTCCTGAATCCACCAAAACGGAAGGTATTCTTCATCTTGAAAAGGACTTGAACACAGCTGTAAATCCTGTATTCTCAGAAGTCGTAGCCAATAGTCGTAAGCTTCATATGCAACTTATGAGATTCGGCAAGGTTGAAAATGTAGCACTTGATAACTTCATAACTTCTGCTAAAGAATTAGGAAATCAAAGATATCACACACATTTACATAGCAATACAAAGTATGCTGCTGTAAATGTAGGTGTTGTACCACCCAAATATGGTCTAAATCCTGAAATGTTAAATGGCTATCAAGTATTGAACAATTATTTTGATCAGATATTAGAAAAAAGACCTGAAATACTCGCCTTTGGTGAAGATGTAGGTCAGATCGGCGATGTCAATCAAGGATTCGCTGGACTTCAATTAAAACATGGCACAGAACGAGTTTTTGATACAGGTATCAGAGAATGGACGATTATGGGACAAGCCCTTGGTGGGTCAATGCGTGGACTAAGAACGATTGCAGAGATACAATACCTAGATTATATGGCTTATGCATTTTCATTGCTCACCGATGACCTAGCGACATTGAGATACAGGTCTAACGGTATACAACGTGCTCCCGCTATTGTGCGTACGAGAGGTCATAGGTTAGAAGGTATTTGGCATGCAGGATCACCTATGGGAATGATTTTGACATCTATGCAAGGTATCTATTTGTGTGTACCACGTAATATGGTACAGGCAGTAGGATTTTACAACACTATGTTACAATCTGATGATCCGGCTATCATTGTTGAGTGTCTGAATGGTTATAGGTTGAAGGAAAGACTTCCTGAAAATCTATTGGAGTTTACTGTTCCACTTGGTACACCTGAGATATTGCAAGAAGGTACCGATATTACATTGGTTACTTATGGATCCTGTGTGCGTGAAGCACAAAAGGGACTTGAGCTATTAAAAGGTTTTGATGTATCTGTGGAGCTTATTGATGCTCAGACACTTATGCCTTTTGACTTAGAAGGCTTAATTGTCAATTCACTCAAAAAGACCAATAGAATCATCTTTATGGATGAAGATATACCAGGTGGCGCCACCGCTTACATGATGCGTGAAGTATTAGAAAAATGGAATGGTTATCAATATTTGGATGCCAAACCTGTGACACTTACCGCAGCAGCGCATAGGACACCTTTTGGATCAGATGGTGACTATTTTAGCAAACCAAACCCTGAAGATGTATTTGATACAGTGATGGCCATGGCAAAAGAATCTTTTCCATATAGATTTTAAACATAGCTTAATCCACTCAAAATAACATTTGATGTCCCTAGTTACTAATACTAAATAGGCTGTAATATATTTTTACATCGGACTTTATCTAAACTTGTAATTATAAAGACAATATGTCTATCACAAAAGAATCAGAGTTGATTGGAATGCAAAAAGTCAGCGAAGCTGTTGCATTTACATTAAAAGAAATGAGAAACTACGCCAAACCAGGTATGTCTACCAAACAGCTTGACAATTATGGCGGTAACATTTTAGCTGATTTGGGCGCAAAATCGGCTCCTTATGTTACGTATGGTTTTCCAGGGTGGACATGTATCAGCGTAAACAATGAATTTTGTCACGGTATTCCTTCAGAAAAGCATATTTTATCAGAAGGAGATTTAGTAAACATCGATGTATCTGCTGAGTTAAATGGTTTTTTTTCTGATAATGGTGGGTCTTTTGTTTTAGGTGCAGATTTATATCAACACCAAAAGCTGATAGATGCTTCCAAGGAGATTCTATATAAGGCTATCAATCAGATTAGATCGGGTGTCAGAATCTCGGATATAGGTCATACTATAGAAACCGGTGCTAAGAAACGTGGTTACAAAGTCATCAGAAATCTCGCAGGTCATGGGGTAGGGCGAAGTCTTCATGAAGAACCTAGTGAAATAACAAACTACAAAGATCGATTGAATTTTAAGAAGTTTAAAAAGAATTCAGTTGTAGCTATTGAAACATTTATTTCTACATCATCTTCTTATGCGCAAACACTTAAAGACGGATGGACTATGGTCGGTAATCAAGGTGGATTTATGGCTCAGCATGAACATACCATTATAGTTACTGACAATGAACCAATTATTTTAACCGAAATGAATGGTATTTTTGACTAATTGAGTATACTGACATTGCGAGTAAACTTTGGTTAAATGTGTGTTCTCATAGTTAAACTAGTATTTTTGGAGCTTAAATTTTAAAAGATTCGTCTATCGTTTTGACAATTTCTGTTACCTTTGAGAATGATTCATAAGTTATTTTTATTTACCGTTCTTCTTCATTTAAGTACCCAAATATTCGCTCTTGAGCAGGACACCACGGTATTAGGTGCTTTTTCTGAAGTGACTTTGATTGCACCACGCATTAACAAACAACTCTTGTGGACTGGTAGTCGCGACACTATGCAATTGTCAGATGTCTACCAAAATAATCTAAGGACTGCCTTGGATAGTAGGACAGGTGTTCAGTCTTTTAATGGTGAAAACTTTGCGCAAGATCTTCGTATTTCTATTCGTGGGTTTGGTAGTAGGTCGGCATTTGGTGTTAGAGGCATTAGGATTTATCTAGATGATATACCACTTACGGCACCTGATGGCACAAGCCAAATGGATGAGGTTAGTATCTTTGATATCTCTTCTTTAGAGACAGTTAGGTCTGGCCTTGCTGCTAGACTAGGAAATGCAGGTGGAGGCGCTATTTCTTTTGGCACTTCCGATTTTAGCAATGAACAATCTCCAGTGCAAATCAGGACCAGGGCCAATAGTTTAGGCGCCTATGATCTTGGTGTAAAGTTGAATATTTACAAAAATAAAGTTGCCAATATGCTTACAGTCAATCACCATAGATTTGACAGTAAACGATCCTATAGCCAAGCTAGAACCACATCTATTTATAACAAGACAAAGTTTGTCATCTCTGAAAAATTGCAGTTGACTTTAATTGGTGGGTTTTATTACTCTCCTGAAGGGAAGGATCCTGGTGCGCTAACAAAAGTGCAATTTGATGAAAATAGGTGGCAAGCAAATAGTCGAAACTTGATGTTCTTAGCAGGCGAGACGGTTAAAGGGCACCATGTAGCAATCAAAACAAACTTAGATTTGAATAAAAAAACGCGTTTTAAATCTTTGTTATTTTATAGAAAACGCGATTTCGAAGGCAAACTACCAAATGAAAATGGTGGTATAGTCCATTTAATCAGGGACTTTGTGGGTATGACAAACTCTATGGATTGGGTAGTATCAAAAAATGTTGATTTTCTTGTAGGTCATACTATAGAATTTCAAGAGGATCGACGTACACTTTTTCGTAACAATCTGGGAACTCAGGCAGAAAAGCAAACTGACCAGTTAGAAAGTGTATTTAATAATGCTGTCTTCCAACAATTTCAATGGTCTAAGGGTAATTTTAATATGCATCAATTGCTCAGATTTGACAATAATAATTATAAACTCAAAGATTTATTTGGCCTAGATGGTTTCCAAAATGGAAGTCGTAATTTCAGTTCTCTAAATGGTGGATTAGGTCTCGGATATCAATTTAAGAATCTAATGGCTGTTTTTACCAATATATCCACTTCTTTTGAAATGCCTACTTTAAATGAATTGTCCAATAATCCGAATGGACTTTCAGATTTTAATACACAACTTAGCCCTGAAAAGTCACTTCATTGGGAAATAGGTGTAAGGTCAAATGAAAAGTCGTCTATCAAGTGGGGCTTGTCCTTCTTTAATATCAATTTAAAGAATCAGATTCAAGGCTATGAGATTTCCAGTTTTCCTGGGAAAGTATTTTATAGAAATGCAGCGCAAAGTAAAAGAAATGGAGTGGAAGTAGAACTGTCTACTAAGCTGTTTCGTAAAGTAGATATAGGTTTTAATTATACTTATGCTCATTTTCAGTTTGCGGACTACATTGTCAATAACCAAGATTATTCAGGGAATTTCCAACCCATTGTACCAAAACACAAATGCAATCTTAGATTGAACAATACGATAGGTAACATCATTGATGCAAATTTTAATCTCAGCTTCAATTCGTCGATGTGGCTAGATGACGCCAATCTTACAAAAACAAAAGCTTATGTTGACATGAATTTTGTATTGGCAACGACCTCATCACTTCTGAAAAAAGTTCAATTTGGAGTCCAAGTAAATAATCTATTCAACACGCTTCAGTATTCAAATTTCCGGGCGAACGCTGTAGCAAGTAGATATTTTGAAGCTGCGTCGCCTATGCATTTTGGTTTATTTGCTCAGTATAAATTGTAAATGTGAGCCCATTTAGAAAACTGCAATTTCTTTAAAATCAAATGGTTTTACATTGACTTCAAAATAAAAATAATAAATTACTTACAAAATACTTGCTAATTCTACTTTTCCACCAAAACCGACTCTTCCTTGTTCGTTTTTAGATATTGCTCCACAAGCCACATCTAAGTCATGCTCAAAAAACAGAAAATGTTTACCATCTTCCGCTTTTTCGTGAAGTGTTTGTTTTTCTTTTAGAGTCTCTAATGGCTTCATGTCATACGCCATAATGTAGGGTAGGGCTATATGGTGATGAGAAGGGATCAAGTCAGCACAGTAAATTAGCGTATTCCCAGAAGGTAATCCTAAATAAGGAATCATCATGGCTTCGGTGTGTCCATTGACAAAACTAATACGGATATTGTCAGAAAACTGGATACCTTCTTGGACGTCTATAAATTTAAGAATACCCATATCTTTCAATGGCACAAAATTGTCTTTTAGGAAAGATGCAGCTTCTCTAGGGTTGGTATTATATGCCCAATCGTAATGAACTTCATTAGACCAATACGTTGCATTAGGAAAAACAGGTACAATTTTGCCTGACGGGTCATATTCTAATGCGCCACCTATGTGGTCAAAATGGAAGTGCGTCAAAAATACATCCGTAATATCATCTTTTGTAAGACCTATTTTTGCTAACTCACTTCCAAAATTATTCTCGTCGTGTGGGTAAAAGTGCTTTCTAAATCGTTCATCTTGTTTATTTCCAATACCCGTATCAATAAGGATTTTTCTATCCCCGTCTTCTACTAATAAACATCTCATTTGCCAAGTGCATAAGTTGTATTCGTCAGCAGGATGAAGCTTTTCCCACATTCTTTTAGGAACAACACCAAACATAGCACCACCATCTAATTTAAATTTCCCAGTTTCTATAATGTGGAGTTTCATCTGTTTATTTTTATTTTATTTTTAATTGTCAGATGGAATTCGCATGAAAAATAATCATCACGGATTGTGTGTCATAACTCATGCTCATTTCATGTGTCTATATATTATTTGTTATTTAATTGCCACATGGAATGCGCATGAAAATAATCATCAAGGTTTATGTTAAACAAAGATGCTTCATGCTCATTTCATGATTCTTGGATTTTTTATGATGAATGGTTTTGTATTAGAAACCGATTTTCTTTTTATCTATGTTTTTTACTTCATTGGCAAGGTGGATCATCTGAATTGCGGTTTGCGCGGCTTCTACACCTTTGTTGCCATATTTGCCTCCTGCTCTGTCTAGAGCTTGCTGCATATCATTAGGTGTCAACACGCCGAAGATGACAGGTTTTCCAGATGCGATGCTTAACGTCATGATGCCTGATGCTACAGCATTGCTTATATATTCGTCATGTTTTGTTTCACCACGTATAACACAACCTATGCAAATAACGGCATCAAGTTTTTGATTTGCAAGTAACATTTTTGCAGCTGATGGTAATTCAAAAGCTCCAGGGACTTCAATTTTAATGATGTTTTCGTCAGGACAGTTAAATTCATTTAGCGTTGCAAGACAAGCATCTCTCATTGCGTATGTAATCTCTTGGTTCCATGCTGCTGTGATGACTGCTATCTTTGCGTTGTCTAGGTTTTTTAGTTTAGCTGAATCTATAGTGGATAGGTTATGATGGCTGCTTGACATTTATAAGTTTTGATATTTGGTGAATTAAAAAAGGCAAAGTTTAAACGTAAACTTTGCCTTTTTTGTTTTTAAGCGATATATTTTGTTATTGAAGTCTAGCTATCAATTTTTCTGCTTCTTTAGATTCTGGAGAATCAGGGAATTTGTTTTTGATTACTTCAAATTGCTCAAGAGCTTCTTTGGTTTTTCCTTCTGCATAATAAAGGAGACCCAACTTATTTAAGTAGTAAGGGGCAAGTAATTCATTCTCAGAAGCTGTTGCTGCTTTTTTGTAGAATGACATTGCTTTTTCTTTATCACCTAATTCTGCATGAGCATCACCCAAAGCGCCATCTTTTGTGATAGCTGTGATGTCATCATTTGCTGAATATTTCTCAAGATATTCTACTGCTTCAGCAAACTTACCTAAGTTTAAGTAAGAAATACCTGCATAGTATGTCGCAAGGTTTGCTGTTTTCGTACCGCTGTATTGATCAATAACAGAAAGAAATCCATCAAAACTAGGACTTTCTAAAGCAAGTGCAAATGAATCTTTAGCAAACATTTCTTCTGCTTTGTAGATTGCTGCTACTGCTTCTTTTTCTTTTGGTCCGATGTAAAGATATTTGTAAGCAAAGTAAATTGCTGCAATAATACCTATACCTACTACAGCATATGTAATAAGCTTTTGATTTTTATCTAAAAAATTATCTGAAGATACTTGACTGCCTTTTACTTCGACTACATCTATGATCTCATCACCATCGTTAGTAGGTTTACCTTTTCTTTGTGCCATAAAATTGTTTTTACAAAATTTGCGCAAAAATAGTAATTTAGATTCAAAATATAGCCAATTTTTCAAATATTATATATTATTTTTTTTATGATACAAGTTGAACATTGACTTTGGCCATTTTTTTTGACGTTTGATAGATGGCTACAGTTATAAATTATGTATTTAAATTGTATTTTGTTAAATTAGATACAAGCTTAGTAAACTATTTAATTCAAGCCCGTCAGGCTTGTTTTTTAGTCATTTTTACCGTAGGTTACACCTACGGTTATTCAAATTAAAGCCCTTTCAGGCTTGGTAATGACTGATGATTCAAATCTAACAAAGTAGAATTAATAGCGTTTTATTGTACAAAGCTAGATTAAAAGAATGGATAGAACTATTAATAAATAGATTGTTCATTAATTTATTTGCTAAGTATTTTGAAGCCGTATAAGTATGGCAGCTCGGATATTTTATAGTGTCTAATGATGCAGGTTATAAATTGCTATTGATAAGTAAGCTAGTTTACATGCTTGTGAATAGGGTGGAGGTTTGATTTACAATTAATTAAACATGGAGTGTGGTGGGAGTATCATTGGAGGATAGTGGGAGCATCGTGCTAGTACCTATGGAGTTCCATCGGGACATCGTCGGGAGAAGGTCGGGAGAAGGTCGGGAGAAGGTCGGGAGAATCTATTTCAAAATTACATGTCAAATTCAGAAATTTGATTAGTTTTTGCGGTATTTTAATCTAAAATTATTGGAATTTGCATTTTACAAATATATGAATTTATGTCAAATTTAACCCTGATTCAATAGATTTTTTTTAAGTTTATTTCATATTTTATCTGAAATAAATTGGACCATCTATAGTCAAAAATAAAAGGGTGGCACTCAAAAATCAGTGCCACCCTTTTAAGATGTTTTATGTGATGAATATTATCTTATCTTATAACTGTCACATCTCCACCACGTTTTTCAGTAGAACCATCTTTGAATAACATTTCCAAGTAGTATGCATAAACTCCAGGTACGACATCTTGTCCTTTGAATTTACCATCCCAGAAAGATGAAGGATTATCAGGAGATAGGTTTTCACCTACGAATAATAAGTTGCCCCATCTATCGTAGATACTATACTTAGTAACTAATTCAACTTCTGCACAATTGATACTGAAATACTCGTTCACTTCACTTTCGTTTGGTGAGAAGATGTTTGGTACACATTCAGGTTTCACTCTTCTGATAGAGATTCTCACTTCATCTGTTGCTATACATCCACTTTCATTTATTACGGTAACCCTGTATCTTGTATCCACTTCAGGTTTTGCATTGTAAGATCCTTGGTCTCTTGCAGAGACAATTTCTACATCATTTGCTGCCCAAGTTATACTTTGGAAGGCATTAGGATCGTATTGTCCTATGATACTTAGTAAAGAGTCTTCTGTAATATTCAGGAAGAAATCTTGACCAAGGTTCACTGCAAATAAAGGTGGTGAAGTGATCACAATTGCAGGTAATTGATCATTCACGCATCCGTTTGCGTCTCTCACTTGAACTTTGTACGTACCAGCTCCTAGGTTCGATGCAACAAGGGCAGAACCATAAGTTTGACCACCATTAAATGAAATTTCATATGGAGCTTGACCACCTCTGATATTACTCAATGTTATTTGAGCAACTTCACCGAAACAAGCAATTGTATCAACTGAAATATCAAAGATCGGTAGATCATCTGCTTGTATCACTACTACATTATCTGTAGAAGAACAATTGGTTACCGTATCTCTAACCGTTAGTACATATGTTCCGCCAGCTAATGCAGTGTAGTTTTTAGAAGTACCTACTACAGCATTCAAAAGCTTCCACTCGTACACGATGTTTATTCCTGATGAAGACAAGTCAGTACCAAGTATTGCGGATTGAACCGTACAGTCAATGTTTTTATCTGTACCTGCATCTGCAACTGGTAAAGGATTAATTCTGATGGTGATTTCTTCTTCATCATTTGGACAAGGAGCTTGGTTAGTAAATGCATATTTAAATACATAAGTACCTGCTGGCCTTCCTGTGAGGTTAAAAGTACCTGCTGTTGCATCAAATCCTGTACTTCCACCACTCACAACTGTCCAAGTTCCCATACCATCTTCATTATCTAATCTGTCTCTTAGCGTTACAATATCTGTTGCACCTAAACAGAATTCTGCACCTCTCGCAGTTCCTGCTGATTTAGGATTGGAAATTGTGATATTTCTATTAACAGATGATGGACAACCTGGTACAGGATTATTGATGGTATAAGTTAAAATGTATAGACCAGCTGGTACACCAGATAAATTTAATATACCATTTGTGATAACTAAAGCAGGATTTGTTGAACTCCAAGTGCCTGGCTCTGAAGCGTCATTAAATGGATTCAGGTCGAATGTATTTGAATTTGTACAAATAGGTGAAAACATACCTGGATTTATCGGAGGACAATTACAATTGTCGGTAATTCTAATGGTTACTGGATAAATATTTTGCGGGCATGGATCAGTAGATACGGATTCGAATGTAAAATTCAATACTGTACCAGGTGCTAATCCTGCTAGATCAATATTGGTGTTGACGGTGATATTATTGCCAGCTTCATCAAACCAACTTCCATTTCCACTAACTTTTAATGAACCAACATCAAATGTTGTCACTCCATTTTGTCCATTACAAACAAGGGTATCTGGAATGATCACTGCAGTTTGATCGTTGGCAATAAAGATATCAAATTCATCCGTACGAGGGCAACCACCTGTAGGTGTTGGCACCAAAGTATAGATTACCGTATAAGTACCTGAAGGTAGGCCATTTGCATCAAAAATTGTTCCATTAAGCGATTGCTCATCGTCATTCGGTCCTGTTACTACACTCCAGTTACCTGGTGCGAAAGTAGTTGGGCTCACGATTGTTGTTGCTAGATCAAGGATGCCACCATTATTACAAAGGTCGCAATCGCCTGGACATGCGATATTTCCATCAGGACAGTTACAATCTTTTATGGTAACTGTAACATCAACGGAAACTGGCATACAAGGTGATGGGAGCGTGATAGGTGGTGTGTATCTAAAGACAAACATCGTACCTGGAACTTGACCATTAAATTCTACAATACTTGTAGGTGCTATGGTAAGCTGTGGCGTAGCAGGGCTGATTTGTGTCCAAGTACCACCTGTAGTATAACCAGGTCTCAATAGACTTGTCAATCTAAGATCTGTAGCTCCATTACCTGTAGATGCAGAACATGCTTCACCATCGTTGAGTTTTTCAGCTACCGGTTGGTTTCTGATTCTCACTGTTTTAGTAAAGACTGTCTGACAATCAGCAGGGAAGGTACCATTTAATGTAAATGTCACAGTATATGGCGTCGCACTTGCTGTCACACCGAATGGATTGATAAAGTTTCCATTGGTGATTGTAAGTGGTGTTTGAGCTGTCCATGTACCCGTAATTGTTGTAGGGTCGATGGTGAAATTAGCCGCACTTTCTAAATCTAATAATGTCATCGAACCATTACAAAGTTCATCATTTGCCAATGTAACCACAGGACATTCACAGTTTCTAATGATTACTTCTACGATGGCTGTTCTTGGTACACATGGTGCGACAGCTGTTGTTGTATATTGGAATCTTAAAGTGTCTCTAGACATGCCTGTCACATCTATATTAGGCAAAGTACCCATAGGCGTAGCTCCATCTATTTGTGTCCAACTACCTGGAGATGGCTCTATCAGTCCCACTAACAAGGTATCAAGATTTGCCGTTACTGGACCTGCTCCAATATCTGCATTACACAACGTTGTGTTTCTACTCGAGATTGCAGGAGCTGGAGATACTACCAATGTATTTTCAATAAACTTAGGACAGTTGCCAGGTGAAGGTGGATTATAGGTAAATCTTACCGTATAAGTACCAGGAGTGGCACCTGTAACTACAATTGTATTGCCAGTAATTGTAGGGAATGGGGTAGGAGACGGAGCTACTACGGTCCAATCACCTGGAAGAGGTGGCATTTGATTTATGAAGGTATTATTAAGATTGTACGGAGCTGTACTGCTATTACATAATGGACCAATAGGTCTGATAGCAGGGTTAGGACAAGCACAATTTCTCACTATAACATCCATGGTATCTGTTGCATTAACACATGGTGCCACTGCTGTATTTGTTATAAATACAAATCTAAAAGTATCTGCACTTGCTATTGTGGTGAAATCTACATTACCCCAATTTGATGTATTGACAGATGCATTATCAATATTAAACCATTGGCCTAGCATCGTATCAGCTATGGCTACAAAGTCTAACGTAGTAGGACCTACACCAGTATTCAACCTACAAACTTGCACAGAAGTAGGTAGATCTATCGTTGGTGTCACATTGTTAATCACCACTCCAGTTCCACCACCTAGACAGTTGCCATCTGTAACAGATACTGTATAATTTCCTGCTTGTGTGACCTGTTGGAATTGTTGATCGCCAATTGGGTTACCTTCAAAAAACCACTGGTAGGAATCAAAACCAATACCTGCATTCAATGAATCTAAGCTGTTATCACAAATCGTGACAGGTGATATTTGTACCGTTATGAATGCTTCTTCACTGATTGTAGCGGATGATGTTGCCGTACAACCATTTGCATTAGTAACGGTAACGGTATATGGACCTGCGGTTGAGATAGGCCCAGTGGATGCCATATTTCCTGTAAATCCAGGCCCTGACCAAGCATAGCTTGTTCCACCTGAAGCTGTAAGTTCTGTACTCTCACCTGCACAATAAGAAGTCGCACCAGAAATACCAGGTGTAGGTAGTGGATTGACTGTGATCAGAACACTTGCTACACTCACGCAACCATTATTGGTAACCGTAACGGAGTATTGTGTGGTTTGTGTAGGTGTGGCTACAAATGAAGAACCACTTCCTGAAGGGCTCCAAGTATAAGTTCCACCTGGGAAACTAGCTGCGTTGGTAACTGAAATTGTCGTACTTTGGCCCAAACAAATACTTGTAGGAGCACTTAATTGAGCAGGCGTACCTTGTGTAAGTGGAATAACAATTTGTTCTGAGATGTAACTACATCCGCCTTCTTCTTCTACCAATAACTGGAAACAATTATTTAAAGATAAATCCACATCTTCAAAAATACCGTTTGGATCAGATGTTTGATATGGTGTACCACTATTTTCTGGGTACACGAAACTACCACCACAATCTAAAAGTGTGAATGTAGGATTGGCACCAGTTTGTGTTACATAATTCTGAATTAAAAGATCTGTTGTGAATGCACCACAAGCTGGGGTTACAAAACCTAATTCTACAGTAGGCGGTACAGAAATAGTTATTTCTGCTTCTCTTGTTACAAAACACCCAAATTGATCTGTTAAAGTGGCTACAATGGTGTAAGTTCCAGGTATAGAACCTGGTAAATCAACAGCAAGCGATGTGCCTTGATCAAAGAAATACAATTGCGGTGGAACATTCCATGATATTGTCAACGGGCTTCCGTTTCCAACTAAGTCGGTTGCTTCAAATACAACTTCATTTGCACAGGAAGTAATTTGTTCAGGTGTCAGTGTAAAACTTAATGGATCGAGTTTGTTTACATCAACCACTTGTGTACCTGTACATCCTTTGTCATCCGTGACTGTCACAGAAATCATGTCTGGACCAGAATGGAAAACCTGAATCGTAGGTGTTGTTTCATTAGTGCTCCATTCATAACCTACATAATTGCCAGTACCACCTGTAATCGTTGGTGTTAATGTTTTACCCACCATATCTTCAAAACAAATGTCTAAAACTGGAAGATCTACAATAAGTTCAGGATAAATAATCACTTGGAAAGTATCTCTAGGTGCTGGACAAGCTATGGTTGGATCATCTGCGTACGCTTCATAATACTGAATAGTGGTAGATGAAGAAGTATTCGTAAGATAATCATCAATGTTTCCAAAACCACCTGGGAATATATGATCATTAGCACCGGTTACATCAGGGTTAGGTATTTGGGTAACGATAATAGTAAGGTTAGAGCCATCTTCCGTTACTAGATCAATATCCACGGTTCCTTCATGACAAATCTCAAAGTCGTTGCCAAGAATTTTTGGTGGTCTAGCACAGTCTATTTCCCACGCAGGTCCTATTTGTGCAAAATCTAATTTACATTCAGCGATAGGGTCATTCCAGCAACCTGAAACTCCATCAGAAGTCGTTTGGAAGTTAAATCTAAGACTTCTATTCGCTGTACATTCAGCAGGGTCGTCAAATTCTCTTACAGTTAAGTCAACGCAGAAGTTTATAGAAACCACTACGGAACCAATACCATACATTGTATATGGCTCACAGTCGTTGTTCTCACAACCAGCTCCACCGTTTTGACTCCAGAACCATCCACTTGGAAGTGGTGAATTAGGTAAAAGTGGACCCGAACACGGACAAGCTTGACAGCCTGTATTACAAAGTACGAGCCTGCCAGTTAAAGGATCTGTGTAGGTACATAAAAAAGGCATTTGTTCTGTTATTATTGGGGCACAGTTACCGCCGTCAACATCTGCCCATTCAGCTCCACCTGGAGACACCACAATTGCTTCAGGATCAAATGCGTCAAGATCCCATCCTGGACCAAAATCTGGAATTAATCCGTGGAACCAGTCCACACCTGTTTCAGATGCATCATAGTCAAAGTTTATACAAACGGTAACTTCTTCACCTTGACAGAATTTAGGATCGTCAAGAGGTCTATCACTACTTCTTGCGGTTATTTCCCATTCTGCTTGAGGGTCACATCCTGCTTCACCTATACAAGCGACACAACCTGCTAAGGTGGTAACTCCTAATGTAAAGTTAGGATCGTCAATGACTCCATCTCCTGCCACAGCTATCCAATAGGTATCTACACCTTCTACTATACCCACAGTATGGACGTTTGCATTTGAATCTCCGTTACTACATGCAACTGGAACCGCTAAAGTTCCACCTGGCAATAGGGTAGGGCCTGCACAATCTCCATAATATATAGCCCAAATAGGGTCCCATGTTCCACTAGTTATTACAGTTGTCTGAAGTTGAACTGCTTCCATATCTACCATTACTTGGAACCAAACTGTTGGCAAATCAGGAAACATACAATCTCCAACTACAGTTTCTGAACAAGCATTTTCAATACATCCTGGTATATTTACAGGTTGTACATCTCCGCAGTTAGGATCTGTAGGGTTAGGTATTATGACATCAACTGCTTCTTCGCAAAGGTCTGCCATTGGGCATCTGTTGATCGGATTAATATTGATCGAGAATTCTCCACAATCATTGTTGCTAGATGCTACTTTGATCCATATCACTTCTCCTGGCTCATAACATCCTACTTTTATACTAGTAGGTAAAGCACCACAATCAAATGAATTTGGATCAAATAAAGTAGCTGATGGGCCTGCCGCACTACCTTGGAGAACTTCCACAGTTGTTCCACCTGAGATTTGATTTGTACCTGATGCACTTACTTGAATTTCAATACCAATTTCGCCACCTGTTGTGTATGTGTACCATACAGCACCGTCATGGGTAGTTGTTGCACAAGCCACATTTGGGAAATCTAAAGCAGGATCATCATTTACACCTATGGCACAACATGTTGTACTAGAGTGACCACCACCTATTGGAATATCAAATGGAGGTCTTGGAGATGATGGAATAGGGTCATCATTTACAGGGTATGCATTTTGTCTGATGTTAAAACTGTAAGCGCCGCCATTAGGGTCAGCTATTACTAAGTAATATGTTTCACCACCTGTTACTGCTATATTATTAGTGTTAGGTGCACTAATACACCCTGCTCCACCTATCGAAGTTGGAGGTTCATCTGTACAAGCTGTACTTGTCAGAATGGCAAAGTAATAACCGCCGGTTAAACCAGTGATATCAATTGCTGCTGTATTAGCATCTACTGTAAACTCATACCAAACTGCAGGGTCAGTTCCAAAGTTACATGCTCCACTATTGAACGATTCAGGACATGCATTTTCGTTACAGCCTTTGATCAATATATCTTCACATACGATACCTGCCATATTAATAACAATGGCCTCATCACATTCGTCACTTAGGTCAGGATCATAGCTGTCAGCCGCACATTCTCTGTCATCCACTAATTGCGCAATGGTGATGGTAAAATCACCTGCATTTGCAGAGCTAGTGGAAATTTGTAAATCATAAGTACCTGGTTCAAGACAATCTAAATTTTGTTCTACTTTGGCTGGGAAACAAAGTGTGGTTTCCACAGCATTTGAATTACATCCATCTTCAAATACTGCACCAGTTAAAGGACCTGTTAAAGGTGTTCCATTATTAAGTATTTGATCTATCAATAAGGTCACACCATAACTTCCTGGATCTACTGTGAAAGTATACCACACTGAATTCTGTGCATCTGCTGCAGGGCAGTCTGGTATGATGTAATCCGCACCAGAGCATAAGTTGGTTTGACCTAATAGTGTACCACCTGAACCTAAATCGAAATTTGTCAGATCAGCACATTTGTCGTCATTTGCAGGCCCTAAATTGAATTTTACTGTAAATTCAAAATCTCCACCTGTATCACCAAGAGATGAAATGGCTATTAAATATTGTTGTCCGGGTGTAAGTGGTCCGATATTTCCAAAAGCAGTATTTAGACCTTGAAAACATGTTGTTTCTACTGCGTTTAGGGCAGAACAGTCTGGACCAAATTCAAATAAATTCATAAAAGGTGTACCTGTTCCAGTATAACCAGTATATGTAAAGTCCATTGTAGGCATATCACCCGCCATGCCTGGTGCTGTAAATGTATACCAAGAAGTTTCTTCTGAATTAAAATCACAAGCTCCGAAAATTTCACCTGCTGGCAATGTCTCAGGGCAAGCATTTACTGTACTCGCATCGAATGGACCTAACTCAACACATAAATCATATGGTTGACCAGGTAAGTTTGTTGCATTTGTACAAAAATCATTTGCTGGACCAGCATTTGTACCTTGGGTTGCCGTGATACTGAATACACCAGCATTGGCAGCTGTTGTACCTACTAAGATTGTGTAGGTGCCTGCAGGAAGACAGTTGAAATCTACCATTCCATCCCCATTACACTCTTCGTTCACAGGAGTTTGGTTACATGGGTTTGCAACATCATATACACCGATAGATGGCGCAGTTAACCCCGTAACATTTATAGTAATTCTATCAAATCCAGCACTTAAAGTAAATGTGTACCAAAGAGTATTCTCTACTGGTGCACCACCACAATCATTATCATCTGTTGCACAAGAGTTATTTTGGTTTGTCAATTGTACACCCGTCGTTAATGGTGTAGGGATGAAACCTCCTACACATGGGTCATCATTAGCTAATGTTTGGTTGTATCTAATGTCGAAATCAACTGGACCTTCTGTTCCATCCACGCCGATTGCTATATAATAAGTGGTACCAGCTGTGACAAGAATAGGCGTGCCATTTGTACCTGTCCCAGAAAGACATCCACCGCCCGCAAGTATAGTACCTGGACCTGGATTAGGGCATGATGTGAATACAGTTAGGTTCGTATTAGCTGATATATTTTCTATTTCAATGGAAGTTGTTCCTACAGGAGGTGTAAATTCGTACCAAACTACGGATTCTGTAGAATAGTCAAATGCACAACCTGTTACTGTAAATTGTTCAGGACAAGCGCCGACGGTAGTAGAAGCTGGAACTGTAAAGAATTCACAAATTGGGTTGTCTGCTATATCTGATGCATTTGCACATAAGTCATTTGGAGCTGAAGTATTTACTTGTGTTAAAGTTAATGTGAAGATACCTGAGTTTGCCACTGAAGACGACATGAAAATTCTAATATCTTGGGCAACTGGACAATCAAGTGTCAATGTTGAAGTACATCCACCTGTAACTCCGTTTAATAAAGTATTACAATCATCTTCTACTACTTGGAGTACACCACCAACCAAATCTGTCGTGATGGTTAATGATTCGACACCAGCTGGAATAGTATAAGAATACCAAACAGATGCTTCATTAGCTGTACCTGCACACGGTGTTTGTTCTTGGTTTGCACATAAATTAGTTAAGTTTGGATTTCCACCAAGGTTTACAGGGAGTGCACCAGCACATAAATCATTTGCAGGTGCATTTGATTTTTCAGTAATTTCTATGGTAAATGGTCCTTCCGCACCACCTTGACCTGAGATCACTAAGTTATAGGTAGTACTTCCAGTCACAGGTAAATTTGCAAGAGAACCGTCTGTAGTACAACTAGTTGCCACAGGGCCACTCACACAATTCGTAAATAAAGCAAAATCAACACCTAATCCTAAAACATCAATATCTATTAATGTTGTAGTTGCGCCTGTTGTAAATCTATACCAAGTAGCAGGGCCATCAGAAAAATCGCAACCTCCAAAATTTATAGCTGCTGGCTCTGGACAGAATCCTGTATTGTCAGACATAAATACATTTGGGTCTTTACAAAGAGGCTGTGTCAATGCTAAAGGCTGACCAGTGTTACAAGCATCAATTCCAGACTGAAGTGTTTGTGTAAGTGTTAAAGTGAATATACCTGAATTTGCCGCTGAAGACGACATAAATATTCTTATTTCTTGGGCAACCGGGCAATCGATAGTGACAGTACTAGTACATGGATTTGTCACTCCATCAGGTACTGTATTACAATCAGTCTCTAAAACTTGTACAACTCCACCAGTTAAATTGGTTGTTATTGTAAGAGATTCTACTCCTGTAGGAATCGTGTAAGAATACCAAACTGAAGCTTCATTATTAGGTGCTGCACATAATAATTGTTCTTGATTTGCACATAAGTTGGTAAGGTTTGTATTTGCACCTAAATTCACCGCAATAGGTGTAGTACAAATATCATTGGTAGGAGCATTTGATTTTTCAGTGATTTCTATAGTAAAAGGACCTTCTGCACCACCTGCACCTGATATTACTAAATTATAGGTTGTACTTCCTGTAACAGGCAGGTCAGCTAATGTACCATCAGTCGTACAACTACTTGCGACAGGAGCACCTGCACAGTTGCTAAACAAGGCAAAATCAACACCTAATCCAATAACATCTATATCCAATAATGTGGTAGTTGCACTTGTTGTAAAATTGTACCATGTTGCAGGGCCGTCTGAAAAGTCACATCCGCCAAAATTGAGCGCAGCTGGCTCTGGACAGAATCCGGTATTATTTGACATGAATACATTTGGAGATTTACAGAGAGGTTGTGCTAAAGCTAAGTTTTGACCTGTAGCACAAACATCAATTCCTGATTGGAGGGTTTGAGTCAGTGTCAAGGTAAAAATACCTGTGTTGGCATTTGGAGATGATACGTAAATCCTAATGCTCTGCATTTCAGGACAATCTATAGTTACAGTATTAGTGGTACACCCACCAGTCGTTCCTGCCAAAATAGTATTACAATCATCTTCGTACACTTGTATTGTCCCACCAACTAGGGTTGAATTAATTACCAATGATTCTACACCAGTAGGTATGTTATATGAATACCAAACGGATGCTTGATCCAAGGTGCCACCACATGGTGTCAGTTCTTGTTGAGCACAGACATTGGTTAAATTTGCATTAGCGCCTATCACTACTGGGAGGGCTGCCGAACATATATCATTTACAGGTGGATCGTTGTATTTGATTTCGAAGTCGATTTGACCTTCATTACCTGCTATTGCTGCAGCAATGAAATAAGTGGTACCACCAGTCACATTGATGTTTGGTGTAGGTCCAGCTCCAAAAAGACAACCACCACCTGGAATCGTAGCACCTGCACCACATGGTGTAAGAATACTTAAATATGCTCCAGCAGGTGTGATATTTTGAATATTTATACTAGTCACTCCGACAGGTGGTGTAAATTGTAACCAAACTGTAGGATCAGTATTATAATTTCCTCCGTTACAAGCTAGAGAAAAAGTCTCAGGACATGCATTTGTTGTATTGGTATTAAATGGTTGGTACGTACAATTATTTACAACCGCTATATTTATTGCTTCTGAACATGCATCGTTCACCACACCATTAGGTGTTGCAGTGATGTTTAATGAAAAAGGTCCAGCATTTACAAATGATGATCCTACTTGAATAAAATAAGTACCAGGTGTTCTACATTGTAAAGTAGCTGTTTCGTCACAAGCTACTCCATCTGCATCGGTTACTAAGGCACCTGCACAAGCAGTATAGACTCTCACTACAGAGTTTGGTAAATCTGAAGTGAGAATAACTTCATCATCGGTAGCACCAAGTACATAACTATACCAAACAGAAGCCTCACTTTCTGCACCACAAGTTACAAGGTCAGTTGTCGCACATTCATTGGTCAGGCCAGCATTATTTATAGCTGTAACTGGAATTGCGCCAGCACAAAGGTCATTTGTAGGTAATGCAGCCGCGGTAACGGTTACCGTACCAGTAGGTCCTACTAATAAGAAGTAAGTTGTCAATGGATCAGAAGGTAAGTTTGTTACCGCACAACCTTCTGAAGTAAGAGCACCACAGTTAGCACCTGAGAATAGTTCGTATTGACCACCACCGGTAGTCGTTATACTAAATGTTGTTAGTGAGTTTGCCGTTGTGAAACTATACCAAACACCTTCCCTTGTAGCTCCAAAGCAGGTTTCTTCAGGATCTGGACATGCATCTATATCTCCTGTAAAGCCACCATTTTCACCACAATTTAAGATGTTATTTCCACCAAAATTGTTCACTGCATCTGCATCTATACAAACATCATTACCAACACCGTTATCTATGTCTGTTATTGTTATTTCAAAAGTACCGTAATCAGGACAAGCATTCATTGGGTCAAATCCATCAATTTGACCTGCCTCTATCAAAATGACGGTTCCTATGGGAAGACAAGTTAAAGGTGGTGTAACGTTTGGATTGGCACAAGCATCTAATCTAATATTGTAAAATGCAGGGTTTAATAAAGTACCTGCGCCTGTTGTGATTGCAAGGTCTACAAACTCTCCATTTGTAACAACATATCTAAATCCAGCAGTTCCATCAACTGTACAAAAATTATCTACCGTATTTGTATTTGCATTTAAAGTAATCAAAGGATCATTACAATCGTCATTTACAGCTCCACCATTCACAGTAAGTTGTAGATTTGCAAACATATTTGTTACTAAATTATCTCCTATCCAACGCACATTAGCTGGCGCAGTTGCATAATCATCATCAGAACAATTACAAGTAACTTCCCACAAACCAGGTGGGAGAAGAATGTCGGCTTCATATACATCGAAGATTCCATTGTCACTTGACCAAGTCATTACTGAATCTTGAAGACAGGTCCAAGGTAAACCAAATGCAGTAACTCTCCCTATGTGAACTCTACAAGAGACTCCAGGTGCTGCCATACCATTTGTAGCTGCAGTCCCAGTAGCATTGACATCAATTTCTATATGAAAAGGCGTGCCACTTACACAATCAGATGTATTACCCATTTCTGTAACAATGCCATGCCAAAGTACATCTGTCGGGGTAAGAAATGACTCCAAAGAAGGCTTTGCAACAGCAACTACTGTGGATAAAAAAGGGAAATCAGTTATCTTCCAATATTTGACAGATTCCATTTTGCAAGGGTCTTCTTCTGCCATAACGGAGACAAAGTGCTTTTGATTTACATTTTTACTAGCAACAGCTGCTGTCAAACTTAAACCAAAAACAAATAAACTGAGTAAAAACTTTCTCATTAATTAATTATTAAAAATTTAGAAATAACAAAAACCACAAATACACTATTATGCATATTGCATTCAACGTTTTATTCGTAAGGAGGGAGCCGCATGTCTGGGCAAAATAAAACTACTCTGGAAACCTATGTGAGTAATTGTACGGTAAAGTTATAACTAATTGTTATTTCAACAAAGTAATGTTATCATATTTTTAACATATAGGACTATTGTTTAATATGATAAATATTTTGACTTATGAAGAAATGAACTGTTAATATAAAGTTATATCTGCGTAAATAAATTATTATTTTAAATATAGGTGGTATTAGTAGTGTTGACAGAATATAATTATGTTTTATTGGAAGCTAAGTCGGGAAGGTATTTGATTAAATTTTATCTTAAATCAACTTATAACCTAGCTTTAAATTACAAAATGGTTAGAAAAAAGAGATATTGGCAAGTTGGTTTTTTAAAAATAACTTGCCAATACCTCTTTCATGCTATATTTATCTAATCAAAGTTAAGTCACCACCTCTTTTTTCTGAAGAACCATCTTTAAAGACTAACTCCATATAGTAGACATATACACCGGGTACAACAGGCTTACTTTTGAAGGTGCCATCCCAAAATGCTGAGGTGTTGTCAGGAGATAAATTTTCTCCGACAAAAAGTAAGTTGCCCCATCTGTCATAAATGCTGTACTTAGTTACTAGTGCTACATCCGCACAGTTTATGCTAAAGTATTCATTCGCATTATTTTGATTTGGAGAGAAAATATTTGGAACACATTCTGGTTTGACTCTTCTTATGGTAATATTGATATCATCGGTAGCAATACATCCATTTTTGCTTATAACTGTGACTGTATATTTGGTGTCCACTTCGGGTTTTGCATTAAGAGAGCCTTTGTCTCTAGCTGTGTCTATTTCTATATTATTAGCTGTCCAAGTGATGCTTTCGATATCGCTGACATTATACTGGCCTTCTATAGAAAGTAAAGAATCTCTATTAATGTTGATGGAGAAATCTTGACCTAGGTTTACAGATAATAGAGATGGAGATGTAATAATGATGATATCACTTTGGTCATTAACACAACCATTTGCGTCTCTTACCAATACTTTGTAACTACCTACCAAAAGGTTGGAAGCTGCTAAAGCGGTACCGTATGTGATACCACCATCAAATGAAATTTCATATGGCGCTTGACCACCGATGATATTACTTACCAAAATACTAGCGGTCTCCCCAAAACATTTTATGCTATCTACATTTAGGGTAAATGTGGGTAAATCATCTGCTTGTGTGACTACTACATTGTCTGAAGAAGAACAGTTGGTCACCGTATCTCTAACGGTCAAAACATAATTGCCACCATTTAAAGCGGTGTAATTTTTATTAGCACCAACTATATCATTTAATAACTTCCATTCATAGACAATATTTGGTCCTGAAGTACTCAAGTCCGTGCCTAAGATAGCAGATTGGACGGTACAGTCAATGTTTTTATCTGTTCCTGCATCAGCTACAGGCAATGGATTGATCCTTATGGTCACTTCTTCATCATCATCTGGACAAGGAGACTGAGGTGTCATGAATGAATATCTAAATACATAAATACCGGCTGGCCTTCCTGTGAGATCAAATCTTCCTGCAGGGTCGAATCCTGTATTTCCACCTGTCACCACAGTCCAAATACCACCAAGGTCTTCATTGTCCAATCTATCGCCTAATATTACTTCATCGGTGGCACCGAGACAAAATTCTGCTCCTCTGGCAGTACCTGCGGATTTCGGATTGAACACAGTGATCGGTTTTATAAGCGTCGATGGACAGCCAGGTTCAGGATTTGTCACTGTATATAGCAGGTCGTACATACCTGCCGTAATATTGTTCAGATTCAAAATGCCATTTGTAATTATTAATGTTGGATTTAAAGTACTCCAAGTGCCTGGTTGATTAGGATCGCTAAATGCATTCAAATCAATATTGTTAAGGTTTGTACATAACGCATCAATATCACCCAACTCAATGTCTGTACAATTACAATTATCTGTAATTCTGATCGTGACAGGATAAGTGCTATTTTGACATGGAAGTTCATTGTCAATATCATAAGTGAAGTTCAGGACAAATCCAGGAGCGAATCCTTCAATATTAATAATACTAGCGATAACATTACCATCAACATCTTTCCATTGTCCGGTGGAACCACTAACTATTAATCCATTCAAATCAAATGTTTTAATGCCATTGTCACCATTACAAAGTAAAGAATCTACTTTCAAATTTACTTCTTTTTTTGCAATAATATTCAAACTAAACTCACCAAATCTTGGACAAGCACCCGAGGACGGTGGATTTAAGGTATATCTTACCCTATATAGACCTTCTGGTAATCCTGTCGCATCTAAAATATTCGAAGTTAATGGAATATTGACATTTCCTGGACCAGTTACAGTAAAATCTCCTGGTGCAATTGTGGTAGGAGTAACAATCGTTGTGTTTAAATCTAAGATGCCAGCATCGTTACACAAATCACAATCTCCAGCTAAACAATCAATGGCTGTGTCGGGGCAATTACAATCTTTGACAGTGACTGTAACTTCTACGGAAACCGGTAGACAAGGAGATGGCAAAGTGATAGGCGGCGTGTACCTGAATACAAAAGATGTTCCTGGTACTTGCCCGACAAAATCGACTATACTTGAAGCAGGAATCGTCAACAATGGCGTGGCAGGGCTGATTTGCTCCCATGTGCCATTAGTAGTATATCCTGGTTGTAAAAGACTAGTTAATCTAAGGTCTGTCGCTCCATTTCCAGTTTGTGCTGAACAGGCTTCCCCGTCATTGAGCTTTTCAGCTACTGGTTGATTTCTAATTCGGATCGTCTTATTAAATATCGTTTGACAATCTGGAGGGAAGTTTCCGGTCAATTCAAAAGTTACTACATAAGGTGTAGGACTTGCTGCTACACTAAAAGGATTTATAAAGTTTCCATTTGTAATGGTTAAAGGTGCTGCAGCTGTCCATGTTCCTGTAATATTGGAAGGATCAATGGTAAATCTAGTTGGATCTTCTAGGTCTAATAAATTCATTGAACCGTTACATAACTCATCATTTGCTAAAACTACCAAAGGACACGAACAATTTCTGATAATAACTTCTACAATAGCAGTTCTAGGTAAGCAAGGTGCAATGGCTGTTGTTGTGTATTGGAATCTAAGTGTGTCACGTGCCATTCCTGTCACATCTATATTTGGCAAAGTACCAGCGGGCATTGCGCCATCTATTTGTGTCCAACTTCCCGGTGAAGGTTCCATTAAACCAATAAGTAACGTATCCAAATTTGCCATGGTGCCGCCGGATCCTATATCTTCATTACATAAAGAAATATTTCGTGTGGAGACTGAAGGTGCTGGAGAGACAACCAAAGTATTTTCAATAAACTTAGGGCAGTTTCCGGGTGAAGGTGGATTGTAGGTAAACCTTAATGTATAAGTACCAGGTATCGCCCCATTGACAGAGATGTTGTTTCCTGTGACAGTCGGAAATGGGGTAGGTGATGGCGCAACCACTGTCCAATCTCCGGGTATAGGAGGTGTTTGATTTAAGAAAGTATTATTTAGATTGTATGGCGTATTACTACTATTACATAATGGACCTATCGGTCTAATGGCAGGATTAGGACAAGCACAATTAAGCACATTGACTAGGATGGTATCAGATACATTTACACATGGATCCACGGCAGAGTCAGTAGTGAATACAAATCTAAAGGTGCCAGCACTTGTAACACTGGTAAAATCTACGTTTCCCCAATTGGAAGTATTAACGGTTGCATTATCAATGTTGAACCATTGTCCATTCATAGTATCTCCTAAAGACACAAAATCGATGGAGATAGGGCCAATTCCAGTATTTACACGGCAGACATCTACAGAACTAGGTAAGTTTAGAGATGGTGATAAATAATTGGTAACCATACCTATCCCACCACCTTCGCATGCTCCATTTGTGACTTCTACGCTGTATGAGCCAGGTAGCGTTACTTGTTGGAATTGACCTGAACCGAGAGGTAGATTGTTGCTATCAAACCATTGATATGTGTCAAAACCATTTCCAGCATTCAATGAATCTAGGCTATTGTCACAAATGCTGACTGGAGAGATTTGGACAGTTATAAATGATTCTTCAGTTATAGTGGAAGATGCTACTGCTGTACAATTATTACCATTGGTCACTGTAACTGTATAGACTCCTGGTGTAGAAATAGGCCCTGTACCTGCGCTTAGTTCACTGAAGCCATTTGGACCAGACCAAACGTATGAAGTTCCTCCTGTCGCAGTGAGCTGTGTAGTTTCGCCAGGGCAAAATGAAGTAGCTCCAGATATTCCAGCGGTTGGCAAAGGATTGACCGTGATCAACACACTGGCTACGCTTACACATCCATTGTTTGTCACTGTAACGGAATATTGTGTGGTTTGAGAAGGGCTAACAATAATTGAATTACCGCTGCCTGCAGGACTCCACTCGTATACCCCATTAGGGAAACTTGCAGAATTTGTCACAGAAATAGTGGCGCTTTGACCAAGACAAATACTTGCAGGAGGACTTAATAAAACTTGTGTACCTGAGGTAAGCGGTATAACTAATTCTTCTGTTAAATAAGAACACCCACCGTCTTCTTCTACTAGGATTCTGAAACAATTGATCAATGATAAATCTACATCTTCAAAAACACCGTCAGGATCGGTGGTTTGATATGCAGGACCTGTGCCATTCATGGAATACACCAATCCACCACTACAATCTACCAAGCTAAATGTAGGAGGTAAACCACTTTCAGATAAATAGTCTTGAATGAGAATATCTGCTGAAGTAGCACCACATGGAGGCTGTATAAAACCAATATTCACAGAAGGAGCATCTAGAATATCTATGGTCACATCTTTAGAAATATTACAACCATACTGATCCGTCAAGGTCACAGTGATGGTATATGGGGTGAATTCTGGGTTTGAGAAAGGGATATCGACTACTAAAGAGCCATTTTGATCTGTGGCGTATAATTGAGGTGGATATACCCAACTGATGACTAATGGACTGCCATTGCCAATGATATTTGTGGTTTCAAAAACGCCTTCATTTGCACAAGTTGTCAGATCTTGAGGCGTAACTGTAAAACTTAATGGATCCAGTTTATTGACATCTACACTTTGTGTACCTGTACATCCTTTATCATCTGTCACTGTCACTCTGTAATTATTTGGTCCTGATTGGGTAGCGATCACTGTTGGTGTGCTTGCCCCATTAGACCAATTGTAATTCACATAATTGCCAGATCCACCAATGACTATAGGTTCAATGACCACACCATCGGGGTCTTCAAAACAAATATTGATATCAGGAATGGTCACGATCAGATCGGGATATATAGTTACATTGAGGGTATCAGGTTTGTTTTTGCAATAAAGATTTGGGTCTTCTGAATATATGATGTACTGTTGAACTGTTACAGATGAAGATGTATTGGTTAGAAAGTCATTAAGCGTGCCACTGCCACCAAAAAACTGATGATCTAAAGCCCCTGTGACATCTGGGTTTGGAATTTGTTCTACTATTATTGATACATTTGAAGCTGGCGTGACTGTGGTGAGCAAAGTATTGACAAAACCTTCATAGCAAAGGTCTTTATCGGTTACATTTACTCTAGGAGGCAGTTCACAATCCACTTTCCAATCAGGGCCTATCTGTGCGAAGTCAAGCTTGCACTCGGCTATTAGATCTTCGTAACATCCAGTAACCCCATCACTAGTTGTAATAAAATTAAATCTCAATCCTTCTTTGGATTTACAATCGTTAAAATCAACGTATTCTTGTACTTTAAGGTTAACACAGAATAAAATTGTAACGACGGACTCACCTATACCAAACATAGTAGATGGTCTGCAGTCATTATCGCATCTATCTCCTCCTGGTGAATTCCAAAACCAACCATCTGGCATTGGTGATCCAGGAAGTAAAGGAGGGGAACAAGGACAAGTTTGGCAACCTGTGTGACAAAGTTTTAACTTACCAGTAAAAGGATCTGTATAAGTACAAAGGTAAGGCATTTGTTCTGTAATGGTCGATGCACAAAGTGGAGCGTTTTCTGGGATCCATTCTGGTAAGTCAGGTGTACTCGATGTAATATTGGTTGGGTCAAAGGCATTTAAATCCCATCCAGGACCAAAATCAGGAAACAAACCCTGAAGCCAATCGTCACCAGTTTCAGATGCATCATAAGTGAATCTAGTACATATTCTTACTTCTTCTCCTGGACAGAAGAATGGATCTTGTGAAGGTCTATCACTACTTCGCTCGAAGATACCCCAAACAGCAGTAGGAGTACAACCTTCATCGCCTATGCAAGAAACACAATTTGCGGACGTCCAAACACTTATCGTGAAAGTGGGATCATCAATGACACCATCACCACTGACAGCAATCCAATAAGTGGTGACACCCGGCTGAACTCCTACACTATGGACCAAAGGATTGGCATCGCTATTACTACATGGGACTGTACCGACTTGTGTCAAATCATCGCACATACCTGAATAAATTGACCAAACTGGATCCCAACTGCCATTTGACTCGACAGTTGTTCCTATCTGGACAGCATCTGCATCCACTTCTACTTGGAACCAGACGGTAGGTAAAGTGCTTGCGCCACAATCTGTAATAATCGTTTCTGGACAGGCTAATTCTAAACAACCTGGTACCACTACTGGTACGAAACTACCGCAATTAGGATCAGTAGGATTGGGCATTATGGTTGCAGTGACATCGACACAATTTTCTGCTAAATCACATCTTACAAGGGGATTAATAAAAATAGTAAAGTCGCCACAATCCGATTCTGATGTTGCTACTTTTATCCAGATGACATCACCAGGAGCATAACAATTTATTTCTATGTTAGCAGGCATGCCAGAACATGTAAATGATGTAGGGTTAAATAGAGAAGTTGATGGTCCAGCTGCCGTACCTTGTAAAACTTCAATAGTAGTATTATTAGCAATGGGATTAGACCCAGACGGAGCTATTTGAATGGTAATACCTTGTTCGGTACCAGCCGTATAGGTGTACCAAACTGCGTCGTCATTTGATGCAGATGGACATGCTACATTAGGCACGTCACCTGTAGGGGAATCATTGGATCCTATCGCGCAACATGTTGTACTCGTGTGGTCACCATTTAAAACCAATGCAAAAGGTGGTCTTGGTGATGCAGGATCAGGGTCATCATTACTAGGTAATACATTTTGTCTGATATTATAGGAAAATGTACCTTCAGTAGGATTGGAAATAATCAAGAAGTATGTCTCTCCACCCGTCACAGGAATTCCCATAGTATTAGCATTCGTAAGACATTCAAATCCACCTAAGGCCGTTGGGTTTGTACAGGCAGTACTTGTAAGTAATGCATATGAAAATCCAGGCGTCATATCTGTAATGTCAATGGTTGAAGAGCCAGCATCCACCGTAAACTGATACCAAACAGTTGGATCTGTATCAAAATTACAACTACCACTATTAAAGGTTTCAGGACAAGCATTGGTATTACAGCCATTAATCGGAATGTATTCACATGTTATTCCAGCCATATTTATCACAATGGCTTCATCACATTCGTCGCCTAAGTTTGGATCATAACTACCTGCGGGACACATTCTATCATCTACCAATTGGGAAATAGTTATTAAAAAATCACCAGCAGCAATTGAACTAGTTGCTATTTGGAGATCATACGTACCTGGTTGTAGACATTCGATGACTTGATTTACTTTTGCAGGAAAACAAAGTTGGGATGTTATTAAGTTTGAGTTACAACCATCTTCAAAGATACCCGCAGTGATAGGGCCCATTAAGGGTGTGCCATTGGTCATAACTTGATCTATCAAAAGATTAATACCGTAACTTCCTGGATCTACTGTAAACTGGTACCAAACAGAGTTTTCAGATTGATCTGGCGTACAATCTGGAATGGTATAATCACCACCTGCACAGAGATTAAATTGATCGGTCAGTGTACCACCCAAACCAAGATCGAATGCGGTCAAATCTGCGCATTTATCGTCATTTGCAGGTCCGATATTGAATTTTACATTAAAATCAAAATTACCACCTGTGTCTCCATATGATGAAATAGCTATTAAATATTGTTGACCAGGTACAAGTGGGCCTATATTGCCAAAAACGTCATTTAAACCATCAAAACATTGATTCGTAATAGCATTCAATGCTGAACAATCTGGTCCAAAATCAAAGACATTCATAAATGGTGTACCAGACCCTGAGTATGCCGTATAAGTGAAATCCATAGTAGGCTGTTGGCCAGCTATACCAGGTGCTGTAAATGTATACCATGAAGTTTCTTCAGCATTAAAATTACAAGCTCCAAATATTTCACCTGGTGGAAGTGTTTCTGGACAAGCATTAATTGTGGATGAGGTAAATGGTAACGAAACACACAAATCTGCCGAACCAATGACGATTTGACTAGCATTGGTACAAAAATCGTTAACGGGTCCAGCATTATTTCCTTGTGTAGCTGTGATTGTATAGGTATTCGCATTGGCAGCAGATGTACCTACCATAATCTGATATGTTCCGGGCGGCAAGCAATTAAACTCAACAGTTCCATCTCCATTACATTCTTCATTGATCACGACTTGATTACATGGATTGAGAGCATCATAGATGGCAATGGATGGAGATGTAAGCCCAGTTACTAAGATTGAAATTCTATCAAATCCAGGATCTAAAGTAAATGAATACCATAAACTATTGGTTACAGGTGAACCGCCACATGTATTGTCTTCCGTTGCACAGTTGTTATCTTGATTGTTTAATGGAACAGCATTACTAAGCGCAACGCTTGTAAAACCTGGTAAACAAGGATTATCATTTGGTATAAATTGATTGTACCTGATGTCAAAGTTGACATTGCCCTGTGCTCCTTGGGTACCTATTGCGATATAATAAGTAACACCCGCATTTACCAAAATAGGGGTGCCATTGGTGCCATTTCCAGAAAGGCAACTTCCTCCTGCAGGAATCAGACCAGGGCCTGGATTTGGACATGATTCAAAAACCGTAAGATTTGTGGAAGCAGAAATATTTTCTATTTCTATAGACACCGTATTAGGTATAGGCGGCGTGAAAGAATACCAAACTACTGACTCAGATGAATAATCAAAAGCACAGCCAGGCACTGTAAACTCTTCTGGACAGGAGCCAATAGTTGTAATAGGTGTCGTAGTGAAAAAATCACAAATTGGGTTATCTGGTATAGGTTGGGCATTTATACACAGATCATTAGGCGCAGTCGTGTTTATTTGGCTTACTATAATATTGAAAGGTCCAGCATTGGCAGTTGAAGAAGAAACGAAAACGCGAATTTGTTGTGGAACTGGACAATCGATGATGACTTGAGATGAACAACTGCCAGATACGTCTGTAAGTAGGGTAGCACAGTCAGCTTCATATATTTGGATGACACCACCTACTAGACTAGTGCTTATTTCCAATGATGCTACACCACCCGGAATTGTAAAACTATACCATACGGATGATTCATCACTATCTCCACCACATGCAGCAACATCAGCGGTAGCACATAAATTAGTCAATCCATTGTTATTTCCTTGATTTATGATTGTTGGGTTGGTGCAAAGATCATTAGTAGGCAAGATTGATTTTTCTGTAATTTCAATAGTAAAAGGACCTTCAAGGCCTAATTGTCCAGCTACAAGTAGAAAATAAGCTGTATTTGGTGTCACTACTATGTCTTCGAGTGTACCATCGGTTGTACAACTTCCTGCAAGTGGTGTACCAGCACAAGAAGTAAATAATCCGAAATCCACAGCCAATCCTGAAATAGTTACTTCTAAAAAATTAGTAGATGCATTAGTTGTAAAACGATACCAAGTGGCAGGGCCTTGTGAAAAGTCGCATCCGCCAAAATTGAATGAAGTCGGCTCAGGACAAAAACCAGTATTATCGCTGTTAAACATATTTGGACTTTTGCATATAGGTTCGGTCAATGTTAGTGATTCACCCATGGCGCAAAGATCATTTCCAGTTTGTAAACTTTCTGTAATGGTTAATGAAAAAATGCCAGCATTTGCATCAGGTGATGAAACAAATATTTTTATAGTTTGTGGTATCGGGCAGTCAATGGTAACATTATTTGTACATGGATTATTGACATCCATTAAAGGCGTAATACAATCATTTTCATATACTTGAATAACACTATTGGGTAAGTCTGAAACCAAATTTATAGATGAAATTCCAGAGACAACAGCATATTCATACCACACTGAAGCTTCGTTGGCATTGCCAATACAAGGCGTCAAGTCTTGACTAGAGCATACATTTGTTAAGTTTGCATTTGTACCTGATGAAACAATTATCGGATTTGCGCAATCATCATTACTCAGATTTGATTGAAATAATGTAATACCAAAGGGACCTGCATTGACAAGATCATTAATTATTCTCACTTTGTACGTTCCGGGTGTAACCGATACACATTGATTACCTAAGCCATTGCTAAATAATATTTGCTCATTAGCACCCATACAATTATCATAAATTGCTACTATGGTATTTGTATTTGCCATATTGTCAAATACTATCCTTATCCTATTATTTGGGGCTACTACAGTAAATTCGTACCAAACGTCAACCCAAGGAACAGTAATACCAACTGGTGGCGCAATAGTAGCACCTTCATCATTCTGTCCTAGTGTCGTTCCTGCATCAGAAACACTATTCATTAAAATTGATGATAAAGTATTAGCACAATCATCTTCTCCTTGTATAACGCTGGAAGAATGTCTAATAAAACCTAAAAATGGAAAGTCGGATATATTTCTTTTTTCTAGAAAAAGATTTTGTACGGCATTATAATTCTTAATGTCAATTTTACTAATCGAATTTAGACTTAGTACAGATTGTGGGATCAAAAAAAAATGAACACAAATAAATAGGGATAAAAGTAAACTTCTCACAAATCAAAAGTTTTGAATTATACAATCAACTCAAAGAGACTTGAGTCATTCATTAACAAAATAATTGTAAAGTGGGAACTTACTATTAAATACCAAATAATTAAACGTGTTTATTTGGACAACATATTGTAAAGGTATGGTTTAAGATTTATCCAACCAAATATTATTGTTATTTTAATCGTTTTCTAATATACTAACAAAATCTTATTATTTCGTTTTTCGACGAGTGCAATAATATTATTTTGTTTAATGTGATATTACGACAAAATAGTTTATTTTGGTAGGGTCAATCTAGCAGTTCCAAATAATATTTTTTTTTGAAAGTAAAATGAATTCGTCGAAATTTCAATTCTACATATATGTGCAAATAAAATTTTTCCTTTTCCAAGGCTTTTTTTGGAAGTTTTGATTTAAATGATTTGTTTTACGCTTTATTAGTTTTATTTAACCATTTAAAGTTCACAAATTATGGCGCTTCATTGGAAAATTTTGTTGGGAATTATACTTGGACTCGTGTTTGGCCTAATAGCGTCGTTTTTTGGGATACAAAGTTTTGTTATCGATTGGATAAAGCCATTTGGAACAATATTTATTAATCTACTTAAGCTCATAGCTATACCACTTATCTTGGTATCACTGATCAAAGGACTAGTCGATCTACAAGACATCAGCAAGTTTAAAGTCATGGGTATAAGAACTTTTGTTCTTTATATTTCTACTACCGTTATTGCTGTTTCTATTGGATTGTTAATGGTCAATATTATCACACCAGGTGATAGTGTAAGTCCTGCTACCATCACTCAATTGACAGGACAAGCAGAATCTGACATGAAAGTCAAAATTGAAAATGCCGCAACTACTGCATCTACAGGACCATTACAATTTTTAATTGATATGGTACCTGACAATTTTTTTAAAGCTGCAAGTGGTAATTCTAATATGCTTCAAGTCATCTTTTTTGCCATCTTCTTTGGTATTTCGCTTTTATTAGTTGATAAAAAGGTTGGACAACCTGTGATAGATTTCTTTAATGGTCTCAATGAAGTCATCATGAAAATGGTAGATCTCATCATGTTGATGGCGCCTATTGCAGTTTTTGCTTTATTGGGTGCATTAATCGTAGAGATAGCAAATCCTGATCTTTTTGTAGCGCTGATTTGGTATATGGTTACGGTTCTATTAGGCTTGCTTTTAATGATATTTTTTTATGCGGTTGTTGTATATGTTTATGTCAAAAAATCGCCCTTGGAGTTTTACAAAGCTATCGCACCTGCCCAATTATTAGCATTTTCTACCAGTTCGAGTGCAGCAACATTACCTGTAACTATGGAAAGGGTAGAAGAGCATTTGGGCGTGGATAAAGAAGTGAGTAGTTTTGTTTGTCCACTTGGAGCGACTATTAATATGGACGGCACAAGTCTTTACCAAGCAGTTGCAGCAGTATTTATCTGCGAAGCATTAAATTTTGAATTGACTTTTGCGGCTCAATTGACTATAATCTTGACAGCAACATTGGCTTCTATTGGTTCTGCAGCAGTACCTGGTGCTGGGTTGATTATGCTTGTCGTCGTGCTAGAATCACTTGATCTTCCAGCTGAAAGCATGGCCATCGGATTAGCGCTTATTTTTGCTGTGGACAGACCACTGGATATGTGTAGGACAATTGTCAATATAACTGGTGACTGTATGGTAGCGCTTGTAATAGGTAAATCCTTAAATAAAATCCATGCGCCAAAACCCAAGAATTGGGATGATAATTATGTTGCATAATTTCAAATAACTTACTCTTAAATAAAAGCCATTTTTTCAGATGAGTGAAAAAATGGCTTTTTATTTATATAGAAAAAAAATTAAGGTTTAATTTCTTCTTTTGTCTTTACACTAATGAAGTTGGTCATATCGCCTTTTTGGAAATCCATGCCCATATCGGCGAGTTCTTCAAATATAATTTTACCGGACAATATGAAGTAAACATTGACATCTGAAGTATTAACTTGTGCGTAGATCTTATTTAGAAACTTGCCACTTTCTAGACCATACAATTTTACTTTTTGGTTTTTGTTTTTAACATCAATTAAAAGATCAAATTTATCTCGAGATAAGACATTTGCAATTTTAGTTTTGTCACTACTCTCAATATCCTTTTTATTTTCGAAAAGGAAAACTTCCACTGTTTCGATGGTACTTTTTACTTTTGAATTAGATTCATTCAGCATTTTTAATGCATCACCAGTAAAATTTACTGCAAGTACGCCATCGTCATTTTTATATTTTCTGAATACTTGATCGATATTTTTTTGCGCATTTGTTTGTAATGCGAAGATTCCTAGTATGATAATGAGTAAAGATTTTAAGCTCATGGTTTTGATTTTTAAATTTAAATAATTTCGGGTTTAATTATTTTGATGGGATGTTTTTTTTGATATCAGCAAATGAGATATTTTTTAAATCATCTGGGTGGAAATCAGTTTTCAGATGGATACAAGCCAAATCACTGCCATCAGCGCTCAAAATGACAATATTTTTGATCATATCTTTTTTTTCTTGTACCATGATTTTGAGATGTTGATCTTCAGATCGCAAACTAATATATTCATCAAACTGATCTTTGTCTTTTACACTTTTTATAAAATTATTGACGATGGCACTGACATTAAATTTAGATTGATCTAGCGTGGTGGTGGCAACTCTGATGGATTTGATGTGTTTTGCAATCCGAATCAAATCCATGTTTTTTAGTTCATCATCGCCGCGTTCAGCTATTTTTAGTCCAAGATATAGTGCCCAACCTGGTATTTTTATACCTTCATAATGTTCTGTTTTTTTTATCTGTTTGATGATATTATTAACAGACTTCTGACTAAATAAATTTGGAACGAAACCCAGTGAACATATGATAAAGATAAATAAATATTTCATTTTTGTTTGACTTTTGTGGTGAAACCAATTATTTCTTTTTATTCACTTTCTCAAGGTGCTCGGCACCATCGATGTCTAATTTTTTAGCGAGTTTTGATATTTTTGCTAGGTCAATATTTCCCACAAAACTCATCATTACAAAATCATCTTTGCCGCCAACCAAAAGCAATAATTCGGAAATTATTCCATTAGTTTCTTTAGTCACAAATCTCACATTTGAGTCTTTGTCTCTTACCGTCACAAGTTCTTCGTACTCTTTGATATTGAGCCTTTTATTTGCTTCTTTATAGACTTTGTCTGGATTAACTTCTGTGGTCAAAATTCTTAGTCCTTTGAGGTCTTTTACTATGGAAGCCAATTCTTGGTCAGAACTACCATCTGTAGCTTTACTTACCATTTGGAACATTTTTGGACTGACATAAACTACTGTAAAGTTTTCATCTTCTTGATAATCTTTAAAGAATCTTTCGATGGCATCAATTTGTGCAAAGGATGCGGAACTGATAAACATAGCAATTGCTAATGAAAAAAGAGTTTTCATGATTTAAATGATTTTAAAATGTTTAGAATGAAAGGATTATTACTTAAAAATGGATGCTTTTTCGAGCGAACCCATATTTTCTTTTACGGTTTTTGTACTACTATTTAACTTTTTTGAGAGTAAAGCAAGCGCTTGTTTGGTTACTCTCAATGCTTCTTCTGGATCTTCTATTTCTTGTACTTGAGAATAAGTTTCTTTAGGTTGGTCATTATTGTTCAAATTTTTAACTACAATGATTGACCCGATTGTCAAAACAAATATTGCTGCTGCTGCAAAAATATACTTTTTGATAGACAACGATCTAACCTTTAATGTTGGTTTTGATTCTGTCTCAGATGATTGATTATCAATTGGATATGTTATTCTGCTTTCATTGTCGAAAAATCCAAACAAGTCTTTGAAAGCTGCATGTTCTTCTGCAACATCAGTTGACTTAAAATATTCTTTTAACACTTTTTCGTCTTCCAATGAAGTCTCACCTTCCCAATATTTTTCTAGTAAATTATCTATATCAGGCCTCATATTTTTTAAAATTTCTTTTTAACAATTGTTCCTTGAGCGTTTTTCTTGCTCTGTGCAGACTTACTTTTACAAAATCGAGTGTTGTCTCGGTCATATCTGCGATCTCTTGGTATGTATAACCTTCCACATCTCTGAGGTGAATGATCATTTTTTGTTTTTCAGGAAGCTGATTCACAAGTGACATTATATTGCCAAATCGTTCATCATTTTCCATTTTTTTGTCTTGTGTGACATCACTATCTCTCAAGTGATGGTAATCAGAAATGTCTAATGAAGCTACTTTTTTATTTCTGGTCTTATCAATGGCCATGTTTCTGGTCACTGTCATACACCATGCTTCTTTATTGTCAATTTCTTTAAATTGATCCATACGGTTCCAAATCTTAATCATGAGCTCCTGCATGATATCTTCAGCATCAAAAGTATTGCCCACTATATTCAAAGCAAATCGGTATAACTTATCTTTAAATGGTAAATCGATGGCTTTCATTTTATCTTGGCTCATTGTATATTCAGATGACGACCTTGGGTTAGTAAATGTTACAAAAGTCATAAAATTTTGTGAAATTTTATTCATTTTGCTACTATTTGAGTGTTTTTTGCCTTTGGGTTCGGAATATTTTGTGATAAAATGGCGTTTTGATGAACGGATAAAGCTAATTTTGGCCTTTCATAAAAATTAATCAGGAGCATTGGGCGTCATTCAGAGACAAAGTCTTAAGTTTACAATTATAAATTTCATAGGTACCTTTTTGGGATTTTTGAGTGTAATCTTCATTCATTCCCTGGAAAAAGAAATGTATGGCTTATTTCAGTTTTTGCATAGTAGTGCTTCATTGCTTATACCTATCCTTGGTCTTGGAATACATGGTGCCATTATAAAATACACGCCCATTTTTGAAAAAAGAAACGCTTCTAATCATTTTTTGGCTTTCTCTTTAGTTATTACAACCATTTGTGCCGCTTTTTCAATTTTGTTGGTTTCAGGTTTGTATTATGTTTTACATCCATATTTGAGTATATATTTTAAAAACTTTAAAGAAACGGATGAAAACAAATATACTATTTTACTACTTGGGGTAATATTTTTATATACAGCTGTTTTCGTTGCTTTGGCGATAAGCAGGTATCGGATAGTTGTACCTGATTTAATTAATTCAGTAGGACTCAAAATCTTTTTGCCCATACTTATTTTACTATATTACTTTAAAATTATAACATCTAGTGGTTTTATCAATATTGCCATTATCTACTTTATTTTGATTGCTATTGTCTTATTTATTTATGTGTTGAAATTATCGAATCATGACTCTAAACCTAGATTAAATATTTTAAACAAAAGTGAATATAAAGGGCTTTTTGGATTTATGTTTTTCTCAAGCTTAAATAGCCTTGGGGCAAATCTGGCACTAAGAATGGATGTCGTAATGATCGGTCTTATGATCAGTAAAGAAGCTGTTGGTATATATTTTATTATACAAGTGATTTCCAATGTCATGGACATCCCTAATAAAGCAATTAGTCAAATCACAAGCCCTGTCATAGCTAAGAGTTGGGTAGATGAAGATAATAATAATATTCAAAATATCTATCAGAAGTCTTCTATTTATGGAGCTATCATCTCGGTTTTTCTGTTTTTAATGATATATGTCATTTGGGCTGACATTATCTTACTCATGCCAAAAGGAAAAGATGGATTGACATTGGAGCTAGCACTTAGTATTTTTACTTTCCTTGGATTGGCCAAAATTGTTGATATCGTCACTGGCGTAAATTCAAACATCATTTCTTATTCAAAATACTATAAGTTTCACATGTATTTTCTTGTAATATTGGGCGTTTTTAATTTAGTATTAAATTATTTATTTTTGACAAAGTATGGATTAGTAGGTGCAGCATTTGCTACATTCTTGTCAGTCATTATTTTTAATGTACTAAAACATTTGTTTGTCTATTTTAAGTTTGGGTTTTCACTTCAAAAGCTTCCTTTACTACAAGTTATTTTAACCGGAGTTTTTGTATTTGTAGTAATGCTTATTGTCCAACCTCCTTTTCACCCGATAGTTAACATTATCATGAAAGTTATTACCTTAATTATTCTTTATGCACCCATCATTTGGTTTGCAAATCCAGGAGGTGACGTCAGGAATCAGCTGTCCCAAATACTTAAAGATTATAAAACTTATCTACCCAAAGGTATAAGTAAATATCTCCCATAATGCAACGATATGATATTTTAAGATGTTAATATGTGATTAGTTTTTATCTTTGTCATCAATTTTAATTGACCTCAATTAAGGGTCTTATAATAGTAAATAAAAAATTAGATGGATATTGCTGTATTTCCTGGTTCTTTTGATCCAATCACTCTTGGTCACGTGGACTTGGTATCTCGAGCTCAACCATTATTTGATAAAATCATTGTGGCTGTAGGTGTTAATAATCAAAAAAGTACCCTATTCCCTTTAGAGAAACGATTAGAGTGGCTTCAAGATGTATTTAAAGATTTTCCTAAAGTTGAGATTGCATTTTTTGAAGGGCTAACTGTCAAATTTTGTGAAACTCAAAACGCTAGATATCTTGTCAGAGGATTGAGGAACGCATCAGATTTTGATTATGAAAAAACGATTTCTCAATTGAATACCATCATTGGAAAAGATCTTGAGACGATATTTTTAATAAGCCAACCAGAATTTTCACACATCAGCTCTACTATTGTAAGAGAGATCATCAAAGGTCGCGGCAATGTCAGCCCATTTGTTCCAAAAATTATATCAGAAGAACTTAATGCGGTTAATTTAGCTGATCTTCTAAAACATAAATCCTAATTCAAATTTAACCATATTTTATTATGTCAAATGCATTTTTTAAAGTTCCAACTGCGGTAAACGAACCCGTAAAATCCTATGCTCCTGGCTCATCTGAACGCAAAAGCGTAAAAGCAGCTCTAGCAAGTTTGAAAAGTACACAAGTGGATATTCCTATGTTTATTGGTGGTAAAAAGGTTTTTACAAATAATAAAAAAAGTATACACCCACCACATGAGTTAAGTCATACTTTGGGTACGTATTCCGTAGGTACGCAAGACCATGTGAAACAAGCCATTGATGCCGCTCTAGCAGCCAAAGAAAAATGGGCCAATATGCCATGGCAAGATAGGGCTGCAATATTCTTAAAAGCTGCTGATCTTCTAGCTGGGCCATATCGAGCGACCATGAATGCGGCTACGATGCTTGGCCAGTCAAAAAATATCTATCAGGCAGAAATAGATGCCGTTTGCGAATTGGTAGATTTCTTTAAGTTTAATGTGCAATACATGACAGAAATGTATGCTCAGCAACCTGAAAGTGCACCGGGCATATGGAATAGATTGGAATATAGACCATTAGAAGGTTTTATATTTGCACTTACACCATTCAATTTTACATCCATCGCGGCCAATCTTTGTGGCGCTCCTGCTATGTTGGGCAATACTGTAGTGTGGAAGCCATCAGAAACGCAGATCTATTCAGCTGCTGTAATCATGGAGATATATGAAGCAGCGGGACTACCACCAGGGGTAATTAATTTGGTTTTTGTAGATGGTCCAAGTGCGGGAGATGTCATATTTAATCACCCTGATTTTGCTGGCATACACTTTACAGGTAGTACAGGCGTTTTCCAAAGAATATGGAAAACCATAGGTGAAAATATCAATAAATATAAGACCTATCCTAGGCTAGTAGGAGAGACTGGTGGTAAAGATTTTGTGGTAGCACATGGATCTTCCAATGCAAAAGAAGTAGCGGTGGCTTTATCAAGAGGCGCATTCGAATACCAAGGACAAAAATGTTCAGCAGCTTCTAGGGCATATATCGCAAAATCTATTTGGCAGGACGTAAAGGCCCATTTGCAACAAGATTTGAATGATTTTAACATGGGAAGTCCAGAAGATTTTACCAATTTTATCAACGCAGTAATCGACGNNATCACTTCCTATATCGCAAATGCAAAAAATGATCCTAGTGTGGAGATTGTTGCAGGAGGTGGTTTTGACAAATCAAAAGGGTACTTTATAGAACCAACAGTCATTCTTGCTAGTGACCCAAATTATGTAACCATGTGTGACGAATTATTTGGTCCTGTATTGACTATTTATGTGTATGAAGATGACAAATATGAAGAAACCTTGGAGCTTGTAGACAGAACTAGTCCATATGCATTGACTGGTGCTATATTCTCCAAAGATAGATATGCACTAGGTATTGCTGTAGAAAAATTAAAAAATGCAGCCGGCAATTTTTACATTAATGACAAACCAACAGGGGCTGTAGTAGGACAGCAGCCTTTCGGTGGTGCAAGAGCATCAGGAACGAACGACAAAGCTGGATCAATTTTGAATTTATTTAGATGGGTCTCAGCTCGTACTATTAAAGAGAATTTTGTACCGCCGACGGATTTTAGGTATCCATTTTTGCAAGAAGATTGATCAATAATCATAAAAAAGACTCGATAACGACATTATCGGGTCTTTTTTTATAATTTAAGTTGCTATCATAATACTTTTGGACTTTATTTTGTTATATGTTTATATAGTATTTTCTAAATAAATTAGATATGAAAAGTTTTAAAGTTTTTGGATTTCTTGTCTTATTTTCTGCAATAGGTTTGTTAAGTTGTGACAAAGATGATCCAAAAGTGCCTGAACAAAAAGGTGATCTTAATATTAGGTTTAAACTTAAATATGGAGACCAACCATTAGAAATGTTTAAGGAATACAGTTATCCTGTGACCAATGAAAAGTTAATGTTTACTCGGCTTTCATTTTTTATTTCGGATATTACATTACGTTCTTCAGAAGGAGATATCAAATTAAAAGACATTGATTATCTCAATTTGACACAAGCACACACTGACCCTGTGGCTTCAAATGGATTGGAGTATAAACTTTCAGGTATTTTAGCAAAAAATTATACATCGCTTGATTTTGGTATTGGTGTACCTAAATCTTCGAATGCTTTGCAACCAAAGGATTATCCAGCTGGACATATATTAAGTAGTAGTGCAGAGTATTGGACTAGTTGGAAAAGTTATATATTTTTTAGACCTGAAGGTTTTATAAAGTTAGATGGACAAGATAAACCAGAATCGTCATTTGCACTACATCTGGGGGCAGACGAAGCTTATAGATCATTTAGTATCAATAAGTCCATTTCAATTACTGAGAATGGTGTAACTAATTTGGATATTGAAATTGATATGAAAAAGTTTTTTGATGGAAAAACATTATATGATATCCATGATACACAACAAATTCATTCATTATTCCAAGTGCCTTTAATGATTACATTGGCTGATAATTTACAAGTGGCAGTTAAGTAAAGGTAGGGTTAAAAGGTTTTATTCCATTTTTCTTTTTTTCTTTTTTGAATTCAATAAAATTATTTCTACTTTGCCACTTCATTTAAGAAATTTGGGCAAAAAAGAAATATGAGTAGAAAAATAAAAATGGGCATGGTCGGTGGCGGCCAAGGTGCATTCATAGGTGGTGTACACAGAATGGCTGCTGCATTAGATGGTCAGATAGAATTAGTTGCAGGTGCTTTCAGTAGTGATGCTGAGAAGTCAAAACGTTCTGGAGAAGATCTTTTTATAAATCCATCAAGGGTTTACCAATCTTACGAAGAGATGATTCTAACGGAAAAATCATTGCCCGAAAATGAAAGAATAGATTTAGTTTCTATTGTTACACCCAATCATGTTCACTTTGGTCCATCAAAAATGGCTATTGAAAATGGATTTCACGTCGTCTGTGACAAACCCTTAAGTTATAATTTAGAAGAAGCTTACGAACTCCAAAAAGTGGTGAAAAATTCTGATAGAATTTTTGCTTTGACCCATAATTACACTGGCTACCCAATGGTCAAACAAGCTAAACAAATGATCAAATATGGCGATTTGGGCAAGATTAGAAAAGTAGTCGTAGAATATCCGCAAGGTTGGCTGTCCACATTGCTAGAAGCATCAGAAAATAAACAAGCGTCCTGGCGAACAGATCCTACCAAGTCTGGTATTGCAGGTGCAATGGGAGACATAGGCACGCATGCTGAGAATCTCGCTGAATACATCACCGGATTGAAAATCAGTGAATTGTGTGCTGATATAAGTACATTGGTTCCAGGTCGCCTGTTAGATGATGATGGCAATGTCTTGTTGAGATTTGACAATGGTGCACGTGGTATTCTTTATGCATCTCAGATTTCAGCAGGGGAAGAAAATAATCTCCGTATCCGTGTATATGGCGAAAAAAGTGGCTTCGAGTGGTCGCAAATGGAACCTAATACACTGACTGTCAGATGGACAGACCGACCTGTAGAAGTGTACCGAACGGGTAGTTACAATCTTTATCCCGAAGCCTTAGCACATGCACGTATTCCAGCGGGTCATCCAGAAGGGTATCTTGAAGCTTTTGCCAATATTTATAGAAATGTAGCCAAATGCATCCAAGCGAGATTAGATGGCAAAGAAGTAGATACGATGTACACTGATTTCCCTGGCATCGATGATGGTGTCAGAGGAATGGAATTTATCTATAAAGTCATAGAATCTGGTAAAAGTGAACAGAAGTGGCTTAAGATTTAAATTTGATAATGCTATTATTGACAAAAGTGAAATTTATACATGAATTTTATTAATTAAAATAAATAAACATAAAATGAAAAAAGAAAAATTTATTCTATTTCTAGGTTTGGCGATTTGTCTAATGGCCTGTAACAAAGAAGAAAAAACGATTGATAAATCTAGTTCAGAATTCTACACAAAAAAGCTGAATGAGTCATGTTCAAAATATAAAAACGTTGATATCAAGTCTTCAAATGAGATAATTTTAGATTTTTTTGAATATAAAAATTTAATAATATATGGTGGGTTAAATTCTATTAGTGTTTATAATTTAGATTCAAAAATATTAGTTGATAAATTTCAAGAAAATGAATTAGTGTTAAGAAAAATAGACATAATCAATGATAAGGTTGTTGCTTGTACTCAAAAAGGGATGTTTGAAATAGGTCCGACAGGAACCATTAAAAAAGTAAGTAACGATGCTTGTTTTGATTTTATTAAATTTAATAATCAATATTTATATGTTTCATATATTGGTAAAATAGACATAAATAATAGAGACTTAACCAACATTAAAATCTTAAATACAGAGAACTATTCTTTTACGCTATATTTGGATCCAAATTACACTGATAAAAATATTTTTTTAATGAAATTAATAGAGTACAAAGGAAAATTATTTGCTTTAGCAAGTTTAGACAATAAGATAAATATAATTGAAATTGAAAATGTAATTCCTACTAAAATTTTAAACAAAGAAAATGACCAAGGCTTAAAATCATTGGAATACAATATGTCACTTAGCGATATTCACCCAATTATTCTGAACGATGAGTTCTTTTTGCTCGCCAACCCAAATTCACTCGCGAAGTATCTTTTAAAGTATGAAAATGGTGGATTTAAACAGGAGATGATTTGGGAAGAAGGATATCTTTCGGATGATTATAAATTTAAACAATTTAATTTTTCACACTTTACCAAAATAATTCAACATGATAAAAAGGTCAATATCAATACAAGTGATGGGCTTTTTACTTTTACATATGAAAATGGCAAGTTTAGTTATGACCTATTGATTGATCCTTTATTACCAAGTAATAATTGGATTTCACATTCAATTAAATCAGGACAAATAAATTATGTGTTAACAAATCAACGAAATTTAACCCAAATTATTTGTGATTAAATATTTTTATTTGATTCTCAACCTTATTCTTATTCTCAAACTAAACCTCAGTTTATGAAAACAATAAAAGGACCTGGTATATTTCTAGCGCAGTTTATGGGTGACGAAGCGCCATACAATTCATTAGAATCCATCTGCCAATGGGTGGCCTCGCTCGGCTACAAGGGAGTTCAAATTCCAACATGGGATGCACGACTTATTAATCTAGATTTGGCTGCCGAAAGTCAAACATACTGTGATGAACTCAAAGGCAAAATCAATAGTTATGGTCTAGAGATCACGGAACTCAGTACGCATTTACAAGGTCAATTGGTCGCTGTTCATCCGGCTTATGACCTTATGTTTGATAATTTTGCTCCTGACGAACTGAAAGGCAAACCACAAGAACGAACAGAATGGGCCAAAAAACAAGTCAGAAATGCAGGTAAAGCGAGCCAAAGATTAGGCCTAAAATCTCATGCTACATTTTCTGGTGCTCTGCTTTGGCATACGATGAATCCTTGGCCACAACGTCCTCCTGGTTTGGTAGATCTTGGTTTTAAGGAGTTGGCAGATAGATGGTTGCCTATTTTAAATCATTTTGATGAGTGTGGTGTAGATGTTTGTTATGAAGTGCATCCTGGCGAAGACTTACATGATGGTCTCAGCTACGAACGTTTTCTAGAAAAAGTAAATAATCATCCAAGAGCTTGCTTATTGTTCGATCCAAGTCATTTTGTCTTGCAACAGTTGGACTATCTACAATATATAGATTTTTATCATGAGCGTATCCGAGCATTCCATGTCAAAGATGCAGAGTTTAATGCCACCGGTAAATGTGGCGTGTATGGTGGATACGCAGACTGGAAGGATAGGGCAGGGCGATTCAGATCACCAGGAGATGGACAAGTGGATTTCAAAGGCATCTTTAGCAAATTATCACAATACGGATACGACGGTTGGGCAGTCATGGAGTGGGAATGTTGCATCAAGTCGGCAGCCCAAGGTGCAAAAGAAGGCGCACCTTATATCCAAAGCCACATCATAGAAGTAACTGAAAAAGCATTTGATGATTTTGCTGGGACTGAAGTTGATGAAGGATTTTTGAGGAAGATTTTGGGGTTGTGAGGGAGATGGTTTGAGTTCAAGTGAAGCCAAAGCCCTTTTGATGGATGAATTAAGTGGTTTAAATTTGCCATTTCCTATTCTTAATAAATTTGAAGTTGCTGACTATGCTGCTCTAATACAAAAGATTTCTGACCAATTTGATATCATCTATAAAGTACCAAACTAATGATAATAAATAGAAAACCAATAAAGGTGATAAATAATGTGGTTAGTTACTCATTTCATCACTGGACTGATATGGTAAAAATGGGTTACCTTATTTTTGATGATTTTAAGGGCAATTGTTATATATATTCAAGTGTATCTTTAGATTTAGTAAAGAATATTAGTTTTGAATACCCTAGAAATCTTTATTTAGGCTACATGCTAATCGACGGTATCATTTATTTTAAGTATAATAATTGTGTAGACCGACTTAATCTAGATGATTTTACCCTTCATAGAATTTATGAAACAAAAGAAGGGGGAAATCCTTACTTATGGAGAGGAGGAATAATTACTTATAATTTAATTTCAGAAAAAACACAGACTTACAGTTTAGAATATCGTATGCTGCGCTTAACTGCTCCAAATGAGATAAGTATTATAGATG
>DLGT01000134.1:0-3749 GCA_002482845.1 Saprospiraceae bacterium UBA7687
TGTAGATTTAACAAGGAGGAAATTAAAAGTCGTATAAGACTAATTGCCAAGTTTGAATCTAGTATAGAAATTTTTAATATTGATGCTATTGATTTAATTGATAAAATTCAACTAGAATCAGAAACAACAGGAACAATTTTTTATTTTGATCCACCGTATTATCTAAAGGCAGATCAATTATATATGAATCACTACATGGATGAACATCACAAAATAGTAAGTGACAAAATTAAATCTATTAAAAATATTCATTGGATTGTATCTTACGATGACAACATAAATATCGAAAAATTGTATTTAAACTTATCTACAAAGAAATATTCTTTTAACCATTCAGCAGGGAACTCAAAGTCAGGAAAAGAAATTATCTTTTTTAGTAAGGGATTAATCCAGCCGGCTGTTGATGATTATAACCCTATAAATTTTAAAATCATCACACGAAAAAACAAGAAAGAAATTGTTTATAAGTAGACAATTAGATTATAGACATACGATTTATGCTTTAGAAAAGTTTTTTAATACTTTTTCATATTCAGTTACAAAAGCGTCTACTTCTTCTTGATTTTCTTTTATCCATGGATTAATAACCTTAGAACATAGGGGACCCCAGTATTTTTTTTGCTGATTAAACCAAGCCTTTGCTTTTACCCTATCTTTTAGAATTTCTTTTATATTATAATCTTTAAAGGCAAACTGCTTGCTATAATCTTCATCAATCTCTGACCATAATAATGATTTTTCACTTAGATTAAATAAATATTCAGCAAGAAGCCTTTCTGGAGAAATAATACCTGGTAAAACAACAAAACTTTTTTTCAAGCTTATTAATCTCTGAACTTTAGATTTTTCCATTTTGACATCACCATCTAGCACAACTAGAGATTGCGGATGACCAAAACCTGGAATGTTTTTGCGCACCAATTCAATTAAACTATCACATCCTAGAGTACAATCCTGAAATTTGAGTTGGGAACTTTTTCTTTTTATGATAGCTCGGAAGAAAATTTCACATTCTTTATCTTCAGTAAAAACTGGAACTTTAGAAATAGCAGGCTTGCCTGATATGGCAATATTTAAATTATTTCTTATCCTATCGAAAGTAATTCCATCTAATATTTTTACGTCATTATCTATTTTGTGAAGATACACAACTTTAACTTGCATTGATATTTTTTTATCATCCTGCCATTCACAACATTTTTCTAAAATTCCTAATGAATGTGTAGTAAATATAATTTGTATGTTAAACTGTGACGAAAATTTTCTTAATGCTTCAATAAGCTTTATTTGGGACGCAGGATAAAGAGTCGTATCGAGTTCATCTATTGCCAAAATTCCTCCCTTATATTTATTTCCATACTTATTCTTAAGACGTTGAAAAGAAATAATTGACAACAAGATTTTTCCAATATTATCTTGACCAGCAGAATTCATTTTCCAATCATAACTTGCAGTATTAACACCCAAGGTATTCTTTTGTTTACTCGATAAATATTCCACACTTGTCAATTCACTAGCTGGTGTTAAAAGTATTTTATTGTGCCATTCTTTAAAAAAATCCAACTCTGCATTTGTTAAAGTAATTTCACCATTAGAATTTATACCATTATCTTCTCCAATGGGAAACAGGCGCGACAAACTCAGATAAATTACCGGCATTTGGATATAGCCAGAACCCTTAGCTCTCGTACCCTTTCGCCAAAATCTAATATTTTCATCTGTACTTGACCTAGCAATACTCTCCACTGTAAAATCTGCATCAGCTCCATTTACATTCAAAGTCCACTCATGATTACGTACGGTATCAAAAACCTCTGAAAGTTTAAATTTTTCAGCAAAAGACGATCTATAGTTACCCCCACTTAATGGTTTTTCGCCATACATTGGATTTGTTTTATCACTTAGGGAGAATGGTTGGCTCAACATGCCCAACAATGTTGTTTTCTGAGTACCATTTTGCCCTGCTACAACTGTAAGCGCCGTACCAAGCTGAAAAGAAACATCCTGAAATCCGCGAAATTTCTTAATATCTATCCTGTTAATTATCATTTATCAATAATGGTTATTAGAATTTTGAAGGTATACAAAGTAAATCACAAGCTAATGATATTCATTATTTCATAACTACAAGTAATTGACAATCACAACAAGCTATGTGCATCCTAGCAAGACTTTAACGTTTAAAATTGAATAACTCTAATGGATCTGCATCTAATGCAATCAAAAGCTCCAAAATAGTTTCTAAAGTTACATTTGCTTCTCCTTTTTCTATTTTGCTAATGTAACTATGATCGATTGTATCGCAAAGAGTAGCTAGTTTTCTATAACTCAATCCTCGAGATTTTCGTATTTCAGTCAATTGTTTTCCAAATTTTTGCAAAAAAACTATTTTATCTTCTTCTGTAATCATCTTTTTTTTGCAATTTGTTCAAAATCAACATTAAAAAAGTGGTAATATATTGCCACATTAAAATTTATTATTATATTTGTTTATTATTATCATATATTTGCGATACTTCACAAAAAAATATTTGAAGCATTCGCTTAGAATCTCGACTTGAAAACTGGAAATTTATAAGGAACGGGAGGATAAGTAAGATGCTCACGCCATCGGCGTGGGCTCACTTATTGTTCCACGGTATTCCAGTACCTCAAGTCAATAAGCTGAGTTCCACGCCTTTTTTATGCAAAAAACTCATTGATAAATTCTTAGCAATAATTTCATATATTTTATAGTCTTGCAACTTGCTAACTTTAAAATCATTTTGCCTGTGTAATAAACAAATCATTTATAGCTATTAAGCAAACATGTTAATATAAAAAAATGGCCCTCTATCTGTCGCCAAACTAATATAGAGGACCTTAGCTAATCAAACATCCATTTAACTAACCAATCCCAATATTATGAATTATTTTTCATTTTACAAGGATGGGAAAGCTCTTTATTGCCTATTCTTTGCAGGCTTTCTGCTGTCTTTCTCCTCTTTAATTGCTGGAAATCACAAACGGCAATTCAAATCCAATTTTCAACAGCATCAGATTCAGGGTACTGTATCAGATGGCAGTTCTCCCCTGCCCGGTGTAACCATTGCCATAAAAGGCAAATCAAAAACCGCGACAATCACAGACTACAACGGTCAATACATTATTGCTGCATCTGCTAGCGATACACTTGTGGCTTCTTTTATCGGTTTCAAGAGCGCGATAATTCCTATTGCAGGACGTTCTAAAATAGATATTACCCTACAGTACGATACTACAACGCTTCAAGAAGTGCGTGTCAATGCAGGCTATTATTCAGTCACTGAAAGTGAACGTACGGGAAGCATTGCCAAAATCACATCAAAAGACATTGAAAAACAGCCCGTATCCAATGTACTGGCTACAATGCAGGGACGCATGGCGGGGGTCGATATAATACAGGATACAGGAACTCCGGGCACAGGGTTTCAGATTAAAATCAGGGGAATGAACAGTCTCCGCGAAGATGGAAACCAGCCTTTGTATATTATCGACGGCGTCCCTTATTCTTCAGACGCAATAGGATACAGCAATACTAATTCTGGGGTTCCAACCACGACAGGGCCTCTGAACAGCATCAATCCCAATGACATTGAAAGCATAGAGGTGCTAAAAGATGCGGATGCCACCTCCATTTATGGATCTCGTGGAGCAAACGGAGTGGTCTTAATCACAACCAAAAAAGGAAAAGCGGGAAAAACCAGCTTTACGCTTAACGCCTCCACCGG
>DLGT01000134.1:3781-3954 GCA_002482845.1 Saprospiraceae bacterium UBA7687
GGTGCGGGATGGATAACTGCAATGGTGCCTCTTATGAATACATCCGAATATCTTGAAATGAGAAGACAGGCTTTTACCAATGATGGGATTACCTCCTATCCAGCCACAGCATATGACATTAACGGCACTTGGGATCAGAACAGATACACTGACTGGCAGAAAGAGCTGTTGGG
>DLGT01000136.1 GCA_002482845.1 Saprospiraceae bacterium UBA7687
ATTCGCTTTATTTTTAAAGCATTCTTATGGTTTTTGAGTTTGATTGGGTGTCATTTGTTGTCTATTGAGATTAAGAAATTTTATTATGACTTTTAAAATTAAACCTCAGTCCTTTTTTTGGAGTTATCTATTTTGTAGACTTTATGGAATCGCAGCTCGCACTTTTTTGTGGGGAACGAGTCATCTTTCTGAATAATCTGTGCTTTCCTGATGAGGTCTTTGGCTCATACTTCAGCTGATCTTTTTTGGTGAGATTATCTTTTTGCTTACTATCAAAATCATGGGCTTCTATTGAAATGCAGGCTTGATCTAAACCGTAGTTACTAGCAAAAAATTTCACATTTTTATCACCTCGTTGAATAAGCTGCTTGATTTATTCATCTCTTGACTTTCTAACTTATTAATTTTTGCGAGCAATCCCTTTATTTCTCGATGTGGAAACAGACAAACTAGCTTTTTGTTATCTCCGAATTGCTGAAAAGTGTGTTAAAACTGGGACTATTTTTTTCTATTTTTTAGGAGGTCCTTGCATTCTTTTATAATTTATATTAAGAGCAATGATTCTTAAGTAAATATACTGAAGTGGGGTAAATAATTTGTTGTTTTGTTATTGGAAGAATGTGAGATAGATTTTTATGCCAGGTGTGGAAGTTTTCAAAAAGGCATTAATTTCCTTTAAAGTTAGTAATCTGGTGAAGCACTTTTTGTTTGAACATTTGGCAAAGATGAGTAATTATTAAAAGGTAGAATGAGAGTGGGTTGATAAAAGAAAGGTTGAAAATTTAAAAAGGCTATTTTTATTTATGACCTTGAGTTAATTTTATGATGAGATAAACATTATTATTATCCTTGGATATACATTTCACTATTGTTGGATGTCCAAAAAGGAAGAAATTGAATATCAAAACCATATGGAGCGATCTTATAGTGATCTTAGCGATTTCAACATGAGCCTGACTAGTGCTATCGATGAAAATTAAAATTTTAACCACAACATAGCTCAAGCCTAAAAACAAACGTAGTTACAGAGTCAAAAGCTATCAAAAGAATTTAAATCCAACCAAAAATAGTATCATGCTGCAGAAACTGCTTTTCCCATCAGTATTCGGCTTATAAATCTTTTCAGAAACCCTCAGCTCAAAGAAGAAAAATAGCTGCACTAAAAGTATATTAAATAAATTAGTTCCATTGTCGATGCTCTTTTGGAAAAGAATTTTATTGATGTAAGCTATAGAATTTATGTTCTTTACTTGCATTTGATCTTCTCTTTAATATAAAATCTTAAAGATTTTGCATCACTTGGCTCTCACAGAGAAAAAATTACCCCCATCAGCAAAATTATTGAACAAATTAATAGTGTAAATGCACATTGTTTAGAGGCTCATTTGAAAGTGATTGATGGCAAAGAAAAAGATACAGAATGCAACATTGACTAATCCAATTACAAAATTGAAATTGTAAAAGATAATAACATTGCAACATCAAACAACTAAAAATTGACTATTTCCAAAAGATATGTTGAAAAGTCATTATAAGGTTACGGAGAATGTGATTTGCACTTTTCTGCATTTGTGGCACATAAGCTAAACTTTATACCCCTTGTTCATTATTTTGCATTCTGTAACCAAGCAATCGATATTTCTTTAAAATATGCAGAACAGTTCACTTAATTTATTGAAGATCAGTCATCAGATATTAATTATTAGGAGTGGTATGATCAACAAATAAATAAAATCATTGGAGGAACATTTTCCTTGGACGATGTCAAAACTAAACTTCTTTCTGGACAAAGAAACCAACAAATTGAAAAACTTCTTGTTGGTCTTCTAGGATGGGATGATAAAATAGCTGAGGAATCAACAGTTCTGTTAAATATATTTTATGATAACGTTGATTGGCAACTTTATGCTCCTTTTAAGCCTGTTATTTGCCAAGTGGGCTAAAAATTTGAGATTGATTATCTAATTGAAAACAGAGAACAAAATAGAAGAAACTTGCTTTTATGCTTGAAAACTCCATGCATGGATAAACTTTTTAGGAAAGAAGTATTTTCTTGGCATCACCTTAAAATTAAAGAATACACAAATGACGATGATACCTATTTGTGGATTAAAGCTAATTTCAATAACTTCAAGACCTGTGGATTTTATGATTGGAAACTCTTTTAAATCAGCTTTGATGGTTCTAAAGAAGTCAACAAAATAGTTAATCTTTCAAATGAGAAAAGATCAAGCAAGATGTAGGACTCTTCCAACTTGAATAACATTTATTCAGTGCGTCCAATTCAAGGAAGATTTATTGTCCATCCTGAAAAAACTAGAAGTCTCCAAATCCATTAAATTTATATGGATTCACTTTCAAGTATGGAAGGATCAAATCGAGTTCCACATTTCTCAGATGCAGCCAAAGATATTGCAAGATATGCAGAATATGGCATTAATTGTTCTTATTTAATGGGTGTTTTTGAAAGAGATGTTGGAAAATTTTCTAGTGGTTTTAAAAGACCCCAGGCTTCTCCAATGGCTCTTACATCAAGAACAACTCCTTGTACAATGCTTGGAGGCCACAATAGTTTTGTTGAGCTGATGAAGAAATCACACGAAGTTGGGATGAAGATCATAACAGATTGCACTGCGAGAGTAAGCTCAAGTCGATATAACAAAATTTATGAACCTTTAGTACTTCATTACTTGGATGACTCAGGTAAAAAACTGCCATTCTATGGATGCCAAGGAAGATCAATTAATTATGATGATACAATGCTTCTGAATTACAGACAGCTTGATTCATGGGATCTCTTAGTAGCAGAAGCTTAGTAAGTTATTCAAAAGTATGGACTTAATGGAATTTATCTAGATAATGGGATTTCATGGCCACAGGTCTATGAAATTGACAGATAGGAAATGACCAGAAAAGATGAAAATGGTGTAAACTGTTATAAAGATAGTGATATATTTGAAGGCAAAATAATCACTAAAAATAGACCATGCGGGTATTGGTCTACTAAAAATTCTTTGAAGTACCCAAACCCTTTCTACATAAAAATTGTGAAGCATTTATGGGATAAATTTGATGGTCTTCTTTTTGTATGCGAAAATTTCGAGATTAATGATAGTGATTAAAAAGCTATAATGGCAATCCATTCAGGTTTAATTCCTAGATTCTATAAAATGACCAAAGCTGTTGCACAAATTTTAGGAACAGCCCTTCATGAAAATGGAACTGTTGGTAAGATAGAACCAAAAAATGTCATTGCTCTCAAAAAGTGGTATGAGTAAATTCATAAATATTTGCCTGAGAAAGCTATTTTTATCCAATCTACTTCAAGTCACGCATGGCCTTATCCAGCATTCATTTTTCGAAAAGCTACTTGGGCTTTTATCGACTTAATCTTTTTCTTGCCTTAAATACCAATGACATTCATTGGTGAACATGATGGAAAAGCATATAGGACTAAAACAACGAGTATTTTCTTCGATGGGGCACAAAATAACTCCAAAACCTCAACAAATACTGGGCATCTTAAAAAAGTAAACTCTAGTTTCTTTCATTAGAACCATAACACTTCACAATAAAAAATTATTTCAAGTGTCAATGCAACAATTAAAGACCCTTCTCAAATTAAATATTTAGAAGAAGCATTTCGGAAAGAAGTTGGCCCATAGTTTGGCTTTGATTTGGCCTAGATTTATCAACATTACAAACATAGAAGAAAACTAAGAGCTGAAATCCCTCTGTTGACAACTGGTAGTATGATAGCTTTAAATGCTGAGCATAAATATGGTGTTCATAAAAATGTCCTTTCTTTTGCTAAATACAACAGCTCTTAGATTTTAGTAATAAGCATAAATTTTAACTCGACTAAAGTTGACATGCATTACAATTTTACAAACTTGAAGCATATTTTCAGTAAACCATTTAGATCAAATCTTATAATTCGAATTACATAAATTATGGGGAAATCTTCTGTTGATGGGAACCTATTTACAGTTTCTGAACTTATTTCTTCAAGAATTTAGACTTCTATTTAAGCTTATCAAAGTATTATTTGGAAAATTTAAGTCAATTATAAAGCAACCAAAGAGGAAGTTTATCAAAATTCAATAAAAAGAATGGCGAAGCAGATACACTCACAGCCCCCAAAATGGATATATTCATCAATATTTACTAACGAACTTTCCAATGTGCTTGACACAACACGGAGTCTCAAATCTTTTGTTACAAAACTATAATTTTTATATCAAAAATTTATCCAGCCAAACAATCTCAACTTTAGTCTTGTAATTTCAAAAACTCATGAGTTCTGGTTAAACAGAGTTAAGCTTTCTAAGCTTTTTGGAGTTTTTAAGATCATCTAGAAATACCCACAGCTCAATGCATCTTTAAAATAATCTATTAATTCATTGATTGAAGGTAACAGTCTTGGTCCTATTGCTTTCGTCACTCCAGAAATCGGTGGATGGAGCTCTGTAGGTGGGCTTGGAGTTATGGTTGATTAACTTTCTAAATAGCTGGCCAAATTAGGTGAAGATGTTTACATAATCACACCATATTATGAATACAACAAAAAAAAATAAACAAATTATCTCCTTAAGGACGGGTTTAAATATGACCGAAATGTAAAAGTATGGGCAGCACATATTTGCGAATAATTCGGAATCCACACAGGAAAACACCAAGGAGTAAATTATATATGGTTTCATCATCCCCAATTGTTTTCGAAACCATATGATGGCGAGGGTGCAATGTATGTATCAAAACAATTGATATTCTTTGCTCTAGCTTGTCTAGAATCATGTTGTCAGCTCAAAATTTTCCCTTCCATTATTGTGACCAACGATTGGATGTGTGGATTTGTAAGTGCATATGTTAAAGTTGGAAAGTACTCAGGAGTATTTGATGGGACAAAATTTATGCATATTGTCCATAATCTAGATCCCCTTTATGAAGGTAGACTTTACCCAAAGTTTGAAGAAGGTGACTTAAACTGGTTGATTCAATTGCCTCAAGAATGGTACATTGAGTATCGTAATAATAAACTCATTATTAATCCATCAAAATGTGCATTAGAAACTTGTGATAATTGGGGCACTGTATCAAATTCTTATAAATTTGATTTGCTCAAAGATTCTCCTCTTGCCAGCATTCTATGGAAACACCCTAATCCTTTTGCATTCCCTAATGGAGTTAGAAAAGATTAAAGAGTAAGTTTTATTCAATCTAAAACTCCTGGAACTCATCTTGAATCAAAAAAAATATTACAAGAAAAATATTTTGGTATGAGTGATTTTAATAATGATATCCCAATTCTTGCATTCATTGGTAGAATCACGAAGCAAAAAGGAGTTCACTTGATTGTTGATGCTGTTGAACAACTTCTTTATTAGTTTAACTTCAAAATCCAGTTTTTGGTTGGGGGAGGAGCTGACTCAAAATAATAGTATGGAAAACATTGTGCTGATAGAATGAAACAACTAACTCATCGATATCCTAAATGTTTTTGGGGAAGCCCAGACAGCTTTTTTACTGATGGAGTTTTAGCAAATATTGGTAGTGATTTTGCATTGATGCCATCTTTATTCGAACCAGGAGGAATTGTGCAACATGAATTTTTCTGTGGAGGCACTCCTGTTATTGCTTTTAGGACAGGTGGATTAAAAGATACAGTATTTGAGTTTGATTATAAAACCCAAAAAGGTAATGGATTCAATTTTATGTCTTACGATCTAGAAGATTTTAAAAGATGTATTAGAAGAGCAATCGAATGCTACCATAACAAAACTTCATACGAAAAGCTTAGATAAAATGCATTTGATAGTGTAATTGAATAATAAGATGTAGCAAAAGGATGGAATACAGAGTTTTATCGGCTTCAAAACAAAATTTTTGTCGATTGGAATGGAGTTTAAAAGGAAATTGCCACATTGAAATAAAATGATAACAATAGTTAATAAGAGAATAATGATGACATTGGAGAATAAGGGCAATACTGGTGTGAAGATTGGGATATTAAGCATAACTTCAGAGCAGTGCTCATAAATGCACAAAGACTCAAAGGCAAATAAGTAAA